>CAMZLD010000048.1 GCA_947311635.1 uncultured Flavobacteriaceae bacterium | reverse complement strand
TTGTGAAAGATTAAAAAAATCATCATTGTTATTTACTGTTGTACCATAAAAAGTACTGGTAATGTCTGCATTTCTGTAATAAAGTGTAGCAGAAGCTTCACTATTTAGAAATACGGCACCAGATGCAGGGTTGATTGCTGTTGCAGACAAATCGCCTCCTAAAGCACCAAAGGCACCTCCCATTGCATTTAATCGTGCAGTTCCGTAAAGGTTGTCTTTGGCCAATAAGACACCTACATCGTTATAACTTAAAGATTGCGAATTTGCAAAAATCGTTGTTAGAACGAAAGCCACTAAAAATATTTTTTTCATGTATATATTACTTATGAATTACTTTTATTTTCTACTTCTGCCAGAAGATTTACTATGAGATGAAGCGCTGCTTCTTCCGCTAGAACGAGATGCTGTTGAGCGAGAAGATCTTGATCTTGTGCTAGGAGCGGTTCTTGTTGTGTTAGAACGAACTCTTGTAGAAGATTTTGTTCTTGGTCTAACTGTTCTTGGAGAACTAACACGAGGTCTCGTAGTTGTTCTAGGACGTGTTGTGGTTCTTGGTCTTGGTGTTGTATTTCTTGGAGAGATTGTTCTTGGTCTTGTGGTGTTTCTAGGACTTATAGTTCTTGGTCTTGTAGAAGTACGAGGTCTTGTTGTAGTGTTTCTTGTTCTTCTTGTAGTATTTCGATTAAGGATTGAAGGCCTTCTCGATGTTGTAGCTGTTCTTGTTGCTAATCTACCTCTTGATAAACCTCTACGAGTATTGTATGCCGTTCTTCTTCCGTAGTAATCATAATTTCTTGTATTTCTATAACCATAATACCCATAACCATTATAATAAGGGTTTCTGTTGTAACCTCTATAAAAATAAGGATTATAACCATAATTATAGCCATAACCGTATCCGTAAGGAGAACAGTAAGGGTTAAATCCGCCGTAATAACTACCATAAAATCCGCTATTAAACGGGTTGTACCAACTGTTATAGCGATAACCATATCTCCAAGGGCGGTACCCATATCCATAATATCCGTAACCCCAAGGGCTATAGTTAGAAAAAGGATCTACATGAATGGTAACAACAGTATTACTGTATTGTCCCCATGCAGCATTACTGCTTGTATTTTCTTCTGAATTATTTTCTGAATCGTATTCGTAACTATCTACATCTGTAAAAATATCATCTTGTTGAATGTTTTCATAATCTTCTTTTTCCTTTTTAAAGTACGCTTCGTAATCTACATCATCACTATTTTGAACAACAACTTCTTTTTCTTTCGGAGTTGTTTTTTTAGTAGTTGTTTTAGATGTGTAAATACCATCGGTATCATTATGTACGCTTTGGTAGCTTCCACAGGATGTTAAGCTTAAAAACACCAAGCTTAAAAGTGTAATTTTAGCGATTTCTTTGTTAATAAAGTAAAATGCTTTCATAATCTATGCTGTATTTGTTGTTTAAATATACAAAAAATAACTAGTTTTGTAGTGCTAATATTTTTGTAAAAAGTTACAAATTTTATGCCAAACTACAGTATATGAGTAAAAAATTAACATCAAGGGCAGAAAATTTTTCTGCATGGTATAATGAGCTAGTAAAAAGTGCTGATTTAGCAGAAAATTCTGCGGTAAGGGGTTGTATGGTTATTAAGCCTTATGGCTTTGCAATTTGGGAGTTGATTAAAGATCAATTGGATAAGATGTTTAAAGAGACGGGACATCAAAATGCTTACTTTCCAATTTTTGTTCCGAAAAGTTTATTTGAAGCAGAAGAAAAAAATGCAGAAGGATTTGCAAAAGAATGTGCTGTTGTAACGCATTACAGATTAAAAACAGACCCAGAAAATAAAAGTAAACTCATTGTTGACCCAGAAGCTAAATTAGAAGAAGAGTTAATTGTTAGACCAACTTCTGAAGCAATTATCTGGAATACTTATAAAGGTTGGGTACAATCATATAGAGATTTGCCATTATTGATTAACCAATGGGCAAATGTTGTACGATGGGAAATGCGTACGCGTTTATTTTTGCGTACAGCAGAATTTTTATGGCAAGAAGGGGATACAGCACATGCTACCAAGCAAGAAGCCATAGATGAGGCAAAAACAATGCATCAAGTGTATGCAACTTTCGCACAAGATTGGATGGCTATGCCAGTAATAAAAGGTTATAAGAGTGATAGTGAGCGATTTGCAGGTGCAGAAGAAACCTTTACAATAGAGGCTTTAATGCAAGATGGTAAAGCATTACAAGCAGGCACATCACATTATTTAGGGCAGAATTTTGCAAAAGCCTTTGATGTGAAGTTTCAAGCAGCAGAAGGAGGAGAAGAATATGTTTGGGGAACAAGCTGGGGTGTTTCTACCCGCTTAATGGGTGCTTTAATCATGACACATTCTGATGATGACGGCTTGGTATTACCTCCTAAATTAGCACCTTATCAAGTTGTTATTATTCCTTTTTTGCATAAAAAAAACACCGAACAAAATGAGCTTTTGTTGGCAAAATCTCACGAAATAAAAAAGGACTTAGAGAAATTTGGCATTCGTGTTCAAATTGATACAGATGTTAACAAGCGCCCAGGTTTTAAATTTGCAGCGTATGAATTGAAAGGCTACCCAGTTAGGCTAGTTGTTGGCCCTAGAGATTTAGAAAATAACCAAGTAGAGATTGCGCGTAGAGACACCAAAGAAAAGTCACTGCAAAATATAGATGGTATTGGCCAATATTTGCATAATTTACTTGCACAAATGCAAGAAAGTATTTTTAACAAAGCAGTATCTTTTAGAAATAAGCATATTACAGAGGTGTCTACTTTTGATGAATTTAAAGAGGTATTAGATACAAAGGGTGGTTTTATTTTAGCACATTGGGATGGTACAGAACAAACGGAAGAAAAAATAAAAGAACTTACAAAGGCCACCATCCGTTGTATTCCAAATGATGCTAAAATTGAAGAGGGCTTGTGTGTTTATAGTGGAAAGAAATCTAGTAAAAAAGTTTTATTTGCGAAAGCCTATTAATTTTAGTCAAAAATATTTTGCAAAATAAAAAATAGTTGTACTTTTGCATCCGCAATCATAAGGTTGCATTTTAATGGTCCGTTCGTCTAGGGGTTAGGACGCCAGGTTTTCATCCTGGTAACAGGGGTTCGATTCCCCTACGGACTACAATTTTTTAAATAAAAAAACAATGGCAAATCACAAGTCAGCATTAAAAAGAATTAGAAGTAACGATGTTAAGCGTTTAAGAAACAAGTATCAGCACAAAACTACACGTAATGCTGTACGTAAATTGCGCGCTTTAACAGAAAAGAAAGAAGCAGAAGCTTTGTTTCCTAAAGTTGCTGGTATGTTAGATAAATTAGCAAAAACCAATGTTATTCATAAGAATAAAGCTGCTAATTTAAAATCTAAACTAGCAAAGCACGTTGCTGCTTTATAAATAGTACACCTAAAAATATAGAAAAAAGCACCTCCCATTGGAAGGTGCTTTTTTTGTTCTATAAAAAGAATTGTAAAATACACTTACCATTCATTTGTTTTATAGGCGTCTAGCCTAATAAAGATAAATAGCAAGAGGGTAAAACCCCATAAGGCTGATCCGCCATAACTAAAAAATGGTAACGGAATTCCAATAGTAGGAAGTATACCCATTACCATACCAATATTAATTGTAAAGTGTAAAAAGAAAATAGAAGCAATGCTATAACCATAAATACGACTAAATGGGTTTTTTTGACTCTCTGCTTTATGGATGATTCTTAAAAGAAAAATAACAAAAATAATGACCACTAAACTACTTCCAACAAAGCCCCATTCTTCTCCAACAGCACTAAAAATATAATCTGTTTCTTGTTCTGGAACAAATTTTCCTTGGGTTCGGTCACCTTGTAAGTATCCTTTTCCAAAAAAACCACCAGATGAAATTGTTTTTATTGCTTGGTTTGTATTATAACCAATGTCACTTGCATCTTTTTTTATTTTTAAAAGAACTTCAAAGCGATCTCTATGGTGCTGTTTTAAAATATTGTTATAAATAAATTGAGTACTAAGTGTATATACAATTAACCCCATAGTTAAAATAACAATATTAAACCATCCTTTCTTTAATGCTTTTTTTCTGAAAAGTGCTAAATACATGAGTCCGAAAATGGTAATGCTTACTATAAATAATGTTACATTTTGGAAACCAAAAAATATTCTGGAGATGAATAAAAGAATTACAATAAAACCTATTATTATATAATAATCTGGAAGATTTTCTCTATAAAAAACAAATAAAAAGGCACCATAAATTAGTGCAGACCCTGGGTCTGGTTGTAAGATGATAAGGAATGCGGGCAATAGAATTAGAAAAAAAGCTTTTATTTGTGATTTACGTATTTTAAGACTGAATTGCTTATCGCTCAATAAACGTGCAACTCCTAATGCTACAAAAGCCTTGGCAAACTCTGCCGGTTGAATGGTAAAGCTTCCGAAGGAATACCAAGAGGTAGCGCCATTTATACTTTTTCCGAAGGGAAATATGAATACTAATAACAGAATGGCAAACATATAAAAGAAACTTGCAAAGCGTTCGTAAAATTTTGCGTCTAAAAGCATGATAAAAAATATGAGCGGTATGGCAAGAACAATCCATATGATTTGTTTTCCATAAAGCGTAGAAAAATCTAATATTTTAAAATGAGATTCATCGTGAATGGTTGCATAAATATTTAACCAGCCAAAAAACACAAGCATGCAATACAGCAAAACAAGTAGCCAATCAATATTTTTTATAATATTATTATTGCTCTTCCGCATTGTAATTTTCTAGATCTAATTGTTTTTGGTATTCGTCTTCTAAACTTCCGTTAAACATACGTTGTTCTAGATAATGTCTGCTGGTTTTTCCTTTTAAGTATTTTTCTATCATTAAGGTCGCAATTGGTCCTGCCCATTGAGATCCCCAATAGCCATTTTCTACAAACACTGCAATCGCTATTTTAGGATTGTCTTTGGGTGCAAAAGCAATAAAAATAGAATGATCTGTAAGTTTAATGCGTTTTCCATTTACTTTTATATAATTTTCTGCCGTACCAGTTTTGCCACAAATAGCAATATCTTTTACTTTAGAGCTATGAGCGGTGCCATGAGGGTTTTCAAAAACGTCGTACATGCCTGCAATTATTGGACTAAAATATTTGGTGTCAATACTTGTGTACTTAGGTGTTGTAAATGTTTTGTTTAAGGGCAAATTTTTGATTTTTTTTACAATATGAGGTGTATAATAAAAGCCTCTGTTTGCTATAGCTGCAGTCATATTTGCTAGCTGAATGGGTGTTGTAAGTATTTCGCCTTGACCAATGGCATTTGATAGTGTATAGGTAGCTGTCCATCTTTTTGAAGGATACCATTTGTTGTAATAAGAACCATCAGGTATTAGTCCTTTTTGCCCAGAAGCCAAATCATTTCCAAAATAAGCACCCAAACCAAAACTTTTAACATGTTTATTCCAAGCGTTCATTCCAGTAAATGGGTTTTCATATTTTTCAATGATTTTTCGGTAAGTTTGAGCAAAATAAGTATTGCAAGATGTGTAGATAGCGTAATGTAAATTGACATTACTTTTATGGTCATGGCAGCCCATAAAACCTTTTCTACCATATTTGTATCCATGGTAGCAATAAAAAATTGTATTTGTATCAATAATACCTTCTTGAAGCCCAATGAGTCCTGTTAATATTTTAAAGGGTGATCCAGGCGGATACATAGATTGTAAACCTCTGTCTAACATTGGTTTTTGAATGGTATCACCAAACAGCTTAACGGAGTTGATAGAACGCTTTCTTCCGACCATCATGTTTGGGTCGTAGGTTGGCAACGAAACTAAGGCAAGTATTTCTCCGGAAGATGGCTCTATAGCAACAATGCCACCACGTTTATTTTGCATCAGTGCTTCGCCATATTGTTGTAGTTGACTATCAATTGTTAAAGTAAGGTCTTTTCCTGGTAATGAAACGGTATCAAATGCGCCGTCTTTGTAGGGGCCAATGTTTTTGTTGTAGATATCTCTTTGAAAGTATTTAACTCCTTTTTTACCTCTTAGTTGTTTTTCATAGCTTTTTTCTACACCAGCAGTACCAATTAATTCTCCTAATTGGTAATACGGGTTTTTTTGAATTAGATTTTCGTTAACTTCGCTGATATAACCTAAAACATTAGCTGCTGATTTAATAGGGTATTTTCTTAAAAATCTTTTTTGAACATAAAAACCTTTGTATTTATGTTTTTTTTCTTGAAAGCGGGCATAGTCTTCTTTAGAAAGTTGTCCAACAAAAACCGAGGGTAATCTTGGTGAATATTTTTTTGATTTTAAAAACCGAGTTTTGAAATATTGTTTATCAATACCTAATAAATTACAGAATTCTATAGTGTCTAGCGGTTTAACTTCTTTAGGTACAATCATTATATCATACGATATTTGATTTGCAACTAATAAAGTTCCGTTTCTATCAAATACATACCCGCGATGTGGGTATTCTATTTTTTTTCTAATTGTAGAACTTTGTAAGGGGTCGTGATTTACATTTATAATTTGTATGTAAAAAAGACGTGCTATAAAAATTACACCAATAAAAAGAACTGTAAAATAAAGTAAAAGGCCCTTTTTCATTTATTTCTTTTTAGAAAATAGTTGAATAGAAAAAAATAAAATAATGCTACTAAATATACTAGCATATAGCGCTTTCAGTGATGAAGATAAAATGTCTTTAAGATAGAAAGATTCTAAGCTGTAAATAATAAATTGGTGTATAAAGGTTAGTATAAAAATAAATGAGAAAATTTTAATTAATGATAATGATTTTAATTTAAATAAAATATAGTCATAATCATTTTTACGAAGTATAAAATTAAGAATAGAGATTCTTATATAGGCTATAAAAAGTGTTGCTGCTGCATTTACACCACCAGTATTACTGAAAATATCAATAGTGAGTCCAATTAAAAAGCTTAAAAACAAAAAAGACCCTCTTTCTTTTTTTAAAGGGTATAGTAAAACAAACGCTATATAGATTGCAGGGTTTATATAACCCAAGAAGTAAATATTATTGAAAATTAGAATTTGTAGGAATACCAATCCTAAAAACCGAATGCTGTTTTTTACTAGATTGCTATTCATTAGAAATGTATTGATTTAGAGAATCAAGTTCTTTTTTATGTAAATTCTGAATTATTTGAACATATTCAATAGCACTCATATCATTAAATAATACTACATTAATGTTTTCGTAAAAGTTTCTGTCAAAATCAAAATTTTTAATAACTCCAATAGGGATGCCTTCTGGAAAAAGGTTTGATTCTCCTCCACTTACAATGGTGTCTCCAATTTTTATTTTAGCTTCTCTTGGAATATCATTTAATTGAACATTTTTATAATGCGTACCATTCCAAGTTAACGACCCAATATGGCGCTTGCTTTTAAGTTTAACATTAATACTAGAATCAATATTTAAGATAGAAAGAATAAGGGCATAGTTTTTTGTTGCATCAACGGTAACACCAATAATACCATTTGAATTAATGACACCCATACCTTTGGTAACACCATCTTTAGTGCCTTTATTTATCCAAATAAAATTACGTTTTTTGCGAAAATTATTTTTGGTAACCTTTGCATTGGTATAGGTAAATTTTTGAAGGCTATGTGTACTGTCTAAAAATGAATTGCTATTTTTTATTGTTGTAGCAGCTAGCAAGTTTTTAAGACGGGTGTTTTCTTGTGAGAGTTGGGCGTTGTTTTTTTTCAGAATAAACAATTCAGAAAAGCCATTTGTTTTTTCATAAATACTACCTGTAAATCTGTTAGTCGCACTAATAAATTTACTTCTATGTAAAGAATGCGTTTGAATAGTGAGTACTATTGCTATAATTTCTAAAAAAATAAATAGCAAAAAGTATCTGTATTTTTGAATAAAGAAAATAATTTGCTGCATCTAGTTACAAAAATATAAGAGATTATTTCATTAATACATTTTTGTATTTTTCAAGATTTTTTAAGGCAATTCCTGTTCCACGAACTACTGCTTTTAAGGGGTCTTCAGCTACAAATACGGGCAAGTCGGTTTTTCTTGAAAGTCTTTTATCTAAACCACGTAGCATGGAGCCTCCTCCCGCTAAATAAATACCTGTATTATAGATGTCTGCTGCTAATTCTGGTGGCGTTTGCGATAAAGTTTCCATGACGGCATCTTCAATACGTAAAATAGATTTATCTAAAGCTTTTGCAATTTCACGAAACGAAATTTGTACTTGTTTTGGTTTTCCACTTAATAAATCTCGTCCTTGTATCAACATATCTTCTGGTGGCGTATCTAAATCTTCAGTGGCTGCACCAATACTTATTTTTACATTTTCTGCAGTTCGTTCTCCAATATATAGATTGTGTTGTGTACGCATATAATAGGCAATGTCATTTGTAAAGACATCTCCTGCAACTTTGACAGATTTGTCACAAACAATTCCGCCAAGTGCAATTACAGCAATTTCTGTTGTTCCGCCTCCTATATCAATAATCATGTTTCCTTTTGGTTCCATAATATTAATGCCAATTCCTATAGCAGCAGCCATTGGCTCATGTATTAAATATACTTCTTTAGCGTTCATATGTTCGGCAGAATCTCTAACGGCCCTTTTTTCAACTTCTGTAATGCCAGATGGAATACAAATTACCATACGAAGTGAAGGTTTGAAAAACCGATTTTTTATGGAAGGGATATTTTTGATAAATTCTTTTATCATTTCTTCTGAAGCTTCAAAATCTGCTATAACCCCATCTTTTAAAGGTCTAATTGTTTTAATATTTTCATGGGTTTTTCCTTGCATTAGGTTGGCTTCTTTTCCGGTGGCAATGATTTTTCCGGTAATTCTATCTCTGGCAACAATAGAAGGTGAATCAACAACAACTTTTCCGTCGTGAATTATCAATGTATTTGCCGTTCCTAAATCAATGGCAATATCCTCTGTCATAAAGTCAAAAAATCCCATAGTGTATTAATTAGTTTTGTGTTAAATGTTTGAGGGTTTCCAAAGTTACTAAATTTAATGTTTAAAATGACGTATTCTGGTAAATACCATTGCCATATTTTTTTCATTACAAAAATTGATGCTTAATTGGTCTTTTATTGAGCCTCCGGGTTGTATTACTGCATTTATTCCTTCGGCATGTGCAATGGCTACGCAATCTGGAAATGGAAAAAACGCATCACTTGCCATAACAGCGCCTTGTAAATTAAATTGAAAGTGTTTTGCTTTTGCAATGGATTGATTTAAAGCGTCTACTCTTGATGTTTGTCCAGTTCCGCTAGCGCAAAGTTGTTTGTCTTTTACGAGCACTATGGTGTTTGATTTAGTGTGTTTACAAATTTTAGAAGCAAACAATAAATCATCTAACTCATTTTGCGTTGGCTTATTGTTAGTTACATAGGTTAAATTTTCTAATGCATCTGTTTTAAAATCTCTATCTTGAACAAGTGTTCCATTTAAACAAGTTCTAATTGTTCTCTTGGGTAGTGTAATTTGTTTTTGCACTAAAAGAATGCGATTCTTTTTTCCTTTTAGGATTGACAATGCTTCTGGCTCAAAAGTTGGGGCGATGACAACTTCACAAAATAGTTTATGAATTTCATTAGCAGTGGCTTTGTCAATCTTAGTATTGCTTATTAAAACACCGCCAAAGGCAGATGTTGGGTCGCCTGCCAATGCATCTATATATGCTTGTAAAATAGTTGGTCTTTGAGAAAAACCACATGCATTGTTATGTTTTAAGACGGCAAAAGTTGGTGCTTCGTCTGTAAATTCGTTCATTAGGTTGACTGCGGCATCTACATCTAATAAATTGTTATAACTAAGTTCTTTACCATGAAGCTTATCAAACATATCATCAAAGTTTCCGAAGAAAAAACCTTTTTGATGTGGATTTTCTCCATAACGTAAAACTTTACCGTTGGTTTCGCTAATTTTTAAAGCAGGCTCTTCATGCGCTTGATTAAAGTAATTAAAAATAGCGGTATCGTAATGAGATGATATATTAAATGCTTTACGTGCAAATTTCTTTTTATCTTCTAAAGAAAAGTTTCCGTTGTTATTTTCTAATAGCGTCAAAACTTCTGAATATTGTTTCATAGATGAAATACAAAAAACGTCTTTAAAGTTTTTTGCTGCTGCTCTTATAAGTGAAATACCACCAATGTCAATTTTTTCTATGATTTCTTCTTCAGTTGCTCTAGAAGCTACTGTTTTTTCAAAAGGGTAGAGGTCAACAATAACGATATCTATTTGAGGAATGTCATATTGATTAATTTCTTTTTGATCACTTTCTAACTCTTTTCTATTTAAAATGCCACCAAAAATTTTAGGGTGTAAGGTTTTAACTCTGCCACCTAAAATGGATGGGTATGAGGTGATGTTTTCTACTGCAATTACAGGAATATTTAACTCTTTAATAAATTTTTCTGTACCACCGGTAGAATAAATAGTTATGTTTAACGCGTGTAGTTTTTGTACAATTGGCGCTAAGCCATCTTTGTGAAAAACTGAAATTAATGCAGACTTTGAGATACTCATTTATGTTGTTTGAAAGATTTGACACAAAGCTACTAAAACTCATTTCATCTGCTTCAAAAAGATAATAACAAAATGAGGTAGTAATTAACAATTTTTTAGACAAAGCTTATTCAGCATTTTCTAAGAAAACGTGTAACCAGTTAAAAAATTTACTAATGAGCCCATCTTTTTGAATGGCCTGTAATTTGTTGCTTTAATAAGCAACTTGAGAATGGGTTTGTTTATTTTTCGTCTTTAGAGGGATTAATAAATCATCAAACATAAGTGATTAATTTATTAAAAATCAATTACTTAGCTGTATTCAAAAGAAAGAATTCAATTTTAGAGCATAATTTTTCTAAAAAAAGCACATCTTTTTTTGTAAATGCATTGCGTGTATGTGAGTCAATATCTATTTGCCCAATGTTTTCTCCGTTTTTAAAAATAGGGATTACTATTTCACTTTTTACATCTAAGCCACACGAAATATAATTATCTTCTGCAGTAACATCTGCTACTACAAATTTTTGATTGCTAACAGCTACTTGCCCGCAAATTCCTTTTCCGAAGGGAATAATAATATGTTCTGTGGGTTTGCCTGTAAATTGTGCTAATTTTAATTCTGCTTTGTTGCCATTTTTAAAGTAAAACCCTACCCAATCATAGTTAGGAACTGATCTTTGTAAATAATTACAAACCGCTTGTAAAGTGTCTTCTACCGAAAGATCTTTCTTGAAAATGGAGTCAATTTTATTTTGATGCTGATGCATGAGCTTTTTATTTGTATTTTTGACAAACAACAAAAGTAACCACTTACTTATGAAACAACAAAAGCCAATCATTTTATTTTTAATAAAATTTTTTGTTACCTACTTCTTATTGTTTGCTTTATATGCGGTTTATCTTAAAAAAACGCAAGTAAAAGTTGTTCCTTTTTCTTGCGCTCCAATTACTAAGACGGTTGCGCAGCATTCTCAATCACTAGCGCAATTTTTAGGATATCATTTAAATGTAAAACAATATGATAAAGAATTGGCGGTTGATATTTATGTTGGTAATCAATTAACGGCAAAAGTAATAGAAGGCTGTAATGGTTTTAGTATTATTATTTTGTTTATATCTTTTATTATAGCATTTTCTGGAAAAGCACTAACAACGTTTTTGTTTGCAATCTTCGGAAGCTTTATTATATATTTAGTAAATATTGTTAGAATTGTTTTGCTTTCTCTTTTTCTATATAAATACCCAGAGTATCAATCTGTATTGCATAAATTAGTTTTTCCTGCAATTATTTACGGAATTACATTTTTATTATGGGTTATTTGGGTTCGAAAATTTTCTAAACACAGTAAAAATAATGCGTAGAAATACTAAAATTATTATTGCAAGCAGTTTGTTTTTTGCTTTGATTTTGGTTAGAGCTTTTGCAAAGGATTTATTTTATGATCCGTTTATTGAATATTTTCAAAATGATTATTTGTTAAAAGATTTTCCGCCTTTTAGAATACCAAAATTAATGTTGCATTATTTTTTTCGTTATCTATTAAATGCTGTAATTTCTTTGGCAATAATTTATGTTTTATTTCAGAAGAAATCAATACTCAAGTTTAGTTTGTTTTTTTATGGCTTCATGTTTTTTATTTTAAGTATTTCATTTTTGGTGGCTTTGTATTATAGAGTGCATCATGGATATTTATTGATTTTTTATTTACGTAGGTTTATCATTCACCCTTTATTTGTGTTGTTGTTAATACCCGCTTTTTATTATAATAGAAAGTAATTATTTTTTTTAGTAGCTTTGCTTTTAAACAATTTAATATAAAAATAATGAAGAATATACTAAAAACAATTGCTTTAGTTTTTGTTGTAAGTGTTTTATTTACTGCTTGTAAGAAAGATGAAAAAACAACAACAAAAGCAACAACTACAAAAGTTGTAGCACATCAGGAGTATCAATGTCCAATGAAATGTGAGGGTGAAAAAACCTATAAGGATAAAGGTACTTGTCCTGTTTGTAAAATGGATTTAAAAAAAGTTGCTAAAAAAAAGCAACCTTAATAATAAAAAAAAGCCAGCATAAAGCTGGCTTTTTTGTTATAGTAAAAATTTACATCATACCTGGCATTCCGCCACCCATTGGAGGCATACCACCAGCTGGAGCATCTTCTTTAATATCTATCAATGCACATTCGGTTGTAAGTATCATTCCAGCAACTGAAGCTGCATTTTCTAAAGCAACTCTTGTTACTTTTTTAGGATCAATAATACCTGCTTTTAGCATGTCTACATATTTTTCTGATTTGGCATCATAACCAAAATCTTTTTTACCTTCAAGTACTTTGTTGATAACTACAGAGCCTTCACCACCAGCATTTTCTACAATGGTGCGTAAAGGAGCTTCAATAGCACGCGCTATTATTTGTATACCAGTAACTTCGTCAAGATTTTCTGTGGTAAATTTCTCTAATGTTTTCTTTGCTCTAACAAGCGCAACACCACCACCAGCAACAATACCTTCTTCTACTGCCGCGCGTGTTGCATTTAGGGCATCATCTACACGATCTTTTTTCTCTTTCATTTCTACTTCAGAAGCAGCACCTACATATAAAACAGCAACTCCTCCAGCTAATTTTGCCAAGCGTTCTTGTAATTTTTCTCTATCATAATCAGATGTTGTTGTTTCTATCTGAGCTTTTATTTGGTTTACTCTTGCTTTTATTTGAGCTGCTTTTCCTGACCCATTTACAATAGTTGTGTTGTCTTTGTCAATGGTTACTGTTTCTGCGGTTCCTAATAAATCTAAAGTAGTATTCTCTAAAGAGAAACCTCTTTCTTCTGAAATAACAGTACCTCCTGTTAAGATTGCAATATCTTCTAACATTGCTTTTCTTCGATCACCAAATCCAGGGGATTTTACCGCAGCTATTTTTAATCCGCCTCGTAATTTATTAACGACTAAGGTAGCTAAGGCTTGTCCGTCAACATCTTCTGCAATAATCAATAAAGGTCTACTAGATTGTGCTATTGGCTCTAAAATAGGAAGAATTTCTTGTAAGTTAGAAATCTTTTTGTCAAATAATAAAATGTAAGGATTTTCTAAATCCGCAATCATTTTGTCTGCATTGGTTACAAAATAAGGAGATAAATAACCTCTGTCAAATTGCATGCCTTCAACAACATCTACATAAGTATCTGTTCCTTTAGCTTCTTCTACGGTAATGACGCCTTCTTTACCAACTTTATCAAAAGCAGTGGCAATTAAATCACCAATTAATGAATCATTATTTGCAGAAATTGATGCTATTTGTTTTATTTTTTCTGAAGAATTTCCTACTTTTTTTGCTTGCTTTTCTAGGTCTAAAACAATAGCATTAACAGCTTTGTCAATACCTCTTTTTAGATCCATAGGGTTTGCACCAGCAGCAACATTTTTTAAACCTTCTTTTACGATAGCTTGAGCTAACACCGTAGCAGTTGTGGTTCCGTCTCCTGCTAAATCGTTGGTTTTAGAAGCGACTTCTTTTACCATTTGGGCACCCATATTTTCTAATGGATCTTCTAATTCTACTTCTTTTGCTACAGAAACACCATCTTTGGTAACTGTTGGTCCGCCAAAAGGTTTACTTATAATTACATTTCTTCCTTTAGGTCCTAACGTTACTTTTACTGCATTTGCCAATGCGTCTACGCCACGTTTTAATCCGTCGCGTGCTTCAATATCAAATTTTATATCTTTTGCCATTTTTGTATTTTTTGTTTGTTACTCCTGAAAAGACAGGAACATAGTGAATGATTGTTCTTTTTATTCTGAAACGATGGTTATTGCCTTAAACAATGGCCAAAATATCGCTTTCTCGCATCATTAAATAGTCTTTTCCGTCTAATTTTAATTCGGTGCCACCATATTTGCTATACAAAACTGTGTCGCCTACTTTAACGGTCATAGGTTCGTCTTTTGTGCCTTTTCCTACTGCTTTTACTATACCTTTTTGTGGCTTTTCTTTTGCATTGTCTGGTATGATAATGCCAGAAGCGGTTTTAGTTTCTGCTGCAGCTGGAGCTACAAGCACTCTGTCTGCTAGAGGTTTTATTTTTAATGCCATAATTGAAAAATTTTAATTTGATTTGTTTGCTTTTTATAGTCAGAAATTGTGCCATTATCATTTTACTGACAAATTGAAATAAAAAATGCCAACGTGTCATTTACGTTGGCATTTTTTATTTTGTGGATATGTACTTAGTTACCGTTATTTTCGGCACCCTTTTCTTCTTTTGTGTCAGAAGATGTTGGTTGTGTACTTTCTGTTGGTACAGGTTCTTGTATTTCTCTATCGTTAATAGTATTCTCAATTTGAGAATTTGTATTAATAGCATTTTTATTTGGCGCAACAAAGTTAGATAATAAAATCATTAACATTAATGCTCCGGCTAAATACCAAGTACTTTTGTCTAAAAAGTTATTGGTGTTTTGAACACCACCTAAACTTTGTGTTCCACCACCACCAAATGAAGATGCAAGTCCTCCTCCTTTTGGATTTTGAACCATAATAATTAAGATTAACAATAATGCGATAATCATGATAACGATTAGAAACAGTGTATAACTCATGCTTTATTTTTTTGTAATAATTGTATTGCTTTAATTTGGTCTGCAAAGAAACCACTTTTTTCTGGATATTTCAAACTTAAAATTCGATATGCAGTTATGGCATTTTCAAACTTTTGTTGCGCAACATAAACTTTTGCTAAAGTTTCTGTCATAAGGGCGTTATCAAGTGTGTTTTTTTGATTTTTTAGAACGGTTGAGTCAGCAGTTTTTTTAACAGCTGTAATGCGTGGCTTGTTTTCAATAAATTTATCAATTAAATTTAATTTTTTGGTGCTATTGTCAGTTACCCGTTCAATGGGTGAAATTTTTATGATTTGTAACCATTCATTAAAAGAATGTGTTTCGTTTGGT
Source organism: uncultured Flavobacteriaceae bacterium (assembly GCA_947311635.1). GTDB lineage: Bacteria > Bacteroidota > Bacteroidia > Flavobacteriales > Flavobacteriaceae > CAMZLD01. The sequence goes on along the minus strand of CAMZLD010000048.1, from coordinate 41,040 downwards.
TTAAACGGTAGGGGCTTGTTTATTTCAAGGGTATTTTGCAGTTGATTTAAAGCAATTTCAGAAGGGTGTTGCTTGTTAATTTCTTGATGTAATGCTTTAATAACTTGCGCATCTACAACTTCAATTTCTGAAAGTATTTTTTCTGTTGGTATTGGTTCTTTATCAAATGCTTTTGAAGTGATAAACTCAAATAACAATGTTCGGTTTGTAGTGTAGGCTGCTGTTTTTTTTAATTCGTTATTGTATTGAAAACTTTCTTGTTGTTTTAATCCTTTTAAATATAAAGCTCTTGCAGATTGAAAATAAGGGAAATTAAGGATGATGGTTTTTAATTCAGCAGTTTTTGCATTAGAAACTTGCTGCGGATGTTGTAATAAGTATGTGTAATCGGCTTTTTTCATTTTGTATTTACCATTTAGCAACAGACGCGTTAAAAATATCTTGATTTATGCGTTCAAAAATGGTTTCAAATGCGTCATCTAATATAGCATTGGTATTTGCATCTGCATCAAAATCATAGTAAAAAGAAAATTTGCGCTCAAAATTATCTTCTTCTTTTAAGCGATTAAAAAAACGCACATTAATGCCAATAGTTAACCTGTTTTGAGCGGCTTGTTGGCTAGCTGTAGCAGTCATTGGGTTGATACGATATTCTACAATTTCACCTTCAAAAGTCAAATCGGCATCAGCATTTACCAATGTTAAATTTGTCTGACTTGTAAATAAATCTTGCAAAGCAATGGTGAATTTTTGACTTAGAGATGGCTCTACCAAGACGGCATTATTTTCAAAGTAAGCTACTTTAATGGTTTTGGCATCACCTACATTTCCGCCAGTAAATGAGTAAATACCGCAACGTTGAAAGCTTAAACTAATGAGAAGTAGAAAAAGTATATTTCTTAATTTCATAGTTAGTAGGTATTCGGTTTTTTCATTGTAATGAAAGCATAAAAATAACCACCTTCTATGGTGAAAGATGCAGTTATTAAGCGATAGCCTTGATAGTGTTTTTCGTTAATTAAGGTTTCTGCTTCTGCTCTAATTTTTTCTGAGCTATTCATGGTAAACCTTTTTCGAATTTTAAATATTTCTATTGCTTTCATATGCGTTATAAATCGTATTGTTTAATTTTTCTATATAAGGTTCTTTCAGAAATACCCAATTCTTTTGCTGCTAATTTACGTTTTCCTTGGTTTCTTTCTAAAGATTTTTTAATCATTTCTACTTCTTTTTCTTGCAATGACAAGCTTTCGTCTGCTTCTATGGTTTCAATATAATTATAATCTTGATTTTTTTGATAATTTTCTTCTTTAAATCGAAGAACTTCTACTTTGGGTGTTGTAGTTTTTTCTTCGGAAACAGGTTCTTCTCGGTAAATTTTTTCGATAAGTTGATGGTTGTTTTCTTGTACCGAAGTACTGTTGCCGTTTTTCATTAATTCTAAAGTAAGCTGCTTTAAATCATTAATGTCATTGCGCATATCAAACAAAACTTTGTACATAATTTCTCGTTCATTAGAAAAATCACTTTTATTTTTAGGGTCTTCTATTATAGATGGAAGATTGCTGTTGTATTTTGGCAAGTAACTTGCTAATTTTTCTGCACTAATTGTACGTTCTTCTTCAATGACAGAAATTTGTTCTGCAATATTTTTTAGTTGCCTAATATTTCCTGGAAAATGGTAGTTATTAAGTAATTGCACAGCTTGTTCTGTTAATCTTACGGTTGGCATGCCGTATTTTTGAGCAAAATCTGAAGCAAATTTTCGAAATAATAAATGGATGTCTTCTTTTCTTTCTTTTAAAGCTGGTAAGTGAATCTCTATGGTTGAGAGCCTGTAATACAAATCTTCTCTAAATTTACCATCTTTAATTGCTTGGTGCATAGGAAGGTTGGTGGCGGCTACAATACGCACATTTGTTTTTTGTACTTGAGAAGAACCTACTTTCATAAATTCGCCGTTTTCTAAAACACGTAATAAACGCACTTGTGTTGTTAAAGGTAATTCACCAACTTCATCTAAAAAAATAGTACCGCCATCTGCTACTTCAAAATAGCCCTTTCTTGTTTGTGTGGCGCCAGTAAAAGCACCTTTTTCATGTCCAAAAAGTTCACTATCAATAGTACCTTCTGGTATAGCACCACAATTTACGGCAATATATTTTGCGTGTTTTCTGTGTGATAAAGCATGTATAATCTTCGGAATAGTTTCTTTACCAACACCACTTTTACCGGTTACCAAAACAGAAATATCTGTAGGTGCAACACGTATGGCTTTAGAAATAGATCTATTTAAAGCAGCATCGTTTCCTATAATACCGAAGCGTTGTTTGATGGTTTGTAAGTTTTCCATTTTTTAATTCAAATTAGTGCGCAAAACCAATGGCTTTACCAATTAATGTAGCGCTGGTGCAATCATTTATTTTAACAAGTACCAAATCACCAATTTTATAGTGTTCTTTTTCAAAAACAGCAACTGTGTTTTGAGATGTTCTGCCAGACCATTGTGATGGCGATTTTTTAGAAGCTCTTTCAATTAAAACTTCTACTGTTTTTCCTACAAACTGCTTGGTTCTGTAAAAACCATGTTGGCGTTGTTTGTCGATAATTTCTTGTAAACGGCGTTTTTTTGTTTCTAAAGGTACATCGTCTTTCATTTTTTTAGCAGCTAGTGTTCCGGGTCTTTCAGAATAGGCATACATATAACCAAAATCGTATTTTACGTAATCCATTAATGAAAGTGTTTCTTGGTGTTCTTCTTCAGTTTCGCCACAAAAACCAGCAATCATATCTTGACTTATAGAGCAATCTGGTAAAATATTTCGAATCTTATCTATCAAAGCTATATATTCTTCTCTAGTATGTTGTCTGTTCATTCGTTTTAAAACAGTAGTACTTCCGCTTTGTACAGGTAAGTGAATGTATTTGCAAATATTGGGGTGTTTTGCCATAACATGAAATACATCTTCTAGCATATCTTGTGGATTGGATGTAGAAAAGCGAAACCGTATCTTCGGAAATTTAGTTGCGCACATATCTAACAATTTAGCAAAATCGATAGCTGTTGCTTTAGCAATTTCAGAAGCATTTTTAAAGTCTTTTTTTAATCCGCCACCATACCAAAGGTAACTATCAACATTTTGACCAAGTAAGGTTATTTCTTTATAATTGGTGTCTGCAAGGTTTTGTATTTCGGCTAAAATACTTTTTGGTTCTCTGCTACGTTCTCTACCTCTTGTAAAAGGAACTACACAAAAAGTACACATATTATCACAACCTCTTGTTATAGAAACAAAAGCACTAACGCCATTACCTACTAGGCGTACAGGCGATAAGTCACCGTAAGTTTCTTCTTTAGATAAAAGTACATTTACAGCATCTCGACCTGCATCTACCTCTTTAATTAAGTTAGGTAAATCACGGTAAGCATCTGGACCAACAACAAGGTCTACTATTTTTTCTTCTTCTAAAAATTTTTCTTTCAAGCGTTCTGCCATACAGCCTAAAACGCCTACTTTCATACTTGGGTTTTTCTTTTTAACGGCATTAAATTTTTCTAAACGTTTTCTTACGGTTTGCTCTGCTTTTTCACGAATAGAACAAGTATTTACTAGCACTAAATCTGCTTCTTCTAAATTGTTTGTGGTATTAAAGCCTTCTTTTAAAAGTATAGAAGCCACAATTTCGCTATCGCTCATGTTCATAGCACAACCATAACTTTCTAGGTATAATTTTTTAGAATTTTTGTTGCTGGTTTTTACCTCAATCGTATTGCCTTGTAGCTTTGGGTCTATTGTTTTGTTAGTTTGCATGCTTCAAAATTAGAAGCACAAAGATACAACCAAAATTTAGGATATGTGACAAATTGGCAGAATTTTAACATCCCTTTTTTTGCTTTATATATAGGTGTGGTTTTGCTAATTTTTGTCAAAACATGTGCAAATTAAAATAATCTACATACTTTTGCAATCCAAAATCAAAAACAAATGGCAAAGAATTTAGTTATTGTAGAGTCACCAGCAAAGGCAAAAACGATTGAAAAATTTTTAGGAAAAGATTTTCAAGTGGAATCTAGTTTTGGTCATATTGCAGATTTACCTTCTAGTGAATTAGGTATTAATGTAGATGGAGATTTTATGCCGAAATATGTAGTGTCTTCTGATAAGAAAGCAACTGTTAAGAAATTAAAGGACTTGGCTAAAAAAGCAGATACTGTTTGGTTAGCAAGTGATGAAGATAGAGAAGGAGAAGCAATTGCTTGGCATTTGTATGAACAGTTAAAATTAAAAGACGAAAACACAAAGCGTATTGTTTTTCATGAAATTACAAAAAGTGCTATTTTAAAAGCGGTAGAAAACCCAAGAAGTATCGATTACAATTTGGTAAACGCACAACAGGCACGTAGAGTATTAGATAGATTGGTTGGTTATGAATTATCGCCCGTATTGTGGCGTAAAATAAAAGGCGGTTTGTCTGCAGGTAGAGTACAATCTGTTGCTGTACGATTAATTGTAGAAAGAGAACGTGAAATTCAGAACTTTAAAAGTGTAGTAAGTTTTAGAGTAGATGCCGAATTTTTAAATAAAGATGGTAAAAAATTTAAGGCAAAGTTGCCAAAGAATTTTACGACAAGAAAAGCAGCAGAAGAATTTTTAACCTCGTGTAATGGTGCTAATTTTAGTGTGTCAGATTTGCAAGTAAAGCCAGCAAAAAAATCACCAGCACCACCTTTTACAACTTCTACATTACAGCAAGAAGCTTCAAGAAAATTATATTTTCCGGTAGCAAAAACCATGATGGTTGCACAACGTTTGTACGAAGCAGGTTTGATAACTTATATGAGAACTGATAGCGTAAATTTGTCTAACGATGCTAAAAAAGCAGCAAAGGAAGCCATTATAACTTCTTACGGTGAGGCGTATTCTAAAACAAGAGATTTTAAATCAAAATCAAAAGGAGCCCAAGAAGCACATGAGGCAATTAGACCAACCAATATGAGTGTTCAATCGGTTTCTGTAGAATATGATCAAGATAGGTTGTATAGCTTAATTTGGAAAAGAGCCATAGCATCACAAATGAGTGAGGCACAATTAGAGCGTACCAATGTGCGTATTCAAAATTCTAAAAATTCAGAAATTTTAACAGCTAACGGGGAGGTTATAAAATTTGATGGCTTTTTGAAAGTGTATCTCGAAGGTACAGATAATGAAGATGAAGAACAAGCAGGAATGCTTCCGAAGTTAAGCCTTAACGAAAGTTTAGATTACAATTATATTGCTGCTACAGAACGTTATTCTAGATCGAAAGCTAGATTTACAGAAGCGGCATTAGTAAAAAATTTAGAAGAGCTAGGTATTGGAAGACCATCAACATATGCACCTACAATCTCTACCATTCAGCGTAGAGCTTATGTTGATAAACCTGTTGTAGAAGGTGTAGAAAGAACCTACACACAGCTTCGATTAGAAAATAATAAAGTAGTTAGTAAAACACTAACAGAAACTGTTGGTGCAGACAAAGGAAAACTAGCGCCCACAGATATTGGCATTATTGTAAACGATTTTTTAGTAGCCCATTTTTCTAATATTTTAGATTTTGGATTTACTGCAAAAGTAGAATCAGATTTCGATAATATTGCAGAAGGAAAAGAAGATTGGATTAAAATGATCAAAAATTTTTATAACGATTTTCATCCTACCGTAGAAAATGTAAAAGAAAATGCAGAACGCGAAAGCGGAGAGCGTATTTTAGGGAATGATCCTAAAACAGGAAAAGTAGTTTTAGTACGCCTCGGAAAATTTGGACCAATGGTTCAAATTGGAGATAGAGAAGATGAGGATAAAAAGTTTGCCAGCCTTCAAAAAAATCAAACTCTTGGAGCCATTACTTTAGAAGAAGCATTAGATTTGTTTTTGCTTCCAAAATCTTTAGGAGATTATCAAGCCAATGAAGTTATTGTGGCCAACGGTCGTTTTGGACCTTATATAAAACATGATAGCAAATTTATTTCGCTTGCAAAAGGAGAAGATCCAATGGCAGTAGATATGGATAGAGCCATAGAATTAATTGAAGCAAAACGAAAAGCAGATGCGCCAGTAGCACATTACGAAGAATTGCCAGTACAAAAAGGAGTTGGTCGTTTTGGACCTTTTATTAAATGGAACGGTATGTTTATCAATGTTAATAAAAAATATGATTTTGACAATTTAACATTCGATGATATTGTACAACTTATAGAAGATAAAAAACAAAAAGAGATAGACAAAGTACTTCATAATTGGGAAGAAGAAGGAATACGTGTAGAAAAAGCGCGTTGGGGAAGATCAAATATCCTACAAGGAAAAATCAAAATTGAATTGCCAAAAACGGTAGACGCTACAAAACTAACCTTAGAAGAAGTAAAAGAAATTATTGCAAAAAAAGCACCTAAGAAAAAAGCTACAAAAAAGAAAACTACCAAAAGAAAAACCACTGCTAAAAAGAAATAAGCATGAATCTTGATTTTCTAAACCCCGTTCAAGATAGTGTTGTTGCACATACTATGTTGCTGTCTAAGCAAACCTTGGGTAAAAACATAGCCATTCATTCTCAGCAATTTGGGATGCCAGCATTGCACAATGTAAAAATGGCTATTATTGCTGTAGAAGAAGGAAGAAGAGCCATAGATAATGAAAGAACAGGAAATGATTTTTCAGAAATTAGAAAACACCTTTATCAATTATATCAAGGCAATTGGCAATTAAAAATTGTAGATCTTGGAAATTTAACACAAGGAGCCACAGTAGAAGACACCTATTTTGCATTGCAAAAAGTGCTTACCTATTTATTGAAGCAAAAAATTATACCTATACTAATAGGAGGAGGTCAAGATTTACTATACACCAATTATAGAGCCTATGATGTCTTAGAACAAACCGTTAATGTTGTGGCAATAGATAATAAGTTTAACTTCGGAAGCTTTGAAGAGGTCATTACATCGCAATCTTATTTAAGTCATATAGTAATGAATAAGCCCAATAACTTATTCAATTTTACCAATATCGGATATCAAACATTTTTTAATTCGCAAGAAGAAAAAGATTTGATAGACAAACTGTATTTTGATGCCTATCGTTTAGGCGAAGTAGTACAGCAGCCAGAAATAGCAGAGCCTATTTTAAGAAATGCAGACATTGTTAGTGTTAACTTGAATGCACTACGTTTTAGTGAAGCGCCGGCAAATAACAATGCTACGCCAAATGGTTTTTATGGAGAAGCCGTTTGTGCTTTAGCACGTTACGCAGGCATTAGTGATAAAGTAACTTCTTTCGGTATTTATGAGTACAATGCAAAAGAAGATACCAAAAATCAAACAGCGCAATTAATAGCACAAATAATTTGGTATTTTATAGAAGGCGTTAATTTTAGAGCGAATGATTATCCCTTCGGAAGTAAAAAAGAATATAAAAAATACCTTGTTCCAATAGATAAAGAGACTTATGTTTTCTATAAAAGCCATAAAAGTGGCAGGTGGTGGATGGAAATAAATTATAAAATAAATAATAAAAACAAAAGACATGCGTTAATACCTTGTACATATCAAGACTACATAAAAGCCACAAATCAAGAATTACCAGATTTATGGTATAAAACATTAAAAAAAATTCAGTAGTTTTGTGTTTATTATTATAGTAAACATTGTGTATTTGTAAAAAAAATTATACGTTTACGCACTTTTAAAAAAAAGAAAAAAAACAAATATGAATAAAATAGCAATATTTCTTTTAGTTACCTTAGTTATGGTAAGCTGTGGATCCAAAGACAAAGGAGAATTAGTTGGAGCACATTCAAAAAGCAAATGGAACTCTGAAAAGCCTTATGGTATGGTGTTGATACCAGGTGGTTCTTTTACAATGGGTAAGCAAGATGAAGATGTAGCAGGTGCGTTAAACTCGCCAGCTAGAACAGTAACAGTACGTCCTTTTTATATGGATGAAACAGAAATAACCAATAGCGAGTATAAAGAATTTGTTTTTTGGGTGCGTGATTCAATCGTTCGTACCAAGCTTGCAATCTTAGCAGATGAAATGTCTGGTGGAGGTGATGTAGCCTCTACAGATTCAGATGCTGGAGGACCTTTGGTAGATTATAAATTTAAATCTACAGACACATCTAATATGACCGCCTACGAAAAATACATGATGGATAATTATGGAAGTTTAGGTGATATTGATTCGCCAACACAAGGGCGTGCTTTAAATTGGGAAAATGAATTGATTTGGGATAAAAATGAATACCCAGATGAATATTATGTAGAAGTAATGGATTCTATGTATATTCCTTTAGATGAAAGTTTTGACGGTAGAAGAATAATGGATTACAGAAAATTAAAATTCAAATACTCTTGGTTAGATCAAGAAGCAGCAGCAAGAAATAAAGGGAATAGAAAAGACTATATCAAGCATAAAACGGTAGCCATATATCCTGACACAACAGTTTGGGTAAAAGACTTTAAATACTCTTATAATGACCCAATGCATCAAGATTATTTTTACCACCAAGCTTATGAAGAATACCCTGTTGTAGGAGTAACTTGGGATCAAGCAAAAGCTTTTTGTGCATGGAGAACAAAAAAGAAAAACGACTACTTATCTTCAAAAAAACATGGAGGAAGAGTACCTCACTTTAGATTGGCTGGCGAAGCAGAATGGGAGTATGCAGCAAGAGGTGGCTTAGATTTTGGTACTTACCCTTGGGGTAGTGCATATACAACAAGTGATAGAGGTTGTTTCTTAGCAAATTTTAAACCCGTAAGAGGTGATTATGCAGCAGATGGCGCTTTGTATACTGTAGAAGCAAAATCTTATAACCCTAATGATTATGGGCTGTATAATATGGCAGGTAACGTGTCAGAGTGGACAGGTAGTGCATACAATCCAGAATCGTATTACTTAGGGTCAACTTTAAGTCCAAATGTTGATGATTTAAAAAATACACGTAAAGTAATACGCGGTGGCTCTTGGAAAGATGTTGCTTATTTCTTAGAAGTAAGTACAAGAGATTGGGAGTATGCAGATTCTGCAAGAAGCTACATCGGATTTAGAACCGTACAAGATTATCTAGGTACAAATCTAGAAGGAAAATAAAACATTTAACAAAAAATTATTAATAACCAAAACTAACTAAAAAGAAAATTATGGCACAATCAAGAACAAAGAAAAAAGTAATGAATTTCATATACGGTATGGGAGCTGCAGTAGTAATTGTAGGTGCATTGTTTAAAATACAGCATATGAGCCTTGGTCCTATTACAGGAGGAATGATGTTAACTATAGGTCTTCTTGTAGAAGCAGCTGTATTTGCAGTTTCTGCATTTGATCCACCAGAAGAAGATTTAGATTGGTCTTTAGTATATCCAGAATTAGGAAGTGGTAAAAGCAAAGCTAAAGAAACGAAGCAAATAGGTGAAGCACAAAGTATGTTGTCGCAAAAATTGGATAACATGTTAAAAGAAGCAAAATTAGATGCCGGTATGATGTCTAGTTTAGCATCAAGTATTCAAAATTTTAGTGGTGCTGCAAAAAATATTCAACCAGCTGTAGATTCAATTGCAGCAACATCAAAATATAGTGAGCAATTAACTATGGCAGCTGCACAAATGGAATCTTTAAACAGCTTGTATAAAGTGCAATTAGAAAGTGCAAGTCGCCAAGCAGAAATTAATGAAGCTGTTGTTGATAACGCAGGGAAATTAAAAGAGCAAATGGCTTCTATGGCTGCAAACCTATCTTCTTTAAACGGAGTATATGGAGGTATGTTATCTGCAATGTCTACAAAAAACTAATTAGTAGTAATACTTAAACTAACTTAAAAACTAATTAGATATGGCAGGAGGAAAACTTTCAGCAAGGCAGAAGATGATTAACTTAATGTACTTGGTATTTATTGCAATGCTAGCAATGAATATGAGTAAAGAAGTGTTATCAGCTTTTGGTTTTATGAATAAAAAATTAGAAACAGCAAATGTAAAGGCTACTGCAACAAATAGTGCTGCATATGCAACATTAGCTGAGAAAGCAGCCGAACAAGCAAAGCAATACGGTGAAGCTAAAGTAAAAACAGATAAAATTAAAACATTGTCTGATGATCTTTATGGGTATATTGAAACTCTAAAAAATGATTTGAAAGGACATGTAGAGAATCCATTAGATTATGAATCTATGGATAAAACAGACCCTTTAGATGAAATCTTTTTTAAAGATGGTAAACATTCTGAAAGAGGAAAAGAGTTTGTCTCTAAAATAAATACTTATAGAGATAGCGTTGGTTCTACACTAGCTGGAAGTGATTTAGCTAAGACTGTAGCTGATAGATTCTACACAGGTAAAGAAACTAATAAAGAAGGTAGAAAAGTTGATTGGTTAGAATATCATTATGAAGGTTTTCCAATGGTAGCATCTATTACTAATTTAACACAAATGCAAGCAGATATTAAAGCAACAGAAGCAGATGCTTTATCTACCCTGTTGCAAGGTGAGTTAATTAAAAGTGTTTCTATGACCAATTACGACGCTATGGTTGTTTTTGAAAAGAATGCTTATTATTCAGGAGAACGTTTGTCAGGAAAAATTATCTTAGGGAAAAATGATCCAAATTTAACTGCAGAGAAAGTGGTTTTAAATGGTAGAACCATGCCTAAAGAAAAAATCAAAGCAGGTCAAGTTATTTTAGATGGTCCTGCAGGTTCTGTAGGTGACCATACTTTAAAAGGAAGTTTTTTCTTTAAAGAAGGAGACTCTTTAGTGGAAATTCCAATAAAAGGAGGCTATGCAGTAATACCAAAACCAAACGAAGCTGTAATATCTGCAGATAAAATGAATGTTGTTTATCGTGGTGTTTCAAACCCAATGACAATTTCAATTCCGGGTATTCCATCTAATAAAGTAACAGCTTCTGCTTCTGGATTAAGAAGAAAAAGTGGTAGTAGTTATGTTATGAACCCTGGTTCTGGTACAGAAGTATCTATTAGAGTTTCTGGTAAATTACCAGATGGCACACCTGTTAGTTCTACAAAAAAGTTTAGAATAAAAGATATTCCAAAACCTTTTGGATCTATTAGAGGAGAAACAGGCTTGGTTAAAATGCCAAAAGCTAGTTTAGCCAAAACTTCTGTTGGCGTAGTTTTAGAAGGATTTGTGTTTGATTTAAAATTAACAACTACAGGTTTTTCATTAAAAGTACCGGGGCAAGCCACTGTTAAAGTAAGCGGTTCAAGAATGAACGCCCAAGCAAAAAGTGTTATCAACAAAGCCAAACGAGGAGATGTAATTGCAATATTTGATATCAAATCTACGTTACAAGGTGGTGGAGGTTATAGAATCAAAACGGCAGCTCCAGTAAATGTTGAAATAAGATAAAAATTAAAATGATGAATTGGAAAAATTGTATCCTAGTAAGTAGTTTCTTTATATTTTCTTTGCAAAATATAGAAGCGCAATCAAACTTGTTAAATGCCCAAACTCCTGATCAAGTTGGTGTAAAGACCGATCAGCAGAAGGCAGCAGACAATGATCAACCATTGCCATATGGTTATATTGACGATAGAGATCTACTATGGTCAAAAGTAACATGGGAATATATAGATTTAAATGAGCGTTTAAATTTACCTTACTATTATCCAATTGATTCAACGTCAGCCCCTGCTAACAGAAGATCTTTATTTGACACCCTGTTAAGAGGTATTAAACAAGGTAAAATTACAGAAGTATATTCTGATTCCTATTTTACAGAAAAATTATCTTTTGACGAAATCAAAAATAAGGCTGTTAGAATTGATACCACAGATTATGCATTTGATTTAATTAATCAAGGGCAAGCAGATATTAGCGAAGGTATTGATGAATATAATTTAACTTCTCAAGATATTAAAGGCTTTAAAATTAAAGGACTTTGGTATTTTGACAAACGTCAAGGAGAATTAAAATACCGTTTATTAGGTGTTGCTCCTGTTGCGCCAGACGTAAATACGTTAGGAAGAGATGACATTGAAGTTGATATTAATGAGAAACTTGCCATGTTTTGGGTTTGGTACCCAAATGCACGTCAAGAAATGCATAAAATGAAAGTTTTTAATCCAAAAAATTCTGCGTTTCCAATATCATTTGACCATATGTTGAATGCGCGTAGGTTTAATGCTATCATTTATAAAGAAGAAAATATCTACGGCGATAGAGAAGTAAAAGACTATGTTCGTGGAAATGCTTTATTTCAAGTCATGGAATCTGATAGAATTAGAGACAACATTCGTAATAAAGAACACGATATGTGGAATTACTAATCTTTAGTAAATAGTATAAAAAAAGAAACTCTTGCAATTGCAAGAGTTTTTTTTTATTAGAACCAAAGCTGTTTAAGAATTACTAGTGTCCGTCTAAAGACGTTAGATCGTTTCACTATTAGACGAAAGATAAAAGACTTGATTGTAACTATACGATAAACAGTTATTTGAAATTATTGTTATTGACAGATAATATAAAAAAACAGAAAAAGCAAGGTCCCTATTTTAAAAAGCTCTTAAAACCTTTATTAAAGATAACTTTTTAAAGTTTTTATAAATTTTAATCGGACAAGAATATTTAAGAATGATAACAATTCAATAAAACCAAGTATCTTTGCAGTATGCAAGTAGATTATATAATTGTAGGGCTAGGACTCGCAGGTTTGGCTTTTTCTCATGAACTTTCTAAACATCACAAAAGCTTTGTGTTGTTTGAAAACAATTCTCAACAAGCTTCTAAAGTAGCGGGAGGTATTTATAACCCTATTGTATTAAAACGATTTACACCCGTTTGGAAAGCGCACCAACAAATAGAAATTGCAAAGCCTTTTTATGCAGAATTAGCAAAAATATTATCTAATAAGTATCAATCAGATATTAATATTTACCGCCTTTTTAATTCCATCGAAGAACAAAACAATTGGGCAGTTGCCGCAGACAAACCAGTGAATGATTATTATATGATTCCTGAAATTATTTCAGAAAATCACAACGGAATAAAAGCACCTTTTGGTTATGGAAAATTACAGCATACAGGTAAAATTGATGTGGCGCATCTATTAAGTGATTACACTACTTTTTTAGTCAAAAAAAAACAAATTTATTTTAAAACCTTTGATTATTCAGCTATCGAATTTCTTGAAGAAGGGTTGTTGTATAAAGGGATTTTTGCCAAACAGATTGTTTTTTGTGAAGGTTTTGGAATCAAGCAAAATCCTTTTTTTAATCACTTACCATTGCAAGAATCAAAAGGAGAATTACTAACCATTTATGCACCAGATGTTGCTATTAATTTTTTATTAAAGTCGGCTGTTTTTATGTTGCCTCTAGGCAACGGATATTTTAAAGTCGGAGCTACTTTCAATTGGACAGACAAAACCTCTACACCTTCCGAAGCAGGTAAACAAGAACTCATAAAGAAATTAGATACATTTTTAACAGCACCTTACACCGTAGTAGATCAACATGCAGGTATTCGGCCAACAGTTAAAGACAGAAGACCGTTAATTGGTGTGCATAAAGCACATAAACAATTAGCGGTGTTAAATGGTTTGGGTACAAGAGGTGTACTTATTGCACCTAGTATGGCAAAAGCATTGTATCACTATTTAGAACATCAAAAACCACTAGACAAAGAAGTGTCAATAAATAGATTTGAAAATTAAAAAATTAATCTTTACTATATTTTTTATCGTAATTTTCAAAGAAATTAATCCATAACAAGCGCGCTATTTTTAAGTTAATGGGTGTTAATAAAACAACCACTGCAATAATTGCAATAAAAGATTGTGCAATTGTTAAGCCCAAAAGATACGTAATAATAAAAGTGGCAACACCCTCAGCAACAGTAATACCGTAATTAACATACATGGCGCCATAAAAAAAAGCAGGCTCTTTCATGTATTTTAATTTACAATGCGAGCATTCTTCATGCATCTTTAAAGAATTTTTTAAGTGAAAAGGGTTAGGATCTGTATAAAAATCACCTTCTTGACAACGCGGACATTTATTGTTAAACAGACTATATAAAAGAGAACCTTTTTTAAACATATAATTTACGTATTTTTGCAACTAATAATTTTCAAAAATAAGTCATTTTTTTGAATGGCTTTGTAACAAGTGTAACAATCTATGCTAAACGCACACAATATTACCGTTTCTTTTCAAGGAGAAGATCTTTTTTCTGGTATTACATTTAAGTTAAATGCCGGTGATAGAATTGGATTAATAGGAAAAAATGGCGCAGGAAAATCCACCTTGCTTAAAATCATTTCAAAAGAGCAAGAGTACGATGCAGGCACCATAGCTTTTGATAAAGAAGTAACCATTGGCTTTTTAAAACAAGATATAGATTTTGTAAAAGGTAGAACTATTTTAGAGGAAGCGTATCAAGCCTTTACAGAAATAAAAGAAATAGAAGCTAAGCTAGAACAGATTAATGTAGAATTAGCAGAAAGAACAGATTACGAAAGTGCGTATTACCACCAACTCATGGTAGATTTAAATGAATTTACTCATAGATTTGAGCTCATAGGAGGTTATAATTACCAAGGAGATACCGAGAAAATCTTACAAGGTCTCGGTTTTCAAAGAGAAGATTTTGAAAAAATAACAGATACTTTTTCTGGAGGCTGGAGAATGCGTATTGAATTGGCAAAATTATTATTACAAAAAAATGATATTTTGTTATTAGATGAGCCCACCAACCATTTAGACATAGAGTCTATTATTTGGTTAGAAACTTTTTTAAAAAATTATTCAGGCGCAGTGGTGCTTGTCTCGCATGATAAAATGTTTTTAGATAATGTTACCAATCGTACCATTGAGATTTCTTTAGGTCAGATTTATGATTATAAAAAACCATACTCGCAATATTTATTACTACGGAATGAAATAAGAGAAAAACAACAACAAGCCCAAAAAAATCAAGAAAAAGAAATCAAGCATACAGAAATGCTTATCGAAAAATTTAGAGCCAAAGCCAATAAAGCATCCATGGCACAGTCGCTCATAAAAAAATTAGATAAAGTACAGCGCATAGAGGTAGATCAAGAAGACAATGCAGTCATGAATATTCGGTTTAACCTCTCTAAAGATCCAGGAAAAATTATTGTAGAAGCAACGCATGTTGGCAAACGCTACGGAGACCATCAAGTATTAGAAAATGTGAACCTGTTAATTGAACGAAACAGTAAAATTGCTTTTGTTGGTCAGAACGGACAAGGTAAATCTACCCTTGCAAAGATGATTGTTGGTGAAATCCCTTTTGACGGAAACCTAAAACTAGGGCACAATGTCCAAATTGGCTACTTTGCACAAAACCAGTCAGAACATTTAGACGGAGAAAAAACAGTGCTTCAAATTATGGAAGATGCCGCAACTGACGGAAACAGAGCGCGTGTAAGAGACATGTTAGGTGCTTTTTTGTTTAGAGGTGATGATGTTGATAAAAAAGCCAAAGTACTATCAGGAGGAGAACGAAACAGATTGGCATTGTGCAAACTATTATTAGCACCCTTCAACGTCTTGGTTATGGATGAGCCAACAAACCACTTGGATATTGCATCTAAAAATGTGCTAAAAAAAGCACTAAAGCAGTTTCAAGGCACCTTGATTGTTGTATCTCATGATCGTGATTTTTTACAAGGCTTAACAACAACCGTTTACGGATTTAAAGACAAAATAATTAAAGAATATCTAGGCGACATTGATTATTTTTTAGAACAACACCAATTAGAAAATTTACGAGAAGCAGAAAAAAGAACCGTAGTTGCAAAGCAAAAAGACACTTCAAATAATAATGATTACGCAACTTCTAGAGAAGCAGAAAAGCGCATTAAAAAGTTGCAAAATAAGTTAAGTAATATCGAATCGAAAATTTCAAAAATAGAAAAAGAAATAATTGATTTAGACGCACAGCTTTCAGAAAATTATGATCAAACAACAAGCAACCCAACCTTTTTTGAAACATACCAAAAAAAGAAACAAGATTTAGAAGATCTTATGCAAGATTGGGAAACCCAACAAGAAGCCATAGATGCCATAAATGTTTAAACAAACACAAATACATGCGCAATTTTCTATTTTAGAAATACAAAGCAATAAGCTTTACAAAATGCGCTATAATTTGTTAGAAGCAAAACGAAAGGGTAGTGACACCATAGTTACTTATGGAGGTGCTTTTTCTAACCATATAGCAGCAACGGCTGCCTTCGGAAAAGAACAAGGATTTAAGACCGTTGGAATTATAAGAGGCGATGAATTAGGAAACGATTTAGAAAAAACACTAGCAACCAACCCAACATTACGTCTAGCAGCCCAAAATGGTATGCATTTTGAATTTGTTTCTAGAGAAATGTATAGAAATAAGCATAACAAAAATTTTTTACAACGTTTTGGTAATTCCTTCGGAAACTATTATGAAATACCAGAAGGAGGAACCAATGCGCTTGCAGTAAAAGGATGCCAAGAAATTTTGAATCAACAAACCAAAAAATTTGATATTATTTGCGTTCCTGTAGGAACAGGAGGTACAATTTCTGGTATTATCAATACAGCAGAAAGATACCAAAAAATAATAGGTTTTCCTGCCTTAAAAGGAGACTTTTTAGAAAACGAAATAGCAACCTATACAAACAATCAAAGCGCTTGGTTTTTACAATTAGATTATCATTTTGGAGGTTTTGCAAAAGTAACCGATGATTTGATTACTTTTATCAATGCTTTTAAGCAGCAATATAAGGTTTTGTTAGATCCCATATATAATGCCAAGATGGTCTTTGGAATACAAGATTTATTTTCAAAAGGGTATTTTAATGATAAAAAAGTATTGGCAATTCATACAGGAGGTATTCAAGGCATTCAAGGCATTAACCAACAATTACTAAAAAAAAAATAAAACACTTATTCATGTTTAAAGAATATAAATTTATAGTAGTATTTTCACTTATCATACTATTGACTAGTTGCGGCGCAAGAAAAAAATCGAGAACGGTATCGCAAAGGCAAGCACCAAAAGTAGAAAAATCTATTATAGACCATCCAGAAGATACTTTAACTAAAAAGGAAGTTGTGGTTGAGCATGATATTCAAAAAGAAGCGCAACCAAAGAAAGTTATTCCGAAGAAAATGACTTATGCCAATGCAAAAGAAAATTATATTTCAAAATATAAAGCAATAGCCATGCAAGAAATGCGAGATTATCACATTCCTGCAAGTATTACATTAGCACAAGGATTACTAGAGTCAGGAGCAGGTAGAAGTGAACTTTCGGAAAAATCTAACAATCATTTTGGAGTAAAATGTCATAAAGGATGGTTAGGAGAAAAAGTGTATCATGATGATGATGCAAAAGGAGAATGCTTTCGAAAGTATAAAAATCCAATATATTCATTTAGAGACCATTCTTTATTCTTATCACAAAGGAAACGTTATGCAGGTTTATTTAAGCTGCCAAAAAATGATTACAAAGCTTGGGCAAAAGGTTTGCGAAAAGCAGGTTATGCTACAGATCCAAGGTATCCGCAAAAACTCATCAATTTAATAGAAGAATTTAAATTATATCAATACGATAATCAAGTTTTAGCAAGTAATAATTACCAAAAGTTATCTAATAAAGTAATAGAAACGGTTTCAGTGCATACTGTTGTTAAAGGTGACACCTTGTATTCTATTAGTAAAAAATATGGAATTGACATAGCTGATTTAAAACAGATTAACAAACTTGAAAATACAACAATTAGTATTGGGCAAGTATTGAGATTGCATTAAAAAAAAAGAGATTGTCAAAGACAGCCTCTTTTTTAATGCACTATATTTGGATTGTTATTTTTTTAGCTTACCAGCACAACAATTTTTCTGCCCTTTTTCACCTTTACAAGCAGTAGTAGATTTACCTTCACAAGAAGTGCTAGTTTTGCCATAGCAAGCAGCACCTTTTTTATTCATTTTCGCTCTTTTTTGAGCATTTAACCTTTTGCTTCGCGCAGCATAGCGTTCTTCAGCAGATAAGGATTTGTCATTTTCAATTAATTTTTTACGTGCTGCTGATTGCTTTTTTCTAGCAATAGCATTTTTTTTGTTTACTTCGTAAATTTTTTGACGCTGCTCTTTAGTGAGGTCAAGGTAAAGTTCCATTTTTTTAGTTTGAAGTTCTGCAATTTGACTAGCAGAAAGTTGCTCTTTTTCTCCGCTTTGTGCAGATGCAACACTTACAAACAACATAATTAAGAGGATGCTACATAGTTTTTTCATGGTGTTTTATTTTTATTTAGAATTTATTTCAATCATTAAGACTACTAATATATAAAAAGGTTTAAAAAAGATTGTAGTTTTAACGAACTTTAACGTATGTAGAGTCTCTTTTAATGATAAAATTTGTACACAAATTGTTAATAACTTGAATTGTTTTTCTTTCAAAAAAACACGTTAAAAGATGACTAAATCCTTATATTTGTTTGCTTTGAAAAAGACCAAAATTAAAGACTAGAAATTTATGAGCGAAGAACAAAAAAAACACACTTATTCGGCAGATAGTATTCAGGCATTAGAAGGGATGGAGCACGTACGTATGCGTCCGTCAATGTATATTGGAGATGTAGGTGTTAGAGGGTTGCATCATTTGGTATATGAAGTGGTAGATAACTCTATAGATGAGGCAATGGCAGGTTATTGTGATGCTATTGATGTGTGGATAAATGAAGATAATTCTGTTTCGGTATTAGATAATGGGCGTGGTATTCCGGTTGGAATACACAAAAAAGAAGGCGTATCTGCATTGCAAGTTGTAATGACCAAGATAGGTGCTGGTGGTAAATTCGATAAAGACTCGTATAAAGTTTCTGGAGGTTTACACGGTGTTGGTGTTTCTTGTGTAAATGCTTTATCTAAGCATTTAAGAGCCACAGTTTATAAAGATGGTAAAATCTGGGAGCAAGAATATTCTCAAGGAAAAGCATTATATCCTGTAAAACCAATTGGAGAAACCGATAAAAATGGTACCATGGTTACTTTTAGTCCAGATGACACCATTTTCACACAAACAACAGAATATAATTATGATACGCTTGCGGCTAGACTAAGAGAGTTGTCTTTCTTAAATAAAGGAATTAAAATTTCAATTACAGACAAGCGTAGAAAAGATGATGAAGGTAATTTTATAAGAGAAGATTTTCATAGTACCGAAGGGCTTTCAGAATTTGTTAGATATTTAGATGCTACTAGAGAGCAATTAACTTCTAAAGTCATTGCTATGGAGGGTGAAAAAAACGGTATTCCCGTAGAAGTTGCAATGGTTTATAACACTTCTTATACAGAAAATTTACACTCTTATGTAAATAATATTAACACCCATGAAGGTGGAACACACCTTTCTGGTTTTAGAAGAGGACTGACACATACATTAAAAAAATATGCAGATGCCTCAGGAATGTTAAGTAAACTGAAATTCGATATTGCAGGTGATGATTTTAGAGAAGGATTAACAGCTATTATTTCTGTAAAAGTAGCAGAACCACAATTTGAAGGTCAAACCAAGACAAAATTAGGAAACCGAGAAGTGTCTTCAGCAGTGAGTCAGGCAGTATCTCAAATGCTTACAGATTATTTAGAAGAAAATCCAGATGATGCAAAAATTATTGTTCAGAAAGTAATTTTAGCAGCACAAGCACGTCACGCCGCAACAAAAGCACGTGAAATGGTGCAACGTAAAACAGTGATGAGTATTGGTGGTTTACCTGGAAAATTAAGTGATTGTTCTGAGACAGATCCAGAAAAATGTGAAATTTTCTTAGTCGAGGGAGATTCGGCAGGAGGTACCGCAAAACAAGGAAGAGATCGTGTTTTTCAAGCAATTTTACCATTACGGGGTAAAATATTAAATGTAGAAAAAGCCATGCAACACAAAGTTTTTGAAAACGAAGAAATCAAAAACATGTTTACAGCATTAGGAGTTTCTATAGGAACCGAAGAAGATAGTAGAGCTTTAAATTTATCAAAATTACGCTATCATAAAATTGTAATTATGTGTGATGCCGATGTAGATGGTAGTCATATTGAAACTTTAATTTTAACTTTTTTCTACAGATATATGAAAGAATTGGTAGAGCAAGGATATATTTATATTGCAACACCACCATTATATCTAGTCAAAAAAGGTCAAAAAAGAGAATATGCTTGGGATGATGAACAACGAGATCAAATAGCTGAAAAACTTGGCGGTAATGTAATGATTCAACGTTACAAAGGTCTTGGAGAAATGAACGCTGTTCAATTGTGGGATACAACCATGAATCCAGAACATAGAACCATGCGCCAAATAAGAATAGAAAGTGATGCAGAGGCAGATAGAGTATTTTCTATGTTAATGGGAGATGAAGTGCCACCTAGAAGAGAATTTATCGAAAAAAATGCAGTGTATGCAAATATTGACGTGTAATTTTCGTTAGACTTCTTAAAACCTAAGCTTTAATGCACCACAATTTAATTTTATGAAAAAAATAGTTTTTCTCCTAGTAGGTTTCGTTTTTGGTTACACCCAAATACAGGCTCAAGACATTGAAAATATTATTGCAGCAGGTAAAGAAGACGCTTCTATTTATTTAGGAAATTACCTGCAACCTGTTTTTAAAGGACTTATTTATAATTTAAATAGCGGATGGTATCATTCAGGAAAAACACATAAAGTTTTAGGGTTCGATATCACTATCAATGCAACCGCTTCTTTTGTTCCAGATACAGATAAAACATTTGTATTCAAAAATACAGATTATCAATTTTTAGAATTGCAAAGTGGAGCGGCTTCAAACAATTTGCCAACAGTTATGGGACCAACGTCTACAGATAGAATTGTTGTAAAAAACAGAACTTCAGGAGGCGCCATTATTCCGAATGAATTTTTACCTTCATTTGAAACCTTAGACGGAATAGGCGATCAATTGCCCATTGCAGCAGTACCATCACCAATGGTTCAAGTAGGTGTAGGGTTGCCAACAAAAACAGACATAAAAGTGCGCTTTGTACCAAATGTTGGAGGAAGTGATGTGCAATTTAATTTAATGGGTGTAGGATTACAGCACGACTTATTACAGCATTTTATAGATTCAGAAAAAGAACCAGTAATAGATTTATCAATTCTGGGCGCTTATACAATTTCCACTACCAAATACACACCACAAGATAATACTATAGGTGTCAATCAAGAAACAACCATTAAAATCAACGCATATACCATACAGTTAGTGGCGAATGCAAATTTAAAAATCATTAACTTTTATGCAGGTTTGGGTTATGTAGGTGGTGACGCAAGTACACAAGTAAAAGGAACCTATACCTATACCATTCAAGATAATCTAGGCGTTCCAACAGGTTCTTCGGTAAATATTGTAGACCCTATAGATATAGATTATAAACTAGATAAAGGTCTAAAAGCAACACTTGGCGCACGTCTAAATATTGCTTGGTTTAAAATTTTTGCAGATTATTCAATACAAGATTATAATACGTTAAATGCAGGTATTGCATTTAGTTTTAGATAAATTTAAATAATAATAAATAATATGAAAGTAACAGTAGTTGGAGCAGGAGCAGTAGGTGCTAGTTGTGCAGAATACATTGCCATACGTAATTTTGCTTCGGAAGTTGTCATTCTTGACATTAAAGAAGGCTTTGCAGAAGGAAAAGCAATGGATTTAATGCAAACAGCCTCTTTGTTGAAATTCGACACAAAAATAACAGGTGTCACCAATGATTATAGTAAAACAGCAAATAGTGATGTCTGTGTAATAACTTCTGGAATACCAAGAAAACCAGGTATGACAAGAGAAGAATTAATCGGCATCAATGCAGGTATTGTTAAAATGGTTTCTTCTAGTTTATTAGAACACTCTCCAAACACCATTTTTATTATAGTAAGTAACCCTATGGATACCATGGCATATTTGGTTCATAAAACCTTAGGAATTGCTAAAAATAGAATCATTGGTATGGGCGGAGCCTTAGACTCTGCACGTTTTAAATACCGATTGGCAGAAGCTTTAGGAGCGCCAATATCTGATATTGACGGTATGGTTATTGGCGGGCATAGTGATAAAGGAATGATTCCTTTAACAAGACTTGCAACAAGAAATTCTGTAAATGTAACCGAATTTCTTTCAGAAGAAAGACTCGAAAAAGTTGCTGCAGACACTAAAGTTGGTGGTGCAACACTAACAGGATTATTAGGTACATCTGCTTGGTACGCACCAGGAGCAGCTGTCTCTGGAATGGTTCATGCTATAGCAAGTGATGCACAAAAAATGTTTCCTGTTTCTACTTTATTAGAAGGAGAATATGATTTACAAGACATCTCTATAGGTGTACCTGTAATCTTAGGAAAAAACGGCATTGAAAAAATTGTAAAGATCCAACTAACACAAGCAGAAAAAGATAAAATGCAAGAAAGTGCAGCTGCTGTTAAAAAAACAAATGGCTTGCTAGATTTATAAATCAAGATTTAAACTTAAAAAAGACCGCTTTTGTGGTCTTTTTTAAGTTTAAATAGGAACTAAAACAATCTTGGCAATGTTTTTGAGTGGTAATAAAACGCTATATTAGCCAAAAATTAAACAAAATTTAAAAGATGAAAAAAATATTTTTACTATTTGTAATTACAATGATGAGTATTTCTGTAAATGCTCAAAAAGATGTTAAAGAAGGTGTAATCACCATGAAAATGTCAATGTTTAGTGATAATCCACAAGTAAACGCTTCACTTTCTATGATGGGTGATATGGCACTTACTGTATATTTTAAAGGCAATAAATCTAGATCTGAGATGTCTAACCCAATGACAGGTGAAAACACAACTATTGTAGATAATGATGTAAAGAAAATAATGGTAATGATGAATAATCCTACGATGGGTAAAAAATATAAAATTAAACCCATTGAAGTTTCTGAAGAGGATTTGAAAAATGTAACAATTACTGATAAAAGTGAAAGCAAAACAATTTTAGGTTACAATTGTAAAGGGTATGATGTTGTCGTTAAAAAAGATGATAAAGAAGTTAAAATGACCATGTTTGTAACAGATAAGATTAATGCCCCAACTCAAAATAGTGCAATGTTTGGTGATAAGTTAAAAGGTTACCCTTTAAGTATGGAGATTGCGATGGAGCAAATGGGCATGCCAATGGTAATTAAAATGGATGTCACAAAAATTGAAGAAACCTCTGTAGCAGATGCAAAGTTTGATATGTCTGTACCAGAAGGGTATGAAGAAATAGAAGATAAGAAATAATTATTTCTTAAAAGTATAAAAAAAGGCTTCCAATTCTGGAAGCCTTTTTAGTGATAAAATAAAACCTATTAAATTTAAAATATTTTCTTTTTTGACTTTTAGGGTTAGTAAGAATAATTTATATTTAGATAATGGAATTTAGACAAAAACTTTTTACTTTTTTAAATACAGTTTTGTTATTATTACTTATTATTTATGTGTGGTCTTTTTATAATAACTATAATAATGACAACATTTTCTTTAATGAATTAAAAAATATTTTTCTTGTTTTAGCTTTATTGAGTAATAATTTGTTGTCAATAAAAAATAAAATACTAATTTCAAGTACAAATAGAGAAAATAATCTTTTTATTAATAAAAATTTAATTATTGTTTTATTAATCATATCGACTATTTTTATTGGAATAGCTGTAAGTAAGTTTCTTGAAATAGGTTTTTATCAAAGTTTAAGAGCCATTTTTTGGCAAATTTCATGCTTGATTTTAGGTTTTTTTTCTATTGTTATTTTATTAAAATTGCATTTGTTTTTAAAGAAATAAAAAAAGGCTTCCAGAATTGGAAGCCTTTTTGATTTTAGTATGTCTTAGTTTTAAGATAACCCAGAGATAACGCCATTATTATCAATCGTCATTCCTTCGCTAGCTGGTCTAGCAGGTAAGCCCGGCATGCGCATCATTTTTCCTAAAATTGGTATTACAAATTGAGCGCCAGCAGCAATTTCAATTTCGCGAACAGTGACTTTAAAACCAGTTGGTCGTCCAATTTTTTTATCATCATCAGAAAAAGATTTTTGTGTTTTTGCCATACACACAGCAAAATCATTAAAGCCTAGACGGTCAATTCTTCTTAAATTTAACAAGGCTTTTTTATCAAAAACAACTCCATCTGCCCCGTAAATTTCACGTGCAATGGTTTCAATCTTTTCTTTCATGGGCGATTTCCAGTTGTACAATGGCTTAAACTGTGTGGCTTTGTTTTCTACAACGTCAATAACTGCTTTGGCTAATTCTTTTGTGCCATCGCCACCTAATTCCCAACCCTTAGAAACCACTGCTTGTACACCCAAAGCAGCACATTTTTCTTGTACTAATTCGGTTTCTTCTATACTATCACTTATAAACGCATTGATAGCAACAACGGGTTCTATATTAAATTTTCTGATGTTTTCTATGTGCTTTTCTAGGTTTTCAAAGCCTTTGGCTACAAAAGTAAGATTTGGCGTATTGTATTCTTCTTTCATAGCGCCACCATGATGACGTAAGGCTCTTATGGTGGCAACTAAAACTACTGCCTTAGGATTTAAACCAGCATAAGCACATTTTATATTTAAGAATTTTTCAGCACCTAAGTCGGCACCAAAACCGGCTTCTGTTACTACGTATTCAGAAAGTGATAAGCCCATTTTAGTTGCAATAATGGTATTGGTACCTTGTGCAATGTTTGCAAATGGGCCGCCATGAATAATAGCAGGGTTGCCCTCTAGGGTTTGCACTAAATTTGGTTTGATAGCATCTTTTAATAAAATAGCCATCGCATTTTCTGCTTTTAAATCACGGGCAAAAATGGGTTTCTTATCAAAAGTAAAACCAATAAAAATAGCTCCTAAACGTTCTTTTAAATCGTTTCTGTCTTTACTCATGCAGAGTATTGCCATGATTTCAGAAGCTGGTGTGATGTTAAAACTGTCTTGTCTTGGTATGCCATTTGCCGTTCCACCCAAACCAATGGTGATATCACGTAACGCACGATCGTTCATGTCAATGACGCGTTTCCAAAGAATTGTTCTTGGATCAATATTTAAATTGTTGACTTTACTCTGTAAATTGTTATCAATTAAAGCAGCCAAAAGATTGTTGGCTTTTTCTACAGCATTAAAATCGCCCGTAAAATGCAAGTTGATATCTTCCATAGGGATTACTTGCGAATAACCACCACCAGCAGCACCACCTTTAATTCCGAAAACAGGCCCTAAAGAAGGTTCTCTTAAAACAACTGTTGCTTTTTTACCAACTTTATTAAGACCTTCTGTTAAACCTATTGAAACCGTTGTTTTACCTTCTCCAGCAGGTGTGGGAGTTAATGCAGTCACCAAGATGAGGTTGTTTTGATGAATTGCTTTTTCATTAATTAATTTTAACGGAAGCTTTGCTTTGTACTTTCCGTAGAGCTCTAAATCATCTTCATCAATTTCTAAATTTTTCGCAATATGTTTAATGTGTTTTATGGGATTGCTTTGTGCAATTTCAATATCTGATAAGTGTGCCATAGTTTAATTATTATTTAATGTAAAGATATAAAATAACGCCGTAATTTTTTTTCAAAAAAGCAACTTAAAACAGCGAAATATAAAAACAAGAAAAGTATTGGCTATTAGGGTTTGAAGTTATATATTTGCACGTTTATTAAAAATAGGAGAATTAAATATTTATAAGAATGCAAAACAAAGGACTTATTAAATTATTCGCTATCCTTTTAGGATTGATAAGTGTATACCAATTATCATTTACATATTTTACAAAAAAAGTAGAAGGGAAAGCAAGTAAATATGCTAAATTACACGGAAAAGACGCAAAAGAAGTTATTTCTTTAGAAAGAGCATATTTAGATTCAATTGCGAACAAACCTGTAGTTTTTAACAAGTTTACCTACAATGATATTAAAGACAAAGCCATTAATCTTGGATTGGATTTAAAAGGAGGAATAAATGCTGTATTGCAAGTATCTGTAAAAGATATTTTAGTTGGTTTAGCAAATAATTCTAAAAATACAAAATTTAGACAAGCACTAGATGCAGCTACCAAAGCACAAAAAAATACAGATGACACCTATTTAAATTCTTTTTTCAAAGAATTTGAAAAAATAGGTGGAGATGTGAAGTTAAGTGACCCAACTATTTTTGGTAACAAAGCGCTAAGAGATAAAATTAATTTTAAATTAAGCAACGCAGAAGTAAAACCAATTTTAGCAGAAGAGGTAGAAAACTCTGTAAATACTGCTTTAGTTGTTTTACGTAGCCGTATTGATAAGTTTGGTGTAACACAGCCTAGCATTCAAAGAATTGGTAAGTCTGGTAGAATTTTAATTGAATTACCAGGAGCTAAAGATATAGATCGTGTTAAAAAATTATTACAAAGTACTGCAGAATTACAATTTTGGGAAGCATATTCTAACGCAGATGTTCAAAATTTCTTTTTTGCAGCAAATGATAAGTTAGCTGCCATATTAAAAGCAGAAACACCAACTACAGAAACAGACACTACAAAAACAAAAGAAGATGAATTAGGTGATTTATTAGGTTCAGAAAATGATTCTATCAAAACTGCTACAACAAAAAACTTGTTTTCAGTATTATTACCTAATGTAGCACAAAATCAAAATCAGATTACATCATTAGTTGCAACGGCAAGAGTAGCAGATACAGCAAAAGTAAATAAGTATTTAAAAATGCCAGCAATTAAGGCATTGATACCAAACGAAATTAAATATGTAAAATTTCTGTGGGATGCACAACCAAGAAATGGTGGTGAGGTAGTAGATTTATATGCTATTAAAGGCAATCGTCAAAACAAACCAGAAATAGAAGGAGATGTCATTGCAACAGCTTCGCAAGAGTTTAGTCAATTTGGTAAGCCAGAAGTAAGCATGTCTATGAATAGTCGTGGTACTAAAGATTGGGCACGTTTAACAGCAGCCAACGTAGGTAAACACGTTGCAGTAGTATTAGATAACTACGTGCATTCTGCGCCAACTGTAAACGGCGCAATTACAGGTGGTAGAACGTCGATTTCTGGAGGTTCAATGACCGTAACAGAAGCACAAGATTTAGCAAACGTATTAAAAGCAGGTAAATTACCAGCACCAGCACATATTATTCAAGATGCTGTTGTAGGGCCTTCTTTAGGTCAAAAAGCTATTGATAGTAGTATGCGCTCATTTGTGTTTGCATTGCTATTAGTATTTTTATGGATGCTATTTTACTACGGAAAAGCAGGTGGATTTGCAGATGCAGCTTTGGCATTAAATATTTTGTTTATCTTCGGAATCCTTTCTGCATTTGGCGCCGTATTAACCTTGCCAGGTATTGCAGGTATTATCTTAACCATTGGTATGGCAGTAGATGCCAACGTTATTATTTTTGAACGTATCAAAGAAGAATTAAATGCAGGCAAATCATTAAAAGAAGCCGTAGCACACGGTTTTAGTTTTAAAGGTGCGTTATCAGCAATTATAGATGCTAATATTACAACATTTTTAACAGGAGCTATTTTGTTTATTTTCGGTACAGGACCTGTAAAAGGATTTGCTTATACCTTAATGGTTGGTATTGTAACGTCATTGTTTACAGGTGTATTTATTACACGCTTGTTGATTTCTTGGTATTTAGAAAAAGGAAAAACATTAACTTTCAATACAAATATTACTAAAGGTTGGTTCCAGAATATTAACTACGAATTTTTACGTAAACGTAAAATAGCATACGTTATTTCTGCAATGCTAATCTTAGGAGGTTTAGTTTCTTTGTTTACCAACGGCTTAAATTACGGTGTTGACTTTGTTGGTGGACGTTCATACATTGTAAAGTTTGAAAACCCTGTAAATTCTACAGAAGTTGCTACAAGTTTAAAAGCACAATTTGGTGATGCACCCGTTGTTAAAACCTACGGAAGTATAGACCAATTAAAAATTACAACCAAATATAAAATTGAAGAAGAAGGTGCAGATGATGTAGTAAGAGAAGCGTTGTTTAATGGGGTAAAAGAATTTTTACCTAGCGGAACAACAATTGACGATTTTAAAGTAAGTTCAGACAATCAAGCCATAGGTTTAATGAGTTCTATTAAAGTAGAACCAACCATTGCAGATGATATTAAAACTGCTGCAAAATGGGCAGTATTTGGTTCTTTATTGGTAGTTTTCTTATACATATTATTGCGTTTTAGAAAATGGCAATTTAGTTTAGGTGCGGTTTTAGCAGTATTTCATGATGTGCTATTGGTCTTAGGAATCTTTTCATTACTATACAAAGTACTACCATTCGATATGGAAATTGGAGAGTCATTTATTGCAGCCATTTTAACTGTTGTTGGTTATTCATTAAATGATACCGTGGTAATTTTTGATAGAATTAGAGAATATGCAGGTTTGCATAAATCGTGGTCTTTCGAAAAAGTTGTAGATAAAGGACTAAGCAGTACTTTAGGAAGAACCATAAACACCTCATTAACTACGTTAGTTGTATTGTCTGCCATCTTTTTATTTGGAGGTGACTCTATTAGAGGCTTTATGTTTGCATTGATTATTGGAGTTGTTGTAGGTACTTATTCATCATTATTTATTGCAGCACCAATCATGTATGATACTACCAAAAAGGCAGTAGATAAAAAATAAAATTAAAAAAATACGTATAGAAAAACCGTTTTGTTTATTACTGAATTTTATTTCAGTAGCTAGATAAAACGGTTTTGCTTTTTTAACAATCATGAGTAAAATTAAATTACACGACTTATATTTTGAGCCTTTTCTTTCTGAAGAAAAAATTACGCGTACTGTAAGTAATATGGCTCTAGAGATAGCAAACGATTTAAAAGGAGAAGTGCCTTTATTTATTGGTATTTTAAACGGTTCATTTATGTTTGTTGCCGATTTTATTAGAAAGTACCCAACAGATTGCGAAGTATCTTTTGTAAAATTAGCGTCTTATCAAGGTATTCAAACCACAGGAAAAATTAAACAACTTGTTGGTATCAATGAAAATTTAGAAGGAAGAACAGTTGTTATTTTAGAAGATATTATAGATACTGGTACAACTCTACAAGAAATTTACCATATCTTTAAAGATAAAAAAGTAAAAACCTTAAAAATTGCAACCCTCTTTTTTAAGCCAGATGTTTTTAAAAAAGAATTGCATATTGATTATGTAGGAATTTCAATACCAGATCAATTTATAGTAGGCTATGGGCTTGACTATAATAACTACGGAAGAAATTTACCAAGTATCTATAAATTAACAACAAAAAAGATGACAAACATCGTATTATTTGGTCCTCCAGGAGCAGGAAAAGGAACACAAGCTACCTTATTAAAACAAGCTTATAACCTTATACATATTTCTACAGGAGATGTGTTTCGTTACAATATTAAAAATCAAACCGAATTAGGAAAACTTGCTAAATCTTATATGGATGATGGTAATTTAGTGCCAGATGAAGTCACCATTAAAATGCTACAAGATGAGGTTAACAGACATTCAAATGCAAATGGTTTTATTTTTGATGGTTTTCCTAGAACAAGCTCTCAAGCTAAAGCACTCGATGCTTTTTTAGAAGCAAAAGGAGAAAGTATAAACGGCATGATAGCCCTAGAAGTACCAGAAGATTTATTAGTAGAACGTTTACTAGAACGTGGTAAAACCAGCGGACGACCAGATGATCAAGATGAGTCAAAAATACGTAACCGTTTTAATGAATACAATACCAAAACTGCCGTATTAAAAGACTATTATGAGTCACAAGATAAATATTATGGAGTAGATGGTGTTGGTACTATTTCAGAAATTACAGTACGTTTAAAACAAGTATTAGATCGTATTTAATATCCAACAAATTTTACATTCATTTAGAATGTTTAAAAATTATTCAAGAAAATCATGACCGAAGGAAATTTTGTAGATTATATTAAAATTCATGCAACTTCTGGAAAAGGAGGAAAAGGATCTGTACATCTACATCGTGAAAAATACATCACAAAAGGCGGCCCAGATGGTGGTGATGGAGGTCATGGAGGTCATGTTATTTTGCGTGCAAATAAAAATCTTTGGACACTTTTTCATTTACGTTTTAAAAAACATTTTAAAGCAGAAGGCGGTGGCGATGGTTCTAAGAGTAGAAGCACCGGTAAAGATGGAGCAAATGCTTATATTGATGTTCCGCTCGGTACTATTGTAAGAGACACAGAAACAGAACAAATTCTCTACGAGCTTACACAAGATGGCGAAGAAATTATTTTGCAAGAAGGTGGCATGGGAGGTAGAGGAAACTGGCATTTTAAATCTTCAACCAATCAAACGCCACGCTATGCTCAGCCCGGAGTTGACGGAAAAGAAGGTTGGTTTCAATTAGAATTAAAATTATTAGCAGATGTCGGTTTGGTAGGTTTTCCCAATGCAGGTAAATCAACATTACTTTCGGTTTTAACATCGGCAAAACCAAAAATTGCAGATTATGCTTTTACCACATTAAAACCAAATTTAGGTATTGTTCAATATAGAGATTTTAAAAGTTTTGTCATTGCAGACATTCCCGGTATTATAGAAGGAGCTGCTGAAGGAAAAGGCTTAGGACATCGTTTTTTAAGACATATAGAACGTAATTCTACCTTGCTATTTATGGTGCCAGCAGATAGTGATGATATTCAAAAAGAATATGAAATTTTGCTAAATGAACTAAAAAAACACAACCCAGAATTACTAGATAAAGATCGTGTTTTAGCCATTTCTAAATCTGATATGTTAGATGATGAGTTAGAGGCAGAAATAAGCAAAGAACTCCCCAAAGGAATAAAGAGTTTATTTATTTCTTCTATCAATCAACAAGGCCTTACAGAACTAAAAGACACCTTGTGGCGATTATTAAATAATTAATTACTAAAACACCACTTTGAAGCAGTAATTTAATATCTGCTAATGCGTTGCGTAGGTTTTCAATTTTCTTTTTTGTTTCAGTACCCATAAGTACGCTCAATCTTAATAAAGGAAAACCAAAAGCATTAATTTTTTAATAGACTTTCAAAAAAAAGGAATGCCATAGCTAGTTTGGTCTGCTACGGCTATTTTATGAAACCCAAGATTTTTTAAAATGTTTTCTAATTCTGATAGTTTTGTCAAAAAGGTAATGCTCTTATCTTCTGCCCAAGGTACTGGAAAAATGAACGCTTTGTTGTTTGTTTTAAAATATCGTAGTACATAAAAGTCCCATTTAATTTTTAATTATAATAGGTAAAGTAAAAATTGTTGTCACCGGAAAAGAACGTTTTATAGCAGGTTTCATACGTGGTATTTCTGCAACACGCTGCCGTAGAATACTATCTAATAAAGGCAATTGTTTTTTAATTGTTGCATTTAAAAGAATAGTGTCTAGTGATGCTACACCAGTTTTTGAAATTTTAATTTTCACAAAAGCAGTGTCTTTGATACTTTTATCACTTATAAATTCATGATTTAGAAGACCACTATACATAAATTCTGATATTTTAATCTGAAAGCAAACTTTTTGTTTTGATCTAGACGGAATGCTATCACAACCAACAAACAACGGAAACGCATCTACAGATTTTAAGTCTATAATTGTATCTAAAGGAGATAATGATTTTTTAGATTTCTGAGAGTAAAAGTCACAAGAAAATAAAAAACTCAAAACAAAAAGAATAAAATATGCGTAGCGCAACATGTTGTCATTGTTAAAATGTAAAAATACACTTTTAAAATATATTTTTCAATTGCTTTATATTGATATATTTAATGATTGTTTTTGTAGTATAATATACTATTTTTACAATATGGATATCTTATTATTAATTGTAGGTTTTGTATTGGTATTGGTAGGTATTGCGGGCGCTTTTTTACCTGTAATTCCTGGGCCTTTAACAAGTTGGTTTGGCTTACTGCTTCTTTATATGACCAAATCAGTACCTAACAACACTTCCTTTTTAGTCATCACTTTACTTATTGCCCTTATTGTTTTTGTATTAGACTATGTAGTACCACCAATGGCAACAAAAAAATTTGGAGGTACCAAATTTGGTGTTGGCGGTTCTATGATAGGTCTTATTATCGGTTTAGGATTCGGTCCTTTGGGTATTATATTAGGTCCTTTGCTAGGTGCTTTTGCAGGTGAATATTTAAAAGATAGCACAAATAAAAAAAGAGCTGTTAATGCAGCTGTTGGATCTTTTATTGGGTTTTTATTTTCTACAACCCTTAAATTTGCTGTAAGTTTAATTTTCACCATTTTGTTTATAAAAAAGTTTTGGATGTACAAAGCGGTTTTCTTCGGAATGAATTAGCCATTTTAATATGAGAAAATTCATAGCACTTCTTTTTAAAATATTTTTTAAAATTCCATTTTTTAAAAAGTACTACTACTTTTTTTACAAAAGGTTATTTCATAAATACAATTTTTTTAAAGGTGTAAAAACACAAATGCTTTTTAAAAATTCAATAAAACTTTCTTTAAACTTAGATGATTGGATTCAGCAGCATATCTATTTTTTAAACACCTATGAAGAAGCAGAACTCAATTTCATTAGCAAACAGTTAATAAAAGGTGATACCTTTGTAGATATTGGTGCTAATTTTGGTCTATATTCTTTAGTTGCTTCTCGTATTGTTGGTGCTACAGGAACTATAATTTCTTTTGAGCCCTTTCAAGAAAATCTAACCAAACTAAAAACTAATATTGCCTTAAACAATTATAATAACATTACAGTTGTTCAAAAAGCTATAGTAGATAAGAATGCACAATTACAATTAAGATATCATCCAAAAGAAGCTAATTTAGGTATGGTTTCTGCTTATCTTGAAGACTTTGCTATTACTCAAAATGTACCAGCAATTGCTTTAGATTCTTATTTTGAAGAAAATAAGATCAAGCAAGTAGATTTTATTAAAATGGATATTGAAGGAGGAGAGTTTTTAGCTTTAAAAGGCATGCAAAAACTACTTCAAAAATTTAAGCCAACGCTGCTGGTAGAAATACTGCCAGACGAATATACAATTAATAATGAAGACCTAATTACAAACTTATTGAGTACCTATGGGTATAAAAAATGGTTTGTTAAAGAAGATGGAACACTATCTCAACAAGAAAGGAACCACATTATTAATTTTGTGTTTCTACATAGCTCAAACAAAAAAAGCAACCCAATTAAGGGAAGCTTTCCATCGGTTTAAAAAACCTACGTTGATACAACAATTGCTGTATCAAACAACACAACAGTACAAAGATACTTATTTTTTATGAAACCATTTGAATCCACGCCTTAAATTGTATCTTTGCAGTCATTCAATTAAAAAAATACAACATGCAATTATCAGAACTAGAAATTGTAAGACGTCAAAAATTAGATAGACTTCGAGCACTAGGAATCAATCCTTATCCAGCAGATTTATATCCAGTAAGTATTTCTTCAGAAGAAATAAAAAAGGATTATAAAGAAGGTAAACAGGTGGTGATTGCTGGTAGATTAATGGCAATAAAGATTCAAGGAAAAGCTTCTTTTGCACAATTACAAGACGCAAAAGGTAAAGTACAAGTTTATTTTAATCGTGATGAAATTTGCACAGGAGAAGACAAAACAAAATACAACGAAGTTTTTAAAAAATTATTAGATTTAGGAGATTTTGTAGGTATAGAAGGAGAGTTGTTTACAACAAAAGTTGGCGAAATTTCTGTACGTGTAAAAGACTTTACCCTGCTTAGTAAAGCTTTAAAACCTTTACCATTACCAAAAGAGAAAGATGGTGTGGTGTATGATGCTTTTACAGATCCAGAGCAGCGCTACAGACAACGATATGCAGATTTGGTGGTAAATCCACATGTAAAAGAGGTATTTGTTAAAAGATCTAAATTATTTGCAGCCATGCGTCAGTTTTTTAATGATGCTGGATATATGGAAGTAGAAACACCTATTTTACAACCCATACCTGGTGGCGCAGCAGCAAGACCTTTTATTACACATCACAATTCTTTAGACGTGCCTATGTACATGCGTATTGCGTGTGAATTGTATCTTAAAAAAGTGTTGATTGGTGGTTTTGATGGTGTTTATGAATTTGCAAAAACCTTTAGAAATGAAGGCATGGACAGAACCCATAATCCAGAGTTTACCATGATGGAAATTTATGTAGCCTATAAAGACTACAATTGGATGATGGAATTTGTAGAAAAACTATTAGAATATTGTGCTATTGCCGTAAACGGAACTACTAAAGCCAATTTTGGCGAGCATCAAATAGATTTTAAGGCACCGTATGCGCGTGTTACCATGACAGATTCTATTAAACATTTTACAGGTTTTGATATTACAGGTAAAACAGAAGATGAGTTAAGAGCAGCAGCAAAAGATATGGGAATTGAGGTAGATGATACCATGGGGAAAGGAAAGATAATAGATGAGATTTTTGGAGAAAAGTGCGAAGGAAATTATATCAATCCAACGTATATTATTGATTACCCAAAAGAAATGAGCCCGTTAACCAAAGAACACAGAGATAACCCTGAATTAACAGAGCGTTTTGAGTTAATGATTTGTGGTAAAGAAATAGCAAATGCCTATTCAGAATTGAACGACCCAATTGATCAACGCCAGCGTTTTGAACATCAGTTAGAACTTGCTGCAAAAGGTGATGATGAAGCAACCGAGTTTATAGATCATGATTTTTTACGCGCTTTAGAATACGGTATGCCACCAACCTCTGGGTTAGGTATTGGTATGGATAGATTAATCATGTTTTTAACCAACAACCAATCTATTCAAGAAGTGTTGTTCTTTCCGCAAATGAAACCAGAACGTAAAGCAGTTGCATTAACAGACGAGGCAAAATCTGTGTTGGCTATTTTGAAAAAAGCAACAAAAATAGGCTTAGATGAGTTAAAAGCCCAAGCAGCATTATCAAATAAAAAGTGGGATAAAGCCATGAAGGAATTATCTAAAAATAAATTAGCAAAAGTAGAAAAAACAGCAGAAGGCTTGTTTGTAGAAATTGTTTAAATAAAAATAAAAGATGAATTCAAACCTCACAGATTTTAAAATCTGTGAGGTTTTTTAATGTCACTCCACCACATAAGCTGCCAATGATTTTTCATTGACTAGCACATCTTTTAAAACGGCATGCCCATTTTTAACAGCTACCAAAGCGTAAGTATTATTAGGTAAGCTATCTCTTTGTGCTTCTCTAAAAACAGTTTCGGCCGGTTTGGCTTTTGTTTCTTCCATGTAAAAACGATCAAAAGGAAGCCTAAAATTCACCTTTTTAGTATAAGTATCGTACCATCTAACTTTTCCAATAATGTAATCGTTACTTGAATCCATTTTGTTTTTACTAACTGTTGTAATTTTTGCAAAATCATTTTCATCCTTTTCAATATAAATAAAAATGGGTGTTTTTCGTTTCCATGATTCATTAGAAGCAAAAGAATTTAAATCGTACCGTAAGGTTACATATTTACCTCTAAAAGGATCATTTGGATCAACAGGTTCCGTTTTAAATTTATATAAAGTTCCTGTGGTTAAAGTATCCTCATTGTTGTACACCATAAAAGCTGGTACAATAAGTTGGATAACGGCAATTGCTAAAAAGACTAAAAAAAGTGTTTTCTTTTTCATAAAATTATATTTTTTTCTGAAGTGTTCGCTGTTTTTTTAACATGAGGTAGTTGGTAACAAAAAAACCAACACCAACACCAATAAAAAGTAAACCGCGTACTACAAAACTAAGGTTGGTGTCAAAAAAACGAGCAATGACAAGTGCTGTGATAATAAGCAATCCGTAATTTAAAATTCCGAAGTGCATTTTATTACTTCCTATTTTAATAGCTATAAGACCTAGAAATAAAATTAAAATATTAGAAAGCACAGTAGGAATGGTTAGATTACCAAAACCAATAAATAATAAAACAGCCATGATAATAAACACATATCTAAATAAATTTAGCTCATGTACCCATTTCTTTTTAAAGGAATATATTAAAATAGAAAGCGCTGCAACAAAGAGTATGGCAGCAATGTAAACCTCTTGAGACAACTGATGGTCGTTACGAATAATTTCTTTCCAAAAAGATTTAAAACTCATCATAATTAACACACTAATAGTGCCTAAAGAGCCAATAATTAAATAACCATTTTTACGTAATCTGTCATTATTAAAAAACGGAATTTTACCAATATTATAAAACAAGCCAAATAAAATAATATACATTAAAAAACCATATGTTGCACTTGTGTCTATAAAGGCACCCATTGCCATTGTTAAACTTATCGGAAAAAGCCAATTTAAAACAGAAGCAATATTTTGTTTGGGACTGTTTTTTAGAAGGTTAAGGTAAAAAGGAATTATGAATGCAATGAGTAAAAAGTATTTCCAAGGCGAATAGCTGCCCGTAAAATAGCCAGCTTTTAATACGTAATAAGTAGAAAAAACAAGGTGTAAAATAGCCAATGCATTCGATTTTAAAAGATATACCAAAGGCAAGCACAGTAAAAGCCAAGTAAGTAAAAAAGTACTTACATTACCCGGAATATTGTAAATCTGACTAATCAAAGCAATGCTTGCGCCAACCGTAAAAAACAAAAAGACACCAGCAGCTTCTTTCCAAGTATTGCTTTTTTCTTTAAGAATGGTATAACCTACAATAAGTTGTGCCAACAATAACGGAATAAATGCAAAAGTAGTTTTAATGCCTTTAGAAAAAGTATCCCAATTATGTGCAATGATTAAAATAATACCAAGTCCAACCAATAAAGAGCCCAAAACACCAAATATTGCAAATAATTTATTGGGGCTTTCTTCTTTTTGTGAGCTATAATATGTTTGAATATCATTGGCAATGTTTTTAGAAATAACATTGTTTTTAACAAGCTCATCAAGATCGTTTAAAAATTTTGACATAGAATCTATTTTTTATCACTATAAAAGTACTGTTTATTTTTGAAAACATTTTAGAAAGTGTACTTTTGCACATGCAAGAAAAGGTACTTATTTTAGATTTTGGCTCACAATTTACACAACTTATAGCACGTAGAGTTAGAGAATTAAATATTTATTGTGAAATTCACCCATACAACAGCACAAAATTTGATGTTTCAGATTTTAAAGCAGTTATTTTATCTGGAAGTCCACATTCTGTAAGAAGTGAGTTGGCACCACAACCAGACTTATCACAAATAAAAGGCAAAAAACCATTGTTAGGTGTTTGTTATGGCGCACAATATTTGGCACATTTTTATGGCGGAAAAGTGGGTGCTTCAAACACAAGAGAATACGGAAGAGCAAATTTAAGCTACATAGACACTAGTGATGCTTTGTTCTTAAATATTTCTGAAGGAAGCCAAGTTTGGATGAGTCATAGTGATACCATTATAGAGCTTCCTAAGCACTATAAAAAAATTGCAAGCACCCATGATGTAGAAAATGCAGCATATAAAATTGAAGGCGAACAAACCTATGCAATACAATTTCATCCAGAAGTATATCATTCTAATGATGGCATGCAACTGCTAGAAAACTTTTTAGTAAATATTGCAAAGGTAGCACAAGATTGGACACCCAATTGTTTTGTAGAAACTACCGTTGCACAAATACAAGAAAAAGTAGGTAAAGACAAAGTAGTTTTAGGACTTTCTGGCGGTGTAGATTCTACCGTTGCAGCTGTTTTGTTAGATAAAGCAATAGGAAAAAATCTCTATTGTATTTTTGTAAACAATGGTTTACTTCGGAAAAATGAATATCAAAGTGTCTTAGAACAATACAAAGGAATGGGCTTAAATGTAAAAGGCGTAGATGCTTCGGCACGCTTTTTGGAAGCCTTGCAAGGTGAAAGCGATCCTGAGAAAAAAAGAAAAATTATTGGGCGCGTTTTTATAGAAGTTTTTGATGATGAATCTCATTTAATTAAAGACGTTAAGTGGTTAGCACAAGGTACTATTTACCCAGATGTTATTGAGTCTGTATCTGTAACTGGCGGCCCAAGTGCAACCATTAAAAGTCATCATAATGTAGGCGGATTACCAGATTTTATGAAACTTAAAATTGTAGAGCCTTTGCGAATGATTTTTAAAGATGAGGTACGAAGAGTAGGAAAATCTTTAGGGATTGATGCTAATTTATTAGGAAGACACCCGTTTCCGGGTCCAGGATTAGGAATTCGGATATTAGGAGATATCACCGCAGAAAAAGTACGTATATTGCAAGAAGTAGATGCTATTTTTATACAAGGATTAAGAGATTGGAAGCTATATGATAAAGTATGGCAAGCAGGAGCAATGCTTTTGCCAGTAAATTCGGTAGGTGTTATGGGAGACGAGCGTACCTATGAAAAAGTGGTTGCTTTAAGAGCTGTAGAATCTACAGATGGAATGACCGCAGATTGGGTAGATTTACCATATAAATTTTTGCAAGAAACTTCCAACAAAATAATAAATAACGTAAAGGGCGTTAATAGAGTAGTGTATGACATAAGTTCTAAACCGCCAGCAACTATAGAATGGGAATAAACAAACAAACAATGAAGCATTTAAAATTTTTAGCAATACTTTTAATATTCACAGCGT
The DNA here is from genome assembly GCA_947311635.1 of uncultured Flavobacteriaceae bacterium. Taxonomy (GTDB): domain Bacteria; phylum Bacteroidota; class Bacteroidia; order Flavobacteriales; family Flavobacteriaceae; genus CAMZLD01. The sequence continues at coordinate 2,404 of CAMZLD010000048.1, read as the reverse complement.
GTGCAAGTACACAAACAACTGCACAGATTAAAGAATATGTTTCTTATACCGTAAAATCTGGTGAAACTTTAAAGAGTATAGCAGCAGCTAATAACATGTCTAAAAGAGATTTAAAACGCTTAAATCCAGATGTTCGAAATAAACCAAGAGCAAATACAGTTATTATTATTCCGAAGAAAAATAAAGTTATATCACAACCAAATTTAAATACTAACGGTAAAACTCATACAGTACAACGCAAAGAAACGTTGTTTAGCATTTCGAAAAAATACCATGTTTCTGTCGAAGATCTTAAAAAAGAAAATCATTTAATTTCGAATGATTTATCTTTAGGTCAAGTATTAAAAATTCCAACAAATAACGACACTCCTACAACCTATATTGTAAAATCAAAAGAAACCTTATTTAGCATCAGCAAGAAATTTGGTGTTTCTGTAGATGATTTAAAACGCGTAAATCATTTAACAAGTAACGATTTGTCTTTAGGGCAAGTATTAAAAATACCTTCTAAAGAAACAGATGACAAGGACGCTTATAGTATGCATACCGTTAAATTAGGCGAAACTTTTTATAGTTTAACAAAAGCGTATGGAATTTCTGAAAAAGAATTACTTAGCCTTAATCCAGCTGCAAAATTTGGATTAAAAGAAGGAATGCTTTTAAAAGTACCAAAATTAGATGTTGATGCAGTAATTGAAACACCAGAGAAGACAGCTGTTTTTACTGATGAAATTAGAATTGACAGGCCGGTAGACATCGCTATTTTATTACCATTTAATCTAAATAAAACCACATCTTTAGAAAGTGAGTTTTTAAAAAAGACATCGCTTTTAAATGTAACTACAGATTTTTATATGGGCGTATTAATGGCCATAGAGTCTCTTAGAAAACAAGGTTTAGAAATCAATTTTAGATCTTTTGATACCAAAAATGATATGGCAACCATAAGTTCAATTGTAAGTCAAAACAATTTAGAAGATGCAGATGTTGTCATTGGTCCATTGTATTTTGATAAGGCGTATAACTTATCTAAAAAGTTACGTAAAACCATGGTTGTAGCACCTATGTTTTCTAAAAAACAGGCGGCATCTAATAGTCCAAATTTAATTAAAGCCGGTGTAGATAAAAAGCTATTTAAAAAGACACTCTTAAATTATATTAAAAAGCAATATGATGGTCAAAAAATTATTTTGATAGGAGATGCTTCTCCTGCCACAACATCTCAAATGACATTTATTGCTGCCAGCTTAAAAAAGCATGATTCTATCAATAACATCACTATTGTAAAAGAAGAAAATGGCTATATTGGTAAAGAACGTTTAGATAAAGTAGTATCTGAAACAACAGAAAATTGGGTAATTTTTGTTGGAAAAAACAAAGTGATTACCATGGATGCTATCACCAACCTAGGTGTTTTAGCGCAAACTAGAAAAGTGCATTTATTTGCCATAGAAAATAATAAATATTTTAAAACGTCTAATAATAATCATTTGGCAAAAATGAAATTTACTTTTGCGCAAGAGACCATGGCAGATGTTAAACAACCTGCTGTTATGCAATTTTTTAAAGATTATAAAAGCAAGAATTTTGATATACCTACTGCAAATGCTATTAAAGGTTTTGACCTTACTTATGATATTATTATGCGTATTGCAGCTTTTAATAATTTAAAAGATGGGTTGCAAGCAGGTGTTTCTAAACGCATGGGTAGCAAGTACGATTATCAAAAGAAAATGTTTAGTAGTTTTGAAAACAATGGCGTACAGATTATTCAATATAACAAAGATTTATATCCTGTTGTTTTAGAGTAATAATCAAGGGAATTAATTAGGTATTTCATTGGTGTGTTTATGAAGCGTTAGGTATTTTGAAGTACTTCATTTTCAATTTACCGCAAATTTATTGATATCTATAATTTCATTTAACCTTGATTGGTAAAGGCAACCCTAAAGTAAAAGCGGTTGCAACTTTTAGTCCAGGAAAATATATTAAAGGTATTCAGATTGCTAAAACATTAAATGGTATGAAAAAACCTATTTTTTTTACATCTTCTAAGAGTGAAACAGAGCGGTTATGTCATTGTTATATAAAGCATGTAAAAGCATTTAAATCGCCAGTAAAAGGCGTTCATGGCTCTAGAGTGTTGAGGAGAAGCGCTATTGTTATCAAGTATATTGGAAAGCTTTTACAGATTTTCTAACAGCTACTAACCTGAGTTCGACCTAAACTTACATCAAAGAAGCCTTATAAATAGTGAGATTTGGACAATAAAAACGAAGATTTAGTATTAAATTAAGGCTTTTATTGTTCAAAGATTGTTGTTTAGAAGGCTTTCCAAAGGATTTTCAGCCTTTTCCTTATACTTCGTTATGTCTTTTCAAACTAAAAATAGTCCTTCAAAGCC
>CAMZLD010000047.1 GCA_947311635.1 uncultured Flavobacteriaceae bacterium | reverse complement strand
TGAAACGGTCTTACGTCTTTTGACGGACATTACTAATTTTTTAGCATAAAACAGCTCATAAAAAAAAAACCGAAGCGTTTGCTTCGGTTTTTTTTATGAATTTCATCATTAAAACGGCAAATCGTCTGGCTCGTTTTCTGTTGTAGCATCTGTAGTTTCAAAATTAGCTACAGGTGGTAAGTTTTGTGGAGCTTCTGTCTGTAAATTTTCAATTCTCCATCCTTGAATTGAGTTAAAATACTTAGCCACTCCTTCTGGATTAATCCACTCACGACCTCTTAAATTGATAGAAATTTTAACATCTTGACCAACAGCATAATTATTTAATAAATCACATTTATCTTGTACAAATTCTACCATTAACATTTGTGGGTACTGCTCATTTGTAGTCAATACCAACTCTCTTTTTCTAAAACCACTAGCTCCAAAAGTTTGCTCGTCGTTAATTAATTTTATTTTTCCTGTGATTTCCATACTCTTAATTTTTATTGTAATACTATTTTTAATGCACTTAAAACATCTTTGTTTTCAAGAAACGCTTTGGCAAAAATATGTTTTTCTTTGATATTATTGGTCTTTTTTTCTGGATGTTCTTCTAGAAACTTATCAACAGCCTTTTGTGTTGGCAAAGCCTCTACGTTTCCTAACAAACCTAAATCATTTCCTGTCAAAATAGAACTCTCTCTTACTTCCTTCGGAAGGTTATCTACACCAATACCCAATGTGCTTATAGGCTTCGGAATTTCGAAAAAACCATCTTTAGCTCTTGAATAATAACTACCGCCTGCTCTTGACACCAAATCTAATTTATGCTGATCTATAGCATTATTTGTATCTAAAACCGCTTCTGAAATATGCATTTTCACTACTTCGCAAATGATTAAATTTCCGGCACCACCTTGTTTTCCTAACGAAATAATCTCGTTAACTTTACATTCTATTTGTATGGGTGATTCTGCTACTCTAAACGGTTTTACAATTTCTGAAGGAAGCATTGTAAAGCCTGCTTTTTTAAATTCGTTTACACCTTTTGCATACTCAGTGCTAGAAAGTGACATTTGTTGTACAATGGCATGATTAACCACATTAATAACAACTTCTTTTACTTGATGTACATTTTCTAAGGTGTGCTTTGTAGTATTATTTCGTACGCGCCTAGCTGGCGAAAAAATCAAAATTGGTGGGTTAGCACTAATTACATTAAAAAAACTAAAAGGCGAAAGATTGGGGTTTCCTTCGGCATCTATAGTGCTAGCAAATGCTATAGGACGTGGCGCAACGGCACTTAACAAATAACCATGTAAGGTTGCAGTTGTAACATTATTGGGTGTAATTGTCAACATAAAAATTGTTTTTACGCAAATATACACGCAATTTAAACGTTTCTTTTATATTTGTTTACAATAAAATGAACAACATCAAAAACATACAACGTTACAGAAGCATCGTCATTTTGGTAGCTTTTATTATTGTTTCTTTAATTCTTTGGAATACCTACGATTTTTTTCAAAAATTTAAACAAGAAGAGCGTGCAAAAATGGAAATCATTGCTGCTGCACAAAAAGAACTCATCACCAATACCGATTTGAATGCTAGTTTTGGGTTACCGCTTAAAATATTAAACTCCAAACATCAAATTCCACTAATTTGGGTAACCGAAAAAGGCACAATTGAATCTTGGCAAAACCTTGACAGTATTAAGGCTACTTCCAAAGATTCGGTGTACTTAAAAAAGCAATTGGCATTAATGAAGAAACAAAATTTGCCTATTGAAATTAATTTAGGCAATCACGTTAAACAATTTATCTACTATAAAGACTCAGACTTATTAACCAAGTTAAAATATTACCCATTGGCCTTATTGTTGATTCTTTTATTGTTTAGCACAGTTATTTACCTTTTTTTTAAGTCGAATAAAATAGCAGAACAAAATAGACTTTGGTCTGGTATGGCAAAAGAAACAGCTCATCAAATAGGTACTCCACTAACAAGCTTATTAGGTTGGGTAGAAATACTTCGATTAGATAATGTTTCTAAAGATACGGTTGATGAAATTGAAAAAGATGTACATCGTTTAAACACCATTGCAGAACGTTTTTCTAAAATAGGTTCTATTCCGAAATTACAAAAGGAAAATATTGTAGTGCTCACCAAACACTCTTTTGATTATTTAAAAGCGCGAAGTTCAAAAAAAATACAGTTTGAATTTAAAACTTTTTCTAAAGAAATCCTTGTAAATAGCAATGCACAATTATATAGTTGGGTGATTGAAAATTTGGTTAAGAATGCTATTGATGCTATGAATGGGAAAGGAATCTTACGTATTTCTATCTTAAAAGAACAACAATATGTTAAAATTTGTATTGAAGATACAGGCAAAGGAATTCCAAAAAAAATATGGAATCAAATCTTTACCCCAGGATTTACCACCAAAAAAAGAGGTTGGGGCTTAGGGCTATCACTTTCTAAACGCATTATAGAAGATTATCACAACGGTAAAATTTTTGTAAAAAGCTCAACATTAAATCAGGGCACCACCATTTGTGTAAAGTTGACAGTTAGCAGTTCTTAGTTGGTTGGTAGTTTAAAACCAGTACAACTAATTTCAAAACTAACATTTCACACCTAAAAAAACCTACAAATGAGTACTGATAGCAGCTGCTAAAGCTTCAAACTCTTGTTTTGTCAAGACAACCTTTTTCTGAAAAGTTGCGTCTTCCATACTTTGCAAAGGTATTAAATGCACATGTACATGCGGTACTTCTAGCCCGATAACGGTAACACCAATACGCTTGCAATCAATTGCTTTTCGCATTGCTAAAGCTATTTTTCTAGAAAACAACATTAAATTGGTATACGTATTTGTATCTAAGTCAAAAATCTTATTTACTTCTTTTTTAGGCACCACTAAAGTATGCCCTTTTGCATTGGGGTTTACATCTAAAAAGGCAATAAAATCATCGTTCTCTGCTATTTTGTAACAGGGTATTTCTCCATTAATTATTTTAGTAAAAACAGAAGCCATTATCTAGAGATGTTTAAAATTTCAAACTTCATAATACCATTTGGCACTTGAATTTCTGCAATATCACCAACTTTTTTCCCTAAAAGACCTTTACCAATAGGAGATTTAACAGATAATTTACCCGCTTTGATGTCGGTTTCAGAATCTGCAACTAAAGTGTAAGTAAACTCCATTTTATTTGCCAATGCTTTAATTTTCACAATAGAATGTATCAAAACTTTAGAAGTATCTAATTGCGATTCGTCTAAAATACGGGCATTCGAAACAACCACTTTTAGCTTTGCTATTTTTAATTCTAATAAAGATTGCTCTTCTTTGGCAGCATGATATTCTGCATTTTCACTTAAATCACCTTTATCTCTCGCATCTGCTATTGCTTGGGTTACACGTGGTCTCTCTACGCTTTCTAATTGCTCTAATTCTGCTTTCAGTTTTTTTAAACCTTCTTCGCTATAATATGAAATATTACTCATTATATTCTATTTTATTAAAAACAAAAATCTCAAATCTGAAGTCCAGAATGAGATTTACAATACAAATGTACAAAATAATTGTAAATTGCATACGTTTTAAAGCAAACACATTATTATATATTATGAAAAAACTCCTAGCCTTTACGCTATTTATATTTTTTATTTCTTGCGGAAAAGATACCACATACAACCAAAACAACACCTTTTTTGTAGATCAAACCATCAACTTAAACTTACCACAATATGTTGGTTTACAGGTTGCTGGGAATTTTGCATATATCCCTGCTCAAGGAAACAGCCAAGGTGTTATTGTTCAAAATAAAGGCACAGGCTCTTCACCTTTTGTTGCTTGGGAACGAACATGTCCTTATCTAGACTGTTCAAACCCTATGACTTTTGACGGAAGTTTAAAAATGACTTGCCCATGTGACAATAAAGATTTTAGTATTTTAAATGGCTCTGAATTACCTACAGCAAGTTCTAAATTTGCTTACGAATATCGTGTCACGTTACTGAGTCCGACAACCATAAGAATAACTAATTTTTAATAGGTTATTTAAAAACAGAATCCTTATTTTTGTGTCAAAGTACACACGTGAAAAATTATTTCTCATCAGATTTTAAACTCGGCATCCTTGGTGGTGGGCAATTAGGACGAATGTTGCTAGCCGAAACTCAAAAATTTGATATTTACACCTGTGTCTTAGACGCTTCAAAAGAAGCTCCTTGCGCCACCTATTGCAATGCCTTTTACCAAGGAGATTTATTAGATTTTGAAACAGTTTACAACTTCGGAAAAAAAGTAGACCTCTTAACAATAGAAATCGAAAATGTAAACACAGATGCTTTAGAGAAGTTAGAAAATGAAGGCCTTAAGGTCTTCCCTTCTTCAAAAACACTTCGGAAAATTCAAAACAAAGCCATTCAAAAACAACTCTATAAAGACAACAACATTCCAACAGCAGCTTTTACAGATTTTACAGATTTAAATGCGCTAAAAGCAGCCATTGATACCGAAAAAATAAAATTTCCTTTTGTTTGGAAACGTGCTCAATTTGGGTACGATGGTACAGGCGTAAAAATTGTAAAATCGAGGTCAGATTTAGCAAACTTACCAAATACACAGTGTATTGCAGAAGATTTGGTCAATTTCAAAACAGAATTAGCTGTAATTGTAGCAAGAAATGCTAAAGGCAATGTAACTACTTATCCTGTTGTAGAAATGGATTTTCATAAAGAAGCTAACCAAGTAGAATATATTATTTGCCCCGCAAGAATATCATCTTCCGAAGCAAAAAAAGCGACAGAAATCGCACTTAAAGTATCTAAAATAATAAACCATGTTGGCATATTAGCTGTAGAACTATTTTTAACATCAACTGGTCACTTTTTGGTAAACGAAGTGGCGCCTAGAGCTCATAATAGTGGGCACTTTAGCATTGAAAACTCCTTTACCAATCAATTTGAACAACACCTTAGATCCATTTTAAATTTACCCTTAGGCAGTACAAAAAACAAAACTACCGCCGTTATGGTAAACTTAGTAGGTGCAGAAAACTATAGCGGAAACGTTGTTTATAAAAATTTAGATAAAATTCTAAAAATAGAAGGTGTAACGCCTCATATTTATGGAAAAAAAAAAACAAGGGCATTTCGAAAAATGGGACATGTCACCATTGTGCATCATGAGCTCTCAAAAGCATTAAGTATTGCAAAAAAAGTAAAAAAAACAATCCAAGTAATTAGCAAATAGAAAAACTATGTTAGTAGGTATAATTATGGGAAGCGATTCTGACCTTCCTATCATGCAAGAAGCCATTAAAATTTTAGAAGATTTTGATATCTCTATTGAAGTAGATGTTATTTCTGCACATAGAACACCACAAAAATTGTTTGACTATGCAAGCAACGCACACAAACGAGGTGTTAAAGTAATCATTGCAGGTGCAGGTGGTGCCGCACATTTACCTGGCATGGTAGCATCCTTATCGCCCTTACCAATTATTGGTGTACCAATAAAGTCAAGAAATTCTATAGACGGTTGGGATTCTGTACTATCTATTTTACAAATGCCAAGCGGTGTACCCGTTGCTACTGTTGCTTTAAATGGTGCCAAAAATGCGGGAATATTAGCAGCACAAATTATAAGTGCTGGCGATAAATGTTTACAAGATAAAATTATTTTTTACAAAGAAAGCTTAAAATTAAAAGTTGCAAAAGCGTCACAAAAAGTAAAAAAATAACCCTCCGCAAAAGCGAAGGGTTTTTCTGATTTATAAAAAATCAAGTATTGACTAAATTAATTTCCCCAAAACAAAAAGTCAATACTATAAGTAAGACACAAAAAAAAATAAAAAGGTCACAAAAAACGTAAAAAAAAATGAACAAAAAAACACTTAAAAACAATCCTTTAATACAACCGTTTGAAACAGTGCCTTTTACAAAAATAAAGATTCAGCATTTTAAACCTGCTTTTATAGAAACTATTAAAATTGCAAAGCAAGAAATAGATCTTTTAACAAAAAACAATGAAAACCCTACATTTAAAAACACCATAGAAGCACTAGATTATAGCGGCAATCAATTAAGTAGAATTTCGAGTATCTTTTTTAATTTAAATTCGGCAGAAACTAATGATGAAATACAGAAAATAGCTCAAGAGGTGTCACCTCTACTCACAGCATTTTCAAATGATATAAGATTGAATACTGCATTATTTGAAAGAGTTAAATCAGTTTACAATAAAAAAGCTAATCTAGATCTAAATCAAGAACAACTTATGTTGCTAGAAAAAAAGTACAAAAGTTTTGCAAGAAATGGTGCTAATCTTTCTGTTGAAGATAAAGAAAAACTACGTAAAATAGATACAAAACTTTCTAAATTAGCATTAAAGTTTGGCGAAAATGTATTGGCAGCAACCAATGCGTATACATTACACATTACAGATAAAAAAGACTTAAATGGCTTACCAGAAGGAACCATAGAAATGGCAAAGCAAACCGCAGAATTAAAAGGTAAAAAGGGTTGGATATTTACTTTAGATTATCCAAGTTATATACCTTTTATGACATACGCTAGCAATCGTGAGCTTCGTAAAAAAATGGCGTTGGCTTTTGGCGCAAGAGCTTTTCAAGACAATGCAAATAATAATGAACAAATTGTTTTAAAAATTGTCAATCTACGTCAGCAAAGAGCAAACCTTTTAAGCTACAAAACTCACGCGCACTTTGTCTTAGAAGAACGCATGGCAAAAACACCCAAAACGGTTCTTGATTTTTCGCAAGAATTGCTAGATAAAGCAAAACCTGCAGCCTTAAAAGAATTTAATGAATTATGTGATTTTGCAAAAAAAGATGGCATTGACCTATTGCAAAAATGGGATAGCGCTTATTATTCAGAAAAACTAAAAAAACAACATTTTGATCTAGATCAAGAACAGTTAAAACCCTATTTTAAATTAGAAAATGTAATTGCTGGTGCTTTTACCGTTGCTCATAAATTATACGATTTAAATTTCGAAAAAATTAACAATATTGACGTTTATCATAAAGATGTCTTAACCTATAAAGTCACCAATAACCAAAAAGATTTTATTGCATATTTTTATGCCGATTTTTTTCCGAGGAAAGGAAAAAGAAATGGTGCTTGGATGACTTCTTTTAAAGATCAATGGAAAAAAGATGGGGAAAATTCTAGACCACATATTTCTATTGTATGCAACTTTACAAAACCAACCAAAACAAAACCTTCATTATTAACTTTTAATGAAGTTACCACACTATTTCATGAGTTTGGACACGCCCTACACGGCATGCTAGCAAACACCACCTACCCAAGTCTTTCTGGTACCAATGTGCCTTGGGATTTTGTAGAATTGCCAAGTCAAATATTAGAAAACTGGTGTTACGAAAAAGAAGCTTTAGAATTGTTTGCTAAGCATTATAAAACAAACGAAATAATTCCAATGGAATTGGTAGAAAAAATAAAAGCATCTGCAAGTTTTCATGAAGGAATGCAAACCTTACGTCAATTAAGTTTCGGAATGTTAGACATGCAATGGCATGGTCAAGATCCTTCTAAAATTACAAAGGTTAAAGATTTTGAAAATCAAGCTTTTAAAGACACAAAATTATATCCAGAAGTGGCAGAAAACTGTATGAGCACTGCATTTTCGCATATTTTTCAAGGCGGTTATTCTGCAGGTTATTACAGCTATAAATGGGCAGAAGTTTTAGATGCCGATGCCTTTGCATATTTTAAAGAACAAGGTGTTTTTAACAAAGAAATAGCAACCAAGTTTAAAGACAATATTTTAAGCAAAGGTGGCACTAAAGACCCAATGGAATTATACAAAGATTTTAGAGGAAAAGCACCAAAACCAGATGCCCTATTAAAAAGAGCTGGATTGCTAGTTGATTAATTATTTAGTTTGCTAATTTTTGTGCTTTGCTTCTATCCACCTGCTTAAATATTTAGTGCTTTGCAAAGTATGATGCAACAACATAGATCCTACAAAATTAGCTGTTCTATGTTTTTTCAAATCCTTTTGAATACACCTTACAAGTGTCAAAAGTACTTTGCTATGACTTGCTTTCGAAAAAGTACTATTCACTAAAGTAACGCCATTAGATTGTGCTTGTAACCAAAGTGTTTTTTCGGTATATAAATGAATCGCTTTGTCTGCAAAATCTTGCATATCATCGCTAACAAAACCATTCCACAGTAAACTGTTTTGCATCCCTTCTGCACCAATACTAGTGGTGACACTTGGCGTACCATTTAGCATAGCCTCTAACAATTTCCCTTTTAGCCCTGCGCCAAATAAAATGGGTGCTAACATGACTTTTGATTCAGAAATGACTTGAGCAGCACTATCTGCCCTACCTTTTACAATAAATCCTTCATTCTCGTTGTGTAAGTCGGTTACTTTTTTACTAGCATAAGCGCCATAAATTAAAATTTTCACCTTCGGAAGTGTTTTTCGAATCAAAGGCCAAACATCTTTTTTTAAAGTTAAAACAGCTTGCCAATTGGGCTGGTGTAGAAAATTTCCAATGGTCATAAAATTTACTCGCTGTTCAAAAGATAGCTTTTGTTTTAATATATTTTCTGAAATTGCTTCTACCATAAACGGCACTACACTTAAAATTGCACTTGAAATTTGAAATTCAGTTATCAAAATTTCAAATTCTTTGCTAGAAATAATAAGCGACAAATCACACCTATAAATACTTGCTATTTCACGATTTGTAATGTCTAACGTTTTCATTTTAGAAAACGAAAAAGCCTCCTGTTTATTAAAGGCTACTTGCCTTATAAAACGCAAGCAATGCAAATCTTCGGTATCTAAAATACGCATAGCATTAGGACATTGTTGTGCAACTCGCCATCCAAATTGCTCTTCAGAAATAAAGCGGTCAAAAACCACAATTTGCGGATTCAGTTGCTTTACAAAAGCATCAAAACTTACACTGTTCAAACTAATGGTAACACAGATAATACCTAACGAAGTCAAATCGTCTGAATAGTCATTTTTTTTCGCCGTACTCGCAAAAGTAATCTTGCCAATTTCTTTAAAAACATCTAGCAATTGTAACATTCTACTTCCTGCTGCCGTAGAAGCAGATTCTGGAAATACTTGCCCAATAAATAATACCTGTTGCATCTTACAAAACTACAATTTAAATTGTACATTTATTACTTAAAAACCGCACCTTATGAAAATAAAGCTTTCAATCCTTTTTCTATTTTTTAGCTTTTATCCGTTTGCTCAAGACATACAATATGCTCGAAAAATTGTAAAAAAACTTTGTGCTAAAAAGCTATCTGGAAGAGGCTACGTAAATCAAGGTGAAAAAAAAGCAGCTACTTTTATTGCTTCGGAATTTAAAAAAATAGGACTTCAAAAATTAAACCCCAATTACAAACAGAATTTTAATGTTTCAGTCAATAGTCTCTTTGGAAAAATGCTCGTTAAGCTTGACAATCACAAACTAAAACCTGGAAAAGAGTATTTAGCAAATCCTGGATGTCCTTCCATCAAAGGCACCTTTGAGATCTTTTATATTTCAGAAGCAATTTTACACACAAAAAACGGACTTACACAATTACCTACAACTATTTCAGAAAAATTTATAGCCATATTGCCATCTACAAGTACCCTTTCTTCAGAAGAAAAAAATATTCGCGCTCAAAATATTGCTATTTTAAAATCTGAAACCATCAAAACAAAAGGCTTACTTATTTTTACAAATAAAAAACTAACGTGGCGTGGTGCGACTAAACAAAGTAGCAAACCAATACTTACCATACAAGGGCATTTAAACAAAAAGCCTTCTACAATTAAAATAAACATTGAAAGTAAATTCTACCCAAAGTATACCACTCAAAATGTTATTGGTTACATAAAAGGAAGCAAACATCCAGATTCTCTTTTAGTTTTTACAGCGCACTACGACCATTTAGGAAAAATGGGGGCTAAAACGTACTTTTTAGGTGCCAACGACAATGCTAGTGGCGTTGCAATGTTGTTACAACTTGCTAAAAAATATACTAATCAAAAACCTACATATTCCATGTTTTTTATTGTTTTTGGAGGCGAAGAAATTGGTTTGTTAGGCTCTAAATATTATACAGAAAACCCAATATTTCCTTTACAAAACATCAAATTTTTAATCAATTTTGATTTGGCTGGTACAGGAAGCGAAGGTATTCAAGTTGTCAATGGATCTGTGTACAAAAAACAGTTTGAAAAATTAGTGGCTATCAATAAAAAACAAAACTACTTAAAGCAAGTAAAAATACGTGGCACCGCTTGTAACAGTGACCATTGTTTATTTTACAGAAAAGAGGTGCCTAGTTTTTTTATCTATACTTTAGGCGGCATTAAAGCCTACCACGACATCTACGACATACCCAAAACATTACCATTAACAGCCTTCGAAAATTACTATAAATTAATAACGGCTTTTATTGCTAAAATTTAATTACAAAGCTATTCTCTAAATACAGTTTTTATACTTATTTTTGTATTTCAAAATTAAAAACAATTCATTATGAATACGTATGATGTAGCCATTATAGGATCTGGTCCAGGAGGATATGTAGCAGCCATTCGTTGCGCACAATTGGGTATGAAAACTGCCATTATAGAAAAATATGCAACCCTTGGTGGCACCTGCTTAAATGTTGGTTGCATTCCTAGTAAAGCCTTATTAGACTCATCACATCATTATGAACATGCCATTAAACATTTTGAAGAACATGGTATAGAAATACCTGGCGAGGTAAAAGTCAATCTAGAAAAAATGATTGCACGTAAACAAGCAGTTGTTAGCCAAACATGTGATGGTATTTCGTATTTAATGAATAAAAATAAAATTGATGTATATCAAGGTGTTGGCGCTTTTAAAGATGCAACACATATTACTATTTCTGGCGATAAAAAAACGGAAATTGAAGCTAAAAACACCATCATTGCTACGGGTAGTAAACCATCAAACCTTCCGTTTATTAAATTAGATAAAGAGCGTATTATTACCTCTACTGAAGCTTTGAAACTAAAAGAAATTCCGAAGCATTTAATAGTCATCGGCGGTGGCGTTATTGGCTTAGAATTAGGACAAGTTTACAAGCGTTTAGGTGCAGAAGTTACCGTGATTGAATTTATGGATAGAATTGTAGCTGGCATGGACGGCGCACTTTCTAAAGAGCTGACCAAAGTATTGAAAAAACAAAAATTTAAAATCAACACTTCACATAAAGTAACTTCTGTAGAAAGAAAAGGAGAAAATGTGATTGTAAAAGCCGAAAATAAAAAAGGAGAAATCGTAACATTTGAAGGCGATTATTGCCTGGTTGCTGTAGGAAGAAGACCTTATACAGACGGTTTAAATGCCAAAGCTGCCGGTGTAAACATTGATGAGCGTGGTAAAATTGAAGTAAACCAACATTTACAAACAAGTGCTTCTAATATTTATGCTATTGGTGATGTTGTAAAAGGTGCTATGTTAGCACATAAGGCTTCTGAAGAAGGTGTTTTGGTAGCAGAATCTTTATCAGGACAAAAACCACATATAGATTACAATTTAATTCCTGGTGTTGTTTATACTTGGCCAGAAGTAGCCGCTGTTGGTAAAACCGAAGAGCAGTTAAAAGAAGCTGGTGTTGCATACAAAGTAGGAAAGTTTCCAATGCGTGCATTAGGTCGAAGTAGAGCAAGTATGGATTTAGACGGTTTTGTAAAAATATTAGCCGATAAAAACACTGATGAAATATTAGGTGTTCATATGATTGGTGCACGTGCTGCAGACATGATTGCAGAGGCTGTTGTTGCTATGGAATACAGAGCCTCTGCAGAAGATATTTCGCGTATGTCACATGCGCATCCAACGTTTACAGAAGCATTGAAAGAAGCTGCTTTAGCAGCAACAGACAATATTGCATTGCATGTGTAAATTTATATAGATGTTTTAAAAACCCTATGTGTATGAAAAAAAAAATGTTATATATTTTTTTTCTTTTTTCAATTTTGTTGGTTGCTCAACCAAATAGCACCTTAACCGAAAACCAAAAGATATATACACTTTCTAAAGTTTGGAGTGATGTAAAACAAAATTTTGTGTATTACAACAAGCTGAAGATTAATTGGGATAGCACATATATTGCAACGATAGAACAGGCTAAAAAAACAAAAACTGATTATCAGTTTTACAAATTAATGAGAAGATTTGTAGCTTTATTGAAAGATGGTCATTCAAATTTTTATTTTCCTAAACAGTACTACAAAAAGTATCTTGGAAGTCCTGAAATAGAAACGAAACTAATTGAAAATAAAGTCTTTATTACATATGTAAAAAATGATAGCCTCGTAAAAATTGGTTTAAAAAAGGGACTTGAAATTTTATCAATCAACAACATTCCTGTAAAAGAATATGCTAACAAAAATATAAACCCTTTTATATCAGCATCTACAAAGCAGGATTTATTAAATAGACAATATCGTTTTCATCTATTATTTGGATTGATTTCAGATACTTTATCTATAAAAACTCAAGATTTTTATGGACATAAAAATAGCTATAAACTTGCTAGAAAGTTAAGATCTTCAAAAAGAAAAAAAAGTACATTTGTATTTAAAGAAGTAAATAAAAATGTTGGACTACTAGAAATTAATAATTTTTATGACAAAGATTTTGAAAAGAAATTTGATTCTATTTTTTCTTTAATTTTAAAAACCAACGCACTAATTATTGACTTGAGAAACAATGGAGGTGGTAATTCTGGAAATGCCTACTATGTTTTAAAACATATTTCAAAGAGAGCTTTTTTAACATCTTTTTGGCGTACCAGAAAGTACATGCCTGCGTTTATTTCTTGGGGCTATAAAGAAGATTGGTATGCTGAAGAGGCTGAAAAAATAAAACCTATAAAAGGTAAGAAATTTAAAAAACCAACGGTTGTACTCACAAGTATTAATACCTTTTCTGCCGCCGAAGATTTTTGTATAGCATATAAACAAATGAAAAGAGGGAAAATAATTGGTTCTAAGACAGCTGGAAGCACAGGTAATCCGATGTTTTTTAAGCTTCCAGACTCAAGTGCTTATAGAATTTGTACTAAAGAAGATCGCTTTGCAGATGGGCGTGTTTTTGTTGGCAAAGGTATTCTGCCAACAATTCAAATAAATGAAACCATCGATAATTTTAAAAACAATATAGATGCTGTATTAAACAGAGCTCTTTTAGATCTTACTTATTAATCTTTGCATTGATTTATATGAAAAGAACGCAATACCTCTTTACTATAAAAGACAATTCATTGTTTAAAAAGAAAGCATTGGCTTGGGCACAGCAATTTGAGCATGTAGTATGGTTAGACAGCAATAATTACCAACAAAAATACAGCTCTTATCAAGCCATTTTAGCCGTTGATGATTTTACGTCTATAAAAACCGATTATTTAGGTGCTTTTGAAAAACTACACGAATACCAAACCAGTACTAAAGATTACTTATTTGGCTATTTAACTTATGATTTGAAAAATGCTACTGAGCAACTCACTTCTAAAAATTATGATGGTTTGCAATTTGCCGATTTGCATTTTTTTCAGCCAAAAAAAATATTCTTTTTTACTGAAAACAACGTTGAAGTGAAATACCTTGCTATGGTAGATGACGAAATAGAAAGTGATTTTACAGAAATTGAAAACTTCATATTAAAAAAGACATCTAAAAAACCTTCCGAAGAAAAAAACAAACTAAAAATAAAACTTCGTATTCATAAAGATGAATATTATAAAAAAGTCACAACACTCTTAAAACACATTCATAAAGGCGATATTTACGAAGCCAATTTTTGTCAAGAATTTTATGCAGAAAACACTCAAATAAACCCTTTAGAGGTTTATAGCCATCTCAATAAAATTTCGAAACCTCCTTTTGCATGCTTTGCGAAATTTGACACACATTACTTACTTTCTGCATCTCCAGAACGCTATCTTAAAAAAGAAGGTCAAAAAATTATTTCGCAACCTATAAAAGGCACAGCTAAACGTTTACGTGATAGTACTGCAGATAATAAATTAGCCTTTGATTTGTCTAGAGACCCAAAAGAACGCGCAGAAAACATCATGATTGTAGATTTGGTACGCAATGATTTATCTAAAACGGCCACCAAAGGCAGCGTGCAAGTAGCAGAACTATGTAAGGTCTATTCTTTTGAACAAGTACACCAAATGATTTCTACCATCACCTCTCAAGTTGCTTTAAAAACACCACCTGTTGCAATTCTTGAAACAACCTTTCCTATGGGAAGCATGACTGGTGCGCCAAAGATTTCTGCCATGCAAATTATTGAAAAATTAGAAGCTTCCAAGCGTGGTGTTTATGCTGGAAGCGTAGGTTATTTTACACCAACGGGCGACTTTGATTTTAATGTAGTGATACGTAGTATTTTATATAATGAAGAAAAGCAGTACGTATCTTATTCTGTTGGCGGAGCCATTACTGCAAAATCAATTCCTGAAAAAGAATATGAAGAATGTTTATTAAAAGCAAAAGCCATGAAAGAAGTGTTGCTTGCAATAAATTAGTATATTTGCAAAAAAAATTGCTCAAATATGCTATATAAAGAATTTTCATTTAAATTCCATAATACCACCTTTGCTGGTTATTCATGGAAACCAGATACCATAAAAGCCGTTATTATATTAATCCACGGCATGGGAGAACACACACATCGCTTTGCAGATTTTGTAATTCCGAAGCTAATAGAAAACAATATTGCTGTTATAGGCTACGACCAATTTGGTCATGGAAAAACCGAAGGTAAACGTGGGCACAACCCTGGTTTTACTACTATTTTAGATACCGTTTCTACAGTTTTAAATAAATCTAAAGAATTTTTTGGTGACCTGCCTACCTTTTTATATGGACACTCCATGGGTGGTAATGTCGTTTTAAATTACGGTTTAAAAAGAGATACAAAAGTAAAAGGCATTATTGCTACAAGTCCGTTTTTAAAACTGGCTTTTCAGCCACCTTCAATAAAACTATTTATTGGTAGAATATTACAAAAAATAGCGCCGTCCTTAACAATGAAAAATGAGATTAACCCTCATCACATTTCTCGTATAGAAGAAGAAGTTGTTAAGTATCAAAACGACCCTTTAATTCATGATCAAATAAGTCCAAATTATTCTATTGCATTTATTGAATCTGGTAATTGGGCGGTTGAAAATTCTCAAGATTTAATTACTCCAAGTCTTATTTTACATGGCACTGGCGACAAAATTACAGATTATAAAGCATCGGTAACATTTGTTAGTAAGTCTTTAAGGTCACAAATAAAACTTTATAAAGATGCTTATCATGAGTTACATCATGACTTGTGCAAAGAACAATGCATGCAAGACATCTTAAAGTGGATTGAAATGCAAATGGAATAGCCTTTTCTAATAAACAGTCAAATAAGAATGTTATTCATAATTTAATGATTCATTGGATGGTGATGTTTTTTTGGGTTGAGAACACTAAATGTAATTTCACTTATATTTTGTTGGTGACATAACCCTGAAAATTTATTATAATTAGATAAAATTGGGTGTAAAGTGTTACTTTATTGTGTAAAAAGAAAAAATATCACTTAAAAAAACAGAAAAAGCAAGGTGTCTATTTAAAAAAGCTCTTAGATTCTCTATTAAACATAACTTTGTAGCATTTTTATAAATTTTAATCGGACAACAATAATAAAATTCTAGAAAAACAAGATTCTGTTTTTATTTATAGTTGTAAAAAAGGTTTCATTCCGTATCTTTGGGCTTTATAAATTACAGATGACTATGAGCCAAACGGTAGCTTCGCTTTTAACAGGCGCACAATTAAATCAAGAAATACATATTAAAGGTTGGGTACGCACCTTTAGAGCCAATCGTTTTATTGCATTAAACGATGGTTCTACCATAAACAACATTCAATGTGTTGTAGATTTTGAAAACACTGCAGCAGAAATTTTGAAAAACATTACAACTGGCGCAGCTTTAGCAATTAATGGTACTTTGGTAGAAAGTCAAGGTAAAGGACAAAAAGTAGAAATAAAAGTTTCTAAAATAGAAGTTCTTGGCGCTTCAGATGCAGAAGTGTATCCAATTCAGCCAAAAAAACACAGCTTTGAATTTTTAAGAGAAAACGCTCATTTACGTATTAGAACCAACACCTTTAGTGCCGTAATGCGAGTGCGTTCTGCCCTCTCTTTTGCGGTACATAACTATTTTACCAGCAAAGGTTTTTACAATATGCATACGCCAATTATTACGGGTAGCGATGCAGAGGGTGCAGGAGAAATGTTTCGTGTGTCTGCTTTAGACCCTAATAATTCTCCAAAAAATGACGATGGAACTATTGATTATACTAAAGATTTCTTCGGAAAAGAAACAAATCTTACCGTTTCTGGACAACTAGAAGCAGAAACTTATGCTATGGCGCTGGGTAAAGTCTATACCTTTGGCCCTACTTTTAGAGCAGAAAATTCAAATACAACTAGACATCTAGCAGAATTTTGGATGATAGAGCCAGAAGTCGCTTTTAATGACCTAGATGCCAACATGGATTTAGGAGAAGATTTTATAAAATCTGTTATTTCAGAAGTACTTACAAAATGCAAAGATGATTTGACCTTTTTAGAACAGCGTTTGCTACAAGAAGAAAAATCTAAGCCACAAGCACAACGCAGTGACATGCCTTTAATAGAAAAACTTGAATTTGTAACACAAAACAATTTTAAGCGCGTTAGTTATACAGAAGCCATTGAAATTTTAAAAAATTGCAAGCCCAATAAAAAGAAAAAATTTCAGTTTATAATAAACGAATGGGGCGCAGACTTACAAAGCGAACACGAACGCTTTTTGGTAGAAAAACACTTTAAATGCCCTGTTATCTTGTTTGATTATCCTGCAAACATAAAAGCTTTTTATATGCGTTTAAATGAAGACGGAAAAACAGTACGTGCCATGGATATCCTATTTCCTGGAATAGGAGAAATTGTAGGTGGCTCACAAAGAGAAGAACGCTATGATGTGCTAAAACAGAAAATGAAGGCACTTGATATAGACGAAAAAGAATTATGGTGGTATTTAGACACTCGTAAATTTGGTACTGCAGTACATAGTGGTTTTGGTTTAGGTTTTGAACGTTTGGTGTTGTTTGTTACAGGCATGGGTAATATTAGAGACGTAATACCGTACCCAAGAACACCACAAAATGCAGATTTTTAATTCGTAAAAAAAGAGTACCTTTAATCTATGCTTAAACAAAGTTTACAATACAAACTACTTCAAAAATTATCACCGCAACAAATTCAACTCATGAAGTTGATTCAATTGCCTACGCAAGCGTTTGAACAGCGTTTAAAGCAGGAGTTAGAAGAAAACCCTGCATTAGACAGCGGTAAAGAAAATACTGATGAGTTTCAAGAAATAGACCAACAAGAAGAAGAAAAAGATGACCCGCGTGATGAAATTAATATTGATGAGTATTTAAGCGATGATGAAATACCCAATTACAGAACGCAAAGCAATAACTATGCTGCAGATGATGATACAGATAAACACATACCATATGCCTCTGGCACCTCATTTACACAGCATTTAAAATCACAATTAAATACGGTACGCCTTTCTGAAACCGAACGCCAAGTTGCAGAATTTTTAGTAGGTAGTATAGATGAAAGCGGCTATATACGAAGAGATTTGCTAGATTTAATAGACGACTTAGCCTTTACACAAGGTGTTTATACAGACGAAAAAACAGTTGCAAAAATGCTTAAAGTTGTCCAGCAACTAGACCCTGCTGGTGTAGGTGCACGTGATTTAAAAGAGTGTTTATTGATTCAATTAGAACGGAAACCTAAAAAGAAAAGTCGAGCTTTAGCAATAGGCATCTTAAAAAAATCTTTCGATCATTTTGTTAAAAAACATTATAAAAAACTACTTCAGAAATTTAACATTTCAGAAGAAGAATTACGCGATGCTATTTTAGAAATAGAAAAATTAAATCCAAAACCTGGTGGTGCTTATGTTGGTAATAATAAAATTGCAGAACAAATTGTACCCGATTTTACCATCAATATTGTAGATGGTGAGCTAGCACTCACTTTAAACTCTAGAAACGCGCCAGAATTACATGTTTCTAGAGAATACAACAACATGTTAAAAGGTTATAAAGAAGGAAATAAAAAAAGCAAATCACAAAAAGATGCCGTACAGTTTATAAAACAAAAATTAGATGCAGCCAAGTGGTTTATAGAAGCTATTAAACAACGCCAGCAAACGTTGTTGCTTAACATGAATGCTATTATGCATCATCAAAAAGAATATTTCTTAACTGGCGATGAGCGCAAGCTAAAACCAATGATACTAAAAGATATTGCAGATGTCATAAAGATGGATGTTTCTACCGTATCTAGAGTTGCCAACAGCAAATATGTAGCAACGCCTTATGGTACTAAATTGATTAAAGAGTTCTTTTCTGAATCTATGAAAAATGACAAAGGCGAAGATGTATCTACAAGAGAAATAAAAAAGATTTTACAAACAGTTATTGAAGAAGAAAGTAAGAAAAAACCACTTACAGACGACAAATTAGCAGCTATTTTAAAAGAAAAGGGCTATCCAATAGCACGTAGAACAGTTGCTAAATACAGAGAGCAATTAAACATTCCTGTTGCCCGTTTACGTAAAGAAATTTAATTTTAACAAAGCAGGTCAACGCTGTTTTGTTTTGTATTTACATGAATCGTTTTCAAAAATTAATATCGCACCTTTTTCATCCCATTACGTTTCCTGTTATAGCTGGTTTACTGTTTTTTATGTATTCCCCTCGCTACGCAAATAAAGAGCAGATTTATGCTATTTTAGCTACAATCTTTGTGAGTACTTATATTATTCCGTTATTATTTATGTACATTTTAAAGCGTTTTAAAATGATTACAAACTATCATTTAACAATAACCGAAGAAAGAAAATTTCCTTTTATATTTTTAACAACACTCTCTTTTTTATTAGGTAATATGTTCTATAAAATTGGTTTTGTTGCTGATTTAGCAACTTATTTCTTTGGAACAACACTTGCTTTAATTATTGGGTATTTATTTTTGTTGGTAGCTAAAAAAATAAGTTTGCATCTTTTAGGAATTGGAAGCTTGGTTGGGTTTGTAATTGTATTGAGTTTTGGGTATCAACTTAACTTATTAATTTTATTAAGTGTCTTAATCATCCTTTCTGGATTAATAGCCGTATCACGTTTACAATTAAAAGCACATAATATGTATGAGGTTTATGTTGGTTTTGCTGTTGGACTAAGTATGCAAATAGCTGCTTACTTTATAATATATAAAATTGCAACCCAATACGGACTTCTTTCATATCTATAGACTCACCACTAATTACTGCTCCTTTAAATAAAGGTGTAAATCCGTAATAAACAAAAAGGTTCCAAGTACCATAACCAATTGCCGTTGTGGCACCTAATTGAAATTTTTGAATTTCATTAATGGCGCTTACTTTTATTGAAGTAGTTTGGTCTTTATAGGTTGCTGTAGAAGCTAATAAATAACTAAATTTTAATCCTGAATAAATTCTCCAAAATTTATAACGAGTTGGCGTAGATGTACGCCATCTAAATTCTAAAGGAAGCGCTACTCTGTGCGTTGATAATCTATTTGAAACTGAATTAATAGCATACATATACTGTGTGTTTCCTGCAATTTCTTGGATTTTCAAATTCTGAATAAATGCATCATAACTATACCCAAGCCCGATACCAAAACCAACAGTACGTTTTTTATTGATAGGTAAATCTTTTATAAAACCTGCAGAAATACCACCAGAAAATCCATTTTGAGTGATGTTTGTAGGCTTATTTGCTAACAAGTCATACGTAATACCAATATACAATTGGTCTTCTAAATAGTTCTCGTCAATTATTTGCTGATCCTTTTGAGCAAATAGAAAAAATGGAGAAAGCAAGAAGGCTAAAAATAATTTATTCATACCATAAATTTAAAAAAAAAGACAACCAAATTGGTTGTCTTTTAAATTAATTGTGAAAAATATTATTTAACATTATCCATAACATTACCTGTTTTGGTAGCGTATGTAATTTTTAATGCGTTGATATCTCGTAGTTCTCTTTTAATATCAGAGATGGTTCCTACGCTTGCTTTTTTATCTGCTTTAATCAATGTTGTCATTGCATTTGCATCAGATTTATCATCAAGACCATCTATGGAATTAAAAATAAAGTTTTTTATTTCTTTTACAGAAGAAATTTTATCGTTCAACTGTATTTTGTCTCCTTTACCATATTTTTTATCTCTTGCTTGTCCAACATATATAGTACGAATTAACTTCTTTTTCTTTAGTTTTTTTACTTCTGTTCCGTTAGGAATATCTGCTTTTACCAAAGGATCTGTCTCACGCATTGTTGTGGCAACCATAAAAAAGAACAATAACATAAAAACAATATCTGGTAATGATGCCGTGTTTATTGCCGGCATATCTTTTTTCTTTTTTGAAAACTTAGACATATTCTATAAAATTTAAATTATTGTTTTTCTTTTTCAGAAATAATCTCAGGATATTTCTTTTTGATATTTTTAATCTTAGCGGCTAGGCTTTCACTTTTTGTATCACCACTCTCTTGCATTTTTAAAAGCTCTTTATATGTTTTGCCATACTCTTTTTTAGCCAAACGATCTCTTAATTCTGCATAAGCTGCTACCAATTCATTTTGAATAGAAACATAAACGCCATAATCTGTACTACGATCACTTTCTAAAGCAATAATGGCTTTATCTGGATGATCTGAAGATGCTGGATCTTTTTTACCTTGACACCAATCACATGGTTTTCCAGGCACACCATCTACAGTTTTACCAACACCTCCACCATTGTCTATAAAGTCAATAGCAATTTGTTTAATTTGGTCAACTTTTACATAATCTTTCCCTTCTACCAAAATTTGGTTGTTTTTATTTACCGCTATTTCTAGCACGTTTTTCATTTTCAAAACGGGCGGCTTTTGATTTGGTGGTGTTTTTTCTGGCAATCTTCTAGAGATTCCCATATCAACATCCATTGTGGTAGTTACCAAGAAAAAAATCAGTAATAAAAAGGCAATATCTGCCATAGAACCTGCATTAATTTCGGGTGCTTGTCTTCTTGCCATAATTATTTATTTTGATGTTACTGACTTTAAGCCTCCCCAAAGTACTGTTGCTAAACCTACAAGAAATAATACTCCAGAAAAATTCATTAAAGTACTTACCCATTTAGAGATAGAGCCTGCTTGCCCATCTTTAATGATATTTCCTAATCTGTCTACTGTAGCGCCATCATTTGCAAGTGCATAAGATATTGCTAATAAAATACCTAAAGCTACTAATGCTATAATTGCTTTTTTTAAGGCTGCAGGGTTTTTAAGCAAACTCCACAATGAGTATAGTATTGCTATTACAGCTGTAATGATTAATAATATTTGTCCGTACGAAATGTAAGCATCTGCTACACTTGTACCTTTTGTTGCATATTCAGCAACTATTGCATCATCTCCTGCTGATATCAGTCTACCATATAGAATGACACCAATAAGACCAGCAATTGCTGTTAATATGGTAACTATTTTTGAAACTTTACTCATAATGATTCTTATTTTTTGTGTTTAACTAATAAGTCTATTAATTGTATAGAAGAATCTTCCATGTCATTTACAATACCATCAATTTTAGCGATGATATAATTGTAAAAAATTTGCAAAATAATTGCTACAATCAAACCAAATACTGTTGTCAATAAGGCAACTTTAATACCTCCTGCAACCACACCTGGTGACATTTCGTTAGCCGCTTGAATATCATCAAAAGCTCCAATCATACCAATTACTGTACCCATAAACCCAAGCATCGGTGCAAGTGCAATAAATAAAGATAACCAAGAAACATTTTTCTCTAATTTCCCCATTTGTACACCACCGTAACCTACAACTGCTTTTTCGGCTGCTTCTACACCTTCACCAGATCTATCAAGACCTTGATAAAAAATAGATGCAACAGGTCCTTTTGTGTTTCTAGCAACTTCTTTTGCTGCTTCTACTCCTCCAGACTCTAAAGCTTCTTCTATATTATTTACTAATTTTTTAGTATTGGTAGAAGCCATGTTTAAATAAATAATTCTTTCAATTGCAATGGCTAGCCCTAATATTAAAGTAATTAATACGATACCCATAAAAAATGGGCCGCCTTCAATAAAATACTTTTTTAATACTTGCTGAAAACCTGGTTTGTCAGCTACCGCTGCTGCAGCTTCTTGTGCAAATGTACTGTTGATTGCACCAAAAAGTGTCATTCCTAAGATTGTAAATAATTTTTTCATTGTCAAAATAAGTTAATTTGTTATTTAGTTTACGGGTTAAATATATACATTTTTTTGCAAAACAAACAATTCAGGCGGAGAGAAAGGGATTCGAACCCTTGATACAGTTGCCTGTATACACACTTTCCAGGCGTGCGCCTTCGACCACTCGGCCACCTCTCCTACACAAAATGTTACATTTGCATACGGCAAGTAACAAAAAATTTATGGTAAAAAAAATTTGTTTTTTTATTTTTTTATTCACATTACGACATTTCACCTCGTAATGAACCTTCAAAAATTTCTTTAAACCTTTGATTTGGAACACCCTCACCCAATAAATACATAAGTTTTGCTATGGCAGATTCTGTAGTGATATCTTTTCCGCTGATTATTCCTATTTTTTTTAACTTCACGCTTGTTTCGTATCTGCCCTGCAAAACACTTCCTGCTACGCATTGGGTTACATTGACAATATGAATACCGTTATTGATTGCCTTTTGAAGCAATGTTACAAACCAGTCATTAGAAGGTGCATTGCCAGATCCATAGGTTTCTAACACAACACCTTTTAAATTTTTAACCGACAGCATACAGGCTACGGTTTGCTTTGTTATGCCTGGAAATAACTTAAGTAATACAATGTCTTGAGATAATTTTTTTCGTACTTTTAAAGGCACCATGGTTTTAGGTTGATATAATGCATTGGTATTGAATTTTAAATGCACACCACTTTCTGCTAATTGAGAATAATTAGGAGAAGAAAAAGCTTCAAACTGTTCAGAACTTATTTTGGTTGTTCTATTTGCTCGGTATAATTTATATTCAAAATACAAACATACTTCTGCAACAATGGGTTTTCCGTTTTTTTGGGCGCTTGCTATTTCTACAGAAGTAATTAAATTTTCCTTTGCATCTGTTCGCAAATCACCTATTGGCAACTGAGAGCCTGTAAAGATTACGGGTTTGGCTAAGTTTTCAAACATAAAGCTAATGGTTGAAGCGGTATAAGACATGGTGTCTGATCCATGTAAAACAACAAACCCATCGTAAGTAGTGTAATTTTTCTCAATTATAGAAGCTAGTTTTACCCAATGTTTAGTATTCATGTTTGAAGAATCGATTGGCTTTTGAAAAGAAAAACTTTCTATTTGACAATTTAAAAGACGTAATTCTGGAATATGTTGTAATAATTTATCAAAATCAAAGGCTTGTAAAGCTCCAGTATCATAATTTTTCACCATTCCTATGGTACCACCAGTATAAATGAGTAAAATTTTTGAAGTTTCTGTCATAATGTCGCTGTCTTTTTGAAAATATTAACATGTTGATTGCAAGATTGTTAACATGTTTTTTATTTCAGAAAATAGAATTAATACGTTCTTAACTACTTTGGAATACTTTATGTTGTAAATTTATACAAAAATAAACGTAACATTAAAATTTTTATAGATGATAGGGTATTATATTATTATAGGAGTAATTTCTTTAGCAAGTTGGCTCATTAGCAACCGTTTAAAAAGCAAGTTTGCTTTTTATTCTAAAATGCAATTACAAAACCAAATGAGTGGCGCCGAGATTGCCAAAAAAATGTTAGCAGATAATGGCATAACAGACGTAGAAGTAATTTCTACTCCGGGGCGTTTGACAGATCATTACAATCCAAAAGACAAAACAGTTAACTTAAGTGAATCTGTTTTTAACCAACGTAACGCTGCAGCCGCAGCTGTTGCCGCACACGAGGTTGGTCATGCGGTACAACATGCCACGGCGTATCAATGGTTAGAATTACGATCTAAATTGGTGCCAATGGTAAGTGTAACATCTAATATGTCGACTTGGTTAATAATTGGCGGACTTGCTTTAGGAGCCGCTTCTAATATGGGTCTTGGCATGTGGGTTGCGCTTGCAGGTCTTATTTTTATGGGGTTAGCGACTTTATTTAGTTTTATCACATTACCCGTAGAATATGATGCTAGTAACAGAGCTTTAGCTTGGTTAAAAAACGAAAACGTAGTAACTTCTCAAGAACTAGATGGCGCTACAGATGCTTTAAAATGGGCTGCAAGAACTTATCTAGTTGCTGCACTTGGCTCTTTAGCAATGCTTTTGTATTGGGCGTTGCGCCTCTTAGGCAATGATTAAAAAAAATTAAACTTCATAAAAAATCCGTTTGAAAATTTCAAACGGATTTTTATTATAGCTTTATTTGTCTTTGTATTTGTTCATCTAAAGAGATAAAGGTTTCTGTTCTTGCAACTCCTTTAATAGATTGAATTTCTTTGGTCAATAAATGCATTAAATGGTCATTATCTTTACATAGTATTTTAATCAAAATAGAATAATTACCTGTAGTGTAGTGACTTTCTACTACTTCTGGTATTTCTTTTAAACGCTTAATTGCAGAAGGGTATTTACTTGCCGCATCTAAAAAGACCCCTATAAATGCCATGGTCATATAACCCAACACCTTGGGATTAATAACAAGTTTTGACCCTACAATTAAGCCAGAAGCTTCTAATTTTCGTAAACGTTGGTGTATGGCTGCTCCAGAAATACCAATATCTTTTGCGATTGTAAGAATTGGTATTCTAGCATTTTTCATTAAATGCTTTAATATTATTTTATCAATTCCATCTATTTTATAGGGCTGATTCATTTCTTGAGTTATTTTGTAAATGTGAAAACAATCAATTAAACTAACTAATATCTAGTTATAAAGTGATTTTTTAATTGTTGTCCGATTAAAATTTATAAAAACTCTAAAAAGTCATGTTTAATAGAGGTTCTAAGAACTTTTTTAAATAGACACCTTGCTTTTTCTGTTTTTTTAAATTTTATGTTATCT
>CAMZLD010000046.1 GCA_947311635.1 uncultured Flavobacteriaceae bacterium | reverse complement strand
TGCTTTTTCTGTTTTTTTAATTTTATGTTATCTATCAACAACAATAATTTTCAAATAACTGTTTATTGTATAGTTACAATCAAGTCTTTTATCTTTCGTCTAATAGTGAAACGGTCTTACGTCTTTAGACGGACACTACTAATAAGTAATGCCTATTTTTATTACAAAGAATACAAATTTAGGAGTGTATTAGCTTAAAAGAATAATCGGAATTAATTGCATATTTTTACAATATAATTAAGTTTGCATACCTTATGAAAATCCGCGAAATTATTTTACTATCTGTAATTTTAATAACGCGGATTTCTTATCCCCAATATACCAATTACAATGCTAATAATGGCCTGCCTAGTAATCATGTATATAGAATAACACAAGATGTAAATGGCTTTATTTGGATGATTACCGATAAAGGTATGGTTAAATTTAATGGTTCAACTTTTAAAACCTTTACCATAAGAGATGGCTTGCCAACCAATGATATTTGGAATATTGTTGCTACACCAAACGGAAATATTTGGTGCTTTTCTAAATCACCAAAAATAGGATATATTCAAAATGATAGTATTTATGCTTTTCCAAGTGAAATAAAAGGTGAAATATTAAACCCTATGAATCGGAGTATTTTAGGTAATGAAATTACCTTTAATAATTCTACTTCACATTATGAATTAAAAAACAATCAATGGGAAAAAAGGAATATCTTTGGAAGGTTTTCTAATTTAAAACAATACCATACGTATTTAAAACACACTGTTTTAGATCGGTTTCAATTTTCAGAAGATAAAAAACTGCTACTCTTTTTTGATAAAAAGAATCGTAAATGTAAAGAATTTAAATCTCCTAAAAGTATCATTTTAGCGCACACAAGAGCTCAAATAAATGACAGTACCTATGTATGGTTGTCAGATGTTGGCTACACGGTATTAAACTTAAATAATTACAAGATAAAAACAATACTCTTTAAAGACATAATACAAATTACAAAGTCCAAATATGTACGTATGCACCTAGTAAATAATCAAGTGCAAATTACAGGTGTCGGTTTTGTGTCGGTTTTAGACAAAAAATATAACTTAATCAACACGCATTATATACCAAAGCGGTTAAAAGCCCATTTTTCATTTATAGACAAGCAAGACAATGTATGGATAGCAACCTTTACCAATGGTGTTTATAAATTACCTGCATCTAAAAAAAATGCGGTTTATACGCTAACCAATTATAAAACAGGCAAAATAAAAAAGATTGGTACTAAAATACTTACAACGGTTTTAAACAAGGGCTTTTATATGTATGACAGTATTGATAAACAATTTAAACCCTATATAAAAGAAACTCATTTTAGCTATGGTGCTTATGCTATGAAAGCATTAAACAAACAATATTTTATTACAGATAATAAAATCACGACTTTTGAAGGGAGTAAAAAAACAATTAAATACGGACTAGAAAGTCAAGGTTTCTTTAATGAAACCGCACGGCAATTGGCCTATCACAATGGGTTTTTATATGGTAATTTTACAATGGGGCTTAATAAATTAAACAGCTCTGATTTAAGTATAAAAAAGAAATATTTATCTAATGGTATTAGAACATTTACTTCTTTTAAAGATACACTTGTTATTGCGACCTCTAACGGTTTAAAAGTTTTAAAAAAGGATAGTATTGTACCGCTTCATGTTAAAAAAAACACCAGCAGTCAGTTACATAAAAAACCTATTCTAAACCTTACAGTATTAGACGCTAGTTGGTTGTTGGTTGGTACAGATGGTTATGGTGCTTTTATAACCAATTTAGTCACGATAATTCCTTTAAAAGAAACCAATTATTTGAGTGTAAGTGATGCATTTGTAGAAAAAAAGAACCTATGGTTAGCTACAGATAAAGGCGCATTGCTTTTTCATAAAAATGCTTCTAATAATTATACGTATAGCACTACTTATTCAGAAAAAGATGGTTTATTGCTGAAAAATGTAAAATCGGTGTATGCTACGCTTAATGATTTAATAATAAGTAGCAATTTAGGTGTGGTTACCATCCCAAAAAAGAAACGCTTAAAAAATCAATTACTAGACCTTTATGTTTCATCTATAAAATATAATGACAAGAAAATAGTTGCAGACAAAGTAAATTATACAAGCAATAATACCCTAAGTTTTAATATTGCAAGTGTAGATTTTTCAGAAAACGAAAAGCTATCCTATACATACCAATTACAGCCTATTCAAAACAAATGGTTTCAGAGCTCAACCAACCATTTAACGTTTAATAACCTGTCTCCACAAGATTATAAATTACACATTCAATCTCAAGGCATTACAAAAACAATAGCATTTAAAATTTTACCTTTATGGTATCAAACCATGTGGTTTAAATTACTGCTCTTGATTGGTTTTTTAGGATTGCTATATTTTTTTAATAAGTGGAATAAAGTAAGAATTCTAAAAGCAGAAAAAATCAAAATAGACATTCAGCAAAAATTTATAGAGCAAGAATTATTTGCTTTAAGATCACAAATGAATCCACATTTTGTGTTTAATTCTCTTGCAGCAATACAGTATTATATTAACGAAAATGATTTTGAAGCTTCGGAAACGTATTTGATAAAATTTTCGCGTTTAATTCGACAGTTTTTTGATATTTCTAAGCAGAAATCAATTGTATTAAAAGAAGAAATTGCCTTGTTAACTAATTATTTAGAAATAGAACAGCTACGTTTTAAAGAACGTTTGTCTTTTAAAATTGAAGTTGATGATAAACTAGATCTAAAACAACGAACTATACCTACCATGCTCTTGCAGCCTATTGTAGAAAATGCGGTAAATCACGGGTTGTTTAATAAGCTAGAAAATGGTTTGATTACTATTATTTTTAAATACATAGATAATGCTTCTTTTAAAGTTGCTGTAATAGATGATGGTGTTGGATTTGAAAACACTCTAAAAAGGGCTAGTAAAAAACTAAATTCATCTAAAGTATTAAAAGAGCGTTTACAATTTTTCAATCAGTCAAAGCGGTGGAAAATTTCGTATCTTAGAGAAGATATGTACCCTAAAAAACAGGATAAAGGTACTATAATTACATTTATAATTTCAAAAGTAACTAATGACTAAAATTACGGCCATATTAGTAGATGATGAAATCTCAAATATAAAGGGGCTTCAAAAAAAATTAGCAAGCCTTTTTCCGAAGATAGAAATCATGGCTACTTTTCAAAAACCAGAAGATGCTATTTGTGCGCTTACCAAACAACAACCAGACATTTTGTTTTTAGATATTCAAATGCCACGTATTAACGGTTTTGAATTACTAGCTAGTTTACAAGAAATAGATTTTCAAATTATCTTTGTAACCGCTTATAATGAATATGCCATAGACGCTTTTAAAGAGTCTGCTGTAGATTATATTTTAAAACCCATTGCTAATGAAGATTTAACGATAGCTGTACAAAAAGCGGTTGATATTATTATAAAACACAAGCAACACCAAACCAATGAACAATTGGTACAGCTTCTTACGAAAAGTAGTATAGAAAATAATAAAATTATGGTGCCAACCTTAAAAGGAATTTCTTTTATTCCGCAAGAAGAATTATTTCATTTAGAAGGGTATGATGGCTATACCAAATTACATCTTTTAGACGGATCTGTAGTTAGTAGTTCTTACAATCTTGGGAAATTTCAAAAACTGTTAAATACACAATTTTTCAAATGTCATAAATCGCATATTATCAATTTAAGTAAAGTACGTAGTTTTGAAAATGAAGGTTATATTGTTTTAGAAAATGAAGAACGTATTCCTATTTCTAAAGCAAATAAAAAAGCTTTTTTAAATTTGTTTAAATAGCTACATTTTCTGAAGCCAAGATTTCATCGAAACTTCTTTAGTAATAATATCTTTTAAGTCAGTAATCGCTACGCGTTGTTGCTCCATGGTGTCTCTGTGACGAATGGTAACTTTTTGGTCATTTAATGTGTCGTGATCTACTGTAATACAAAACGGAGTTCCGTTAGCGTCTTGACGTCTGTAACGTCTTCCTACGGCGTCTTTTTCGTCATAAGCAACGTTAAAATCCCATTTTAAATCGGCAACTATTTTTTTAGCAACCTCTGGCAAGCCATCTTTTTTAACCAAAGGTAGTATTGCTGCTTTGGTTGGGGCTAAAACCGAAGGAAGTTTTAAAACCGTTCTTGTAGAACCATTTTCTAAGGTTTCTTCTTTTAGTGAATGCGAAAAAACAGCCAAAAACATTCGGTCTAAACCAATTGAAGTTTCTACAACATAAGGCACATAGTTTTTATTTTCTTCATGGTCAAAATATTGTAATTTTTTACCAGAAAATGTTTCGTGGGCTTTTAAATCGAAATCGGTTCTAGAATGAATGCCTTCTAATTCTTTAAAGCCAAACGGAAATTTAAATTCAATATCTGAAGCGGCATCTGCATAATGTGCTAATTTTTCATGATCATGAAAACGGTAATTACCTGCTCCCATACCAAGTGATAAATGCCATTTCATGCGGTTTTTTTTCCACTGTTCGTACCATTTTTTTTGCGAGCCAGGTTTTACAAAAAATTGCATTTCCATTTGCTCAAACTCACGCATTCTAAAGATAAATTGGCGGGCTACAATTTCATTTCGAAAAGCTTTTCCTGTTTGGGCTATTCCGAAGGGAATTTTCATTCGTCCTGTTTTTTGAACGTTTAAAAAGTTAACAAAAATACCTTGGGCTGTTTCTGGACGCAGGTATAAATCCATAGCATTTTCTGCAGAAGCACCTAATTTGGTGCCAAACATTAAATTAAATTGCTTTACATCTGTCCAGTTTTTAGATCCTGTTAATGGGTCTGCAATACCAAGTTCTTCTATCAAAGCTTTTACATCTGCTAGGTCTTCGTTTTCTAACGATTTTCCCATTCTAGAGAGAATGGTATTGATTTTTTCGTAATAACCAACTACTCTAGGGTTGGTTGTAATGAATTCTTCTTTATTAAAAGCGTCTCCAAAACGTTTTGCTGCTTTGGTAACTTCTTTTTCAATCTTATTTTCAATTTTGGCGCAATAATCTTCTATTAATACATCTGCACGATAGCGTTTTTTAGAATCTTTATTATCTATTAATGGGTCGTTAAAAGCGTCTACGTGACCAGAAGCTTTCCAAGTAGTTGGGTGCATCAATATGGCAGCATCTATGCCTACAATATTATCGTTCATTTGCACCATTGCCTTCCACCAATAATCTCTTATATTTTTCTTTAATTCTACACCGTTTTGTGCATAATCATAAACAGCACTTAAACCATCATAAATTTCACTAGATTGAAAAATATAACCATACTCTTTTGCGTGAGAAACGACTCTTTTAAATTGATCTTCTTGTTTTGCCATATTGCAAAAATAAGAAAGCTTTTAGGATTTATAAGGTGCTGTAAAAAAAAAGTGTAGAATTTTTTTCTACACTTTTTTGTTTTTTATCTCATTGAGAATACTTACCGAAGTTTTAATGAGCCGCTACCAGCTAACAAGCCATCTACAAAAGCGTTTACTGTGTATGCGCCTTTATGAATAAGATCTCTGTTTACTTTAATTAAGGTGATAATACCTAGTTTTTGATTTTGATAATCTGCAGCAATAGTTTCTGTGTAAGAGATTTCTGTTCCGTTTTTTAAATTTGTAGTGCTTTTTGCGGCAACAACATTGTTTTTTGCATCTAAAATTTGAATATAAACAGGTCTTCTGCCACTAGTAGCAAATTCGTTTTCTAATAAATTAAAATTGATTCTAAATGCATCTGTTCTGCTAGATCTAGCTGTAGAAACAAGTTTGCCATTGCTTCGTTCTTTCATGGCAATAAAAGAGATAGGACTTGTTTTAAGTATTCCGGCTTTTTTTACTTTTCCTTCTAAACCTTCTTTGTAAGTAGTTAAAGTAGCATTGCTATCTGCTAAGGCGGTATTTATAGAGTCTTGAGAAAGTAAGGCTTTTCTGATTGATACATTTTCTTTTTGTAGATCGTAATTTAAAGTACTTAATGAATCTACTTTAAGAAACAACCCTCTGTTTTCTTTAAGAAGACGGGCTATTTTCTTTTTGTATTTTCTAATAGCGTTATAATTGCTTGCTTTTAAATTTTTTACAGAATCTCGAAGCTGAACAATTTTGTTGAGTTCCATTTCTAATCGGGTAGATAAAGTTGTTTTATCTGCTATGGCATCATTATAATCTTCAATGATTTCATCAAGTTCTGATTGTAATTCAATTTTTTCTTCTTGAAAAGCGTTTTGTAATGAAATATATTTTTGATTGTTTTTATAAAAGAAAAATAAAACTGCAATTAAGAGTAAAACAGCTAAGGCTAAACCTGTTTTGTAAATTTTAGAGTTGTTATCTTGTTCCATTAGATTGTTAGTTTGATGGTTAAAACGAACAAATTATAAGATTATTGTTGTTTTTTGATGCATTTATATATAAAAGCGGGTGGTACATTTCTAAACTCAAAATGCAGAGAGATAGCATCTTTAAAGACCTCTTTTAACCGTTTATAATAGCTCCAACTATATTGAAATTGCACAAATAAACCATTGTCTTCTAAAGTTTGATAGCTGTTGGTAAGAATGTTTTTTGAGACTTCCTTCGGAATAAAAGTTAAAGGCAGACTAGAAATAATATGACTAGTTTTATGAAAACCAAGTTTTTTTAATTCTAAAGAAATAAACTCTGCAGAAGTATTGAGAACAATAAGTTGAGAGTGTTTTATTGCTTTTAAATGCGCGTAAAAAGTAGGATCAATTTCAAAACAAATAAGGGTAGCATTTTTGTTAAGTTTCTTTAAAATTTGTTCAGTAAAAACACCATTTCCGGGACCTAACTCTACAATGACATTTGCTTTTGAAAAATCTATATAACCAAGTATTTTTTTTACTAAGATGCGTGAACTAGGCATAATAGTGCCAGAAGTCCGCATAGTTTTAAGGGCATGTTTAAAAAAGGTCCTTTTCTTTTGCAACAAATTAAATTTTTATAACTTTCTAAAAAGTTAAGCAAATATGCAATTTTTTAAAGACATATTCAATCTATTTTTTCCTCAAATCTGTTTGCAGTGTAAAAATCAACTTACAATCAAAGAGCAGGTTTTATGTGTTAAGTGTTTACATGACTTGCCCTTGACTCATTTTTGTAATGAGAAAGATAATCAAGTAGCGCAGATATTTTATGGTAGAGTAGCCTTGCAAAACGCTACTGCCTATCTTTTTTATAGAAAAGAAGGTGTAACAAAAGCAATGCTATTTGCTTTAAAAAATCAAAATCAACAAGAAATAGGTACATTATTTGGTAAATGGATGGGTTCAGAAATAAAAATAAGTAAAAGGTTTAATAATATAGATGCCATTATTTCGGTTCCATTGCACAAACAAAAATTAAAGAAAAGAGGTTACAATCAACTCACCACTTTTGGAAAACAATTAGAAAAAGAATTGAAAATACCATTTTATGAAAACATTTTGTTAAAAAAAACAAAATCAGAAACTCAAAAAGATAAAAAACGTTTTGATAGATGGTTAAATGTAGCAGAAATCTTTGCAATAGAAAACAGCAGCCTTATAAAAGGAAAGCATATTTTATTAATAGATGATGTTATTACAACTGGTGCAACCATAGAATCTTGCGCACTTTTATTACAAAAAACAGCAGGTGTAACAGTAAGTGTTGCAGCAATGGCTTTTACAGAATAATTATACATTCTTTAAGGTTAGTTGATAAAAATAATTTGTTATTTTGCAATGTTTAATCATTTGTAATGAAACATTCTACATTAACGTATATAAGTGCTCTAATTTTGGTGTTTACCATGACACATTGTGCTAAAAGAGGAAGACCAACAGGAGGTGAAAAAGACACTCAAGCACCCATCATGTTAAGTGCAACTCCTTCTAATCAAACTACTCATTTTAAAACTAATAAAATTAAAATAATCTTTGATGAATATATAAAGGTTAAAGACATTAATACCCAACTAATTATTTCGCCACCTTTAAAACACAAACCAATTATATATCCGCAAGGATCTGCAAGTAAATATATTACTATAAAAATTCTAGATACATTATTGCCTCACACTACGTACACATTTAACTTCGGAAATAGCATCGTAGACAATAATCAAGAAAATCCATACAAGCAATTTATGTATGTGTTTTCAACAGGAGATTATCTAGACTCATTATCAGTAAAAGGAACTGTAAAAGATGCATTCAAACAAAAAACAGACGAAAACATTACGATAATGTTGTATGACAAAGAAGGATATTATGATTCTATAGTTTATAAAGAAAAACCAAAATACCTTACAAATACATTAGATAGTATTGGGTTTGAAATAGCACATATTAAAAAAGGAGCTTATAAATTAATTGCTTTAAAAGACAATAACAACAATTTTCTATATGAGCCAAAGGCTGATAAAATTGGTTTTGTAGAAGGCTTTATAACTGTTTTAACAGATTCAATACCAACGCAAAAATTAAAACTTTTTAAAGAAGAATTGCCTTTTAAACTTTTAAAACCAATTGCCATAAATAAAGGAAAAATCATATTTCCTTTTGAAGGAAAACCAAATAACCTTTCTGTTAAATTAGTTAATGAAATTCCAAATAAATTTAATTCATTTCAAGCTTTAGAGAAAGGGAAAGACACCTTAAATTATTGGTTTTCAGAAATCAAAAAAGACTCTTTAGTGTTTGAAATTACAAGCGGAAAACAAAAAAAGAAAGTAAGCGTAAAATTACGATCTAAAATAAAAGATAGCTTGATAATAAATAAAATTTCAAAAAACACGTTACACTATATTAAAGATACATTTAGTCTTTCAAGTTCATTACCCATAGAAAAAATAGATACATCTAAAATTATGATTACAGATAAAGATACGCTTGCTGTAAATTTTCACTCAGAAATGAGTTTAGACAAACAGACAATAAAGTTGGTTTTTAAAAGAAAACAAAATCAAACATATACGGTTGCTATGTTACCAGCCGCAATAACGTCTTTTTTTATGCAAGTTAATGATTCTTTAAATTATAGAATTAAAACGAAATCCGTTGAAAGTTATGGCAATTTAGCGTTGAAGTTAGAAAATGTTAAAAGCTACCCATTCATTATAGAGTTATTAACAATAAAAGGAGAATTGGTAGAAAGTAAGTATATAACAGCTAAAAAAGAAGTCGTTTTTAGCTTATTAGAACCTAAAACTTATAAAGTAAGGTTGATGTATGATACCGATAAAAATAAAAAATGGTCTACAGGAAGTTTTTTAAATAATACACAACCAGAAGATATTATTTATTACCCAAATGAGATTGATATTAGAGCCAATTGGGATCATAACGAAGTGTTTAATTTAAAGTAATATGCTAAAAATTATTGCAAATAATATAATTTTTAGTACTTTTGGAAAAAAAGTGAAGAGATTTATTAAAATATTATTCAGTGTGATAAGTATTACTTTCTTAAGTGTTACTTATGGGCAAAGTGGTTACAGCCATGAAATAGGCATTGTATCTGGGGCACCATCATTTTCTACAGATTATGGAGAACGTTTTGAGTTTAAAAGTGCTGGTGGAGGTAATATTGGCTTCGGTATAGGGTTAGTGCATTATATGAATTTTACCAACTTCGCGTATATGTGGGATGATAGAACAAGTTGGTTTCG
Organism: uncultured Flavobacteriaceae bacterium; assembly: GCA_947311635.1. Lineage (GTDB taxonomy): Bacteria > Bacteroidota > Bacteroidia > Flavobacteriales > Flavobacteriaceae > CAMZLD01. The sequence continues at coordinate 3,772 of CAMZLD010000046.1, read as the reverse complement.
ACTGCATTTTAAATTAAGAAACGAGCTTTCTTATATGAAAGCAAATTTAGACCATTTTGGTGTGTATGCAGAGAGAAACTCTCCTGGAGGGGATAAATTAAGAGCCATGCATGGTACTACTACTGTTATTAATTTAGGTTCTGCTCTAGAATACCATATGAAAGATATTGTAGATTATGCTACACGCTTTTATGATATTAAATGGGATCCATATCTAAGTTTAGGTTTAATGGCAAATTATTATGACCCTACATTAAAGTCAGATTTAGGAGATTGGACAACAACACCTTCTGTTTTATATGCAAAATGGGCTGTTCCAGGTACTGTTGATGTTAGTAGCGGAATAACAGGTTCTTTAAACACAAGTATTGGTACACGTTACAATATTGGTGAAAATTCAGATTTGGTATTTGAAGCGCGTTGGCAATTTTTCTTTTCAAATTGGGTAGATGGTTTAAATGCTAGAGTTGTAGAAAACAAATCAAACGATTGGGTGTACTTTTTTCATGTAGGCTATATTTATTATCTTGAATAATCAATTAAAAAAATAAAACAAAAAATCCAGATGCTAACATCTGGATTTTTTGTTTGTAAAACCTAGTGTTATACAAAGCTAAAGGCTGTTTCAATGTCTTTTAGTAAATCTTCACTGTCTTCGATACCAACACTTAGCCGTATTAATGAATCAGAAATACCTATAGCATCTCTTTCTTTCTTCGGAATTGAAGCATGTGTCATTGTAACAGGATGATTTGCTAAACTTTCTACACCACCAAGAGATTCAGCAAGCGTAAATACTTTTAAATGCTCTAAAAACGCAAAAGCAGCTTTTTGACTTTCATCTTTCAATTTAAAAGAAACCATACCTCCAAAATCTTTCATTTGCTTTTTTGCAATTTCAAAACTTGAGTGTGTTTCAAGACCAGGATAAAACACTTCCTTTACTTTTGGGTGTTTTACTAGGTATTTAGCAATGCTGTTTCCGTTTTCACAATGGCGCTGCATTCTAATATGTAAAGTTTTGACACCTCTTAATGCCAAAAAACTATCCATAGGTCCTGCTACAGCACCTGCAGCAAATTGAATAAAATGAATTTCTTCTGCCAGTTTAGCATCTTTTACCATCAATGCACCCATCACCAAGTCAGAATGACCACCTAAGTATTTTGTAGCAGAATGCATAACAATATCTGCTCCTAAATCTAGCGGTAATTGTAAATATGGTGTAGCAAAGGTATTATCAACAGCCACTAAAATGTTTTTATTTTTTGATTTAACAATTGTGGTTATGGCTTTAATATCCGCAATTTTCATTAAAGGATTGGTAGGTGTTTCTAGCCAAACCAATTTTGTTTTTTCTGTTAGATGCTTTATGATGTTATTGGCATCATTAAAATCTACAAAAGTGAATTTTAATCCATATTTAGCAAATAAACGTGTAAACATTCTATAAGTTCCACCATATAAATCATCGCCAGCTATTACTTCATCTTCGGGGTTTAATAGACGCAAAACGCAATCAATTGCAGATAAGCCAGAGGCAAATGCAAAGCCATGTGTTCCGTTTTCAATAGCAGCAAAAGCATTTTCTAAAGCTGTTCTTGTTGGGTTTGCAGCTCTAGCATATTCATAGCCCTTATGTTTTCCGGGTGAAGATTGTGCAAATGTTGATGTTTGAAAGATTGGTGGCATTACAGCCCCTGTTGCTGGCTCATGTTGCTGATTGCCATGTATTGTTTTTGTGTTAAATTTCATGTGAATCTTTATTTTTTTTCAGAAAATAGAATAAGTATTAAGATAATTTTTTAATCAGTTTACCAATAGACAACCCTTGACCAACTATAGAAAATACAACAACGGTATAGGTCATTACTAAGAATAAATCTTTGTTCATAGCATTTGTTAAACTTAGCGCTAAAGCAATGGATATTCCACCTCGTAAACCGCCCCAAGTCATTAATGCATTGGTGTTTTTCACAAAATCTAATTTGTCTTTGTAAAATTTAATAGGAAGTAAAAGTGATAAATAACGAGCGAGTAATATTGCAGGAATTGCCAATACACCAGCTAAAAAGTATTCTTTTTCAAAGGTAAGCATTAAAAGCTCCATACCAATCATTACAAACAAAAGGGTATTTAAAAGAACATCTATAAGTTCCCAAAATTTATCGACATACATCTCGGTTACTTCGCTCATAGAGGTTTCTCTTAACGTATCATGCCCTACAATAAGTCCAGCAACAACCATAGCTAAAGGTGCAGAAATATGTAGTCTTTGTGCCAATAAAGTTCCTCCCATAACTGCAGCTACGGTAATGATAACTTCGGTATCATAATCATCTATAGATTTAAGTAATCTATAAGTCCCAAAACCTAAAATGGCACCCAATAGTAAACCGCCTCCTACTTCTTGTACAAATTCTATAGCCGTATGGGCTATAGAAAAATGTTCCATACCTTTACTTGCGATACTGTAAATAGCAATAAATATAACAACACCTACACCATCATTAAAAAGGGATTCTCCAACAATTTTAGTTTCTAAAGATTTAGGCGCGCCTACTTTTTTTAAGATGCCTAAAACGGCAATTGGGTCTGTTGGTGAAATCAATGCGCCAAATAATAGGCAGTTAATAAAACTAGTATCTAGACTAATTACTTTTAAACCGTAATAAACAAATATACCTACTAAAAATGTTGAAATTAAAGTTCCTAAAGTTGCAAAGGCTAAAATGGGTTTCCGTTGTACTTTTAACTGTTGAAAATTGGTATGTAAAGCACCTGCAAAAAGCATAAAACTTAACATTCCGTCAAGTAAGACCGTTTTAAAATCAATATGTCCAATTAGCTGACGTTCTTTTTCTAATAATGTTGGGTCAATATAACTTAATGCAAATACCATCATGGTAAAGAAAATAGTGATCAGCATCAAGCCAATTGTGTTTGGAAGTTCTAAAAACCGAACATTAATGTAACCGAATAATGCTGATAAAACAATCAATACGGTTGCTATGGTGTAAAAGTCCATTAGTTTAAGTGTTTTTTAATTGCTAATATTATTCCTAGGTGAATGCCTTCATGAAAAGCATTAAAAGTAAATGCGTCTTCTATATTTCTAAGAGTAATGCCGGCACTTGTTGGGTATTCATTGTAATTTTTAAAAATCCCTTTTTCAAAATCTTTTTTTGTTTGTTGTACCGCAGGTATTAAATGTAAAATAATGTCTTCTACAGCTGTTTTACTTACTTCTTTTAAGGGAATAGAGCCTTTTCCGTACATTTTCACAAACTTAGTGTCAACGGGCATTTCTAATCCCGAAAGACCATAGGTAAGCATCTGTTCTGTAATTAAAGTATGCCCAATGTTCCATAAAATATGGTTGTTAAATCCCTTCGGAATAAAACTGAGCTGTTCTGTGCTTAAATTGCTTAATAGTTTTAAAAAAGTATTTCTGTTAAAGGCTGCTGTCTGAAAATTCATGGGTTATTTTTCTAAGCATAAAAGTAAAACTATTTTTTGAATTTATAGAATGCACATTTCAAACTAAAAAAAGTACTTTTACAGTATGAATAAAGTTTACTATTTACAAACTTGCGATACCTGTAAACGTATTTTAAAGCAAGTAAAAGCAAGTATTTCTGTTGACAAATACAATGCTTTTGTTTTTCAAGAAATCAAAACGCAACCTATAACCTACCAGCAGTTAGAAGAAATGTATGCACCTTCTACTAGCTATGAAGCTCTTTTTAACAAACGTGCTAAAAAGTATAAG
>CAMZLD010000045.1 GCA_947311635.1 uncultured Flavobacteriaceae bacterium | reverse complement strand
ATTATTATTAAATAATATTCTTGTCCGACTAAAATTAAAAAAACAGAAAAAGCAAGGTGTCTATTTAAAAAAGCCCTTAGAACCTCTATTAAACATAACTTTTTAGAGTTTTTATAAATTTTAATCGGACAAGAATATTATTTAATAATAATGGTTTTCATTGTTTTCACTTTACTTCCAATCATTAATTTGTAATAATAACTACCTGCCGATAGATTTAATTGATCTATCTCAACTGGAAAAACATATTTTCCGTAATCCATTGGTTTGTTATTGATAAAAGTTTTAATAAGTTTCCCTGATTGGGTGTATAATTTTAAACTTACAATTTCACTTTTATGCAATTTAAAAGCAACAAAGGTGTTGTTTGTGGCTGGATTTGGATATTGAATCACTTCATTTTCTTCGCTGTTTTCTTCTGAAACTGATAGTAACTGACTTAAAGGTGTAACGTCTGTCCAGACACTAAGTTGAGACCCAACAAGACGTGTCCATATAGGTCTTACAATATTATTGTGTACTGTAATATTGGTATAATCACCAAAAAACACAGCTGCATTAGGTGTAAAAGGCGATTCGCTTATTTTTTTATTTATAAAAGTTGCTCCTCCATCTTGAGAAATGGCTAGATAAACATCTGTTTGATTGTCTGTGTAATTTCTTCTATCATAAAATATAAAATACAAATAACCATTGGTTTGATCAATATCCATCCATGTTAAAAATTGGTGTTTTCCGGGTGCATCATCATTTACGCGTATAGGAGCTGACCAAGTTGAACCAGCATCTGTAGATTTCGACAACCAAACATCGGTATCATTGGTGCCATTTCTTTGGTCTGTCCAGTTTACATAAATAGTGCCTTGGTTAACACCGCCACTAATATCACATTTGGTAATGGGCAAGCCATTGCATCTATCAATACCTGGAATGGCATAATCCCAGCCTCCTGGCATTGGATCAATTGCTATTTCTGAGCTCAACCAAGTAGTGCCTTGGTCTAATGATTTATTAAACACCAAGCCATTTGGTCCTGCCCAAGCTACGTAGATTTCTCCATTAGGTCCAACAGCAGGCACAGCACCTTCTACAGTATTGTCTTCATCTACGCAATCACCATCATTGATATTAATTTTTTTTGGTGTAGACCAAGTGTCACCTAAATCGGTAGATTTTGAAAATAATATTCTAGAAAAATCTGTTGGACTTGAGCTTCCGTAGCTATCAAACTCAGTCCAAGTCATGTAAATATTATTATTTGTTCTATCAACAATAGTCCATTGCTTATCTTGATCTTTTGTACCATTCAAACCTGTAAATGTTCCTGCTGTCCAAGTAGCACCTAAATCTGATGTTTTTTGACATACAATACGGTCTATCCAACTTCCACTTGGTGGATTAGATAGGTGGTAAAAATAAAAATTTCCAAAGGTATCAACATCTATTACTGGATCTCCCCAAACTCCATAGGTAGATGTAAGGGTATTGGTGGTCCAAGTAAGTCCACCATCTGTACTTACATAATAAAGATTTAAATTAGAGCCCGCAACAATATTATTAGTATTGTTAGGATCCATCATAATGGAAGGCTCATTTGGACTGCCCGTATTATTAATTAATATATTTTGAGCATTGATGCTTACTGACAGTATTCCGAAGAAAAAAATAATAAAACCCTTCATAATAGTTAATTTAAAGAGCAAATTTAGGTAGAAAAGATTTTATATTTAAGTTTTAAGGTATTTATTACTAAAAATCTTAAATGTTTTATAAAACAAAATACCTATAATACTCCCAAAAAACACTCCTACAAGAACATCTAACGGATAATGGACACCTATATAAATACGGCTATAAGCAACAAAAAAGGCAAGTGTTATAAGAGCTATAAAAAATATTTTTGAATATTGCTTTAAAAAATTTCCGAAGAAAACGGCCAAAGCCATTCCTGTTGAAGCATGTGCAGAAAAAAAGCTGTACTGACCACCGCAATGAGATTTTACCAAACGAAGATAAGGCGCCAAACTTGTTTCATGGCAAGGTCTTAATCGTTTAAAACCATACTTAAAAATATTGGCTAATTGATCTGAAAATGTAAGCATTAAAAGTGCAAAAAGAAAAAAAGCCGCAGTCTTCTTTGCTCCCCATTTTCTATATAACAGATAGGTAAGAAAAACATAAATTGGAATAGTGGTGAGTTTGTTTGTTACCAATAACCAAAAACCATCCCAAGTGCTGTTGCCTAAAGCATTTAAAAAAAGAAATAAGGCTGTATCTTTATCTAAAAGCGATTCTATCATTTTATTTTGAAATTTCGGTAATTTCTACCTTAAAAACCAAGTCAGAATTTGGTGGAATTAGATTTCGTATTCCTTGTTTTCCATAGCCTAGCTCAGCTGGAATAAACAAATACGCTTTTTCTCCAACTTTTAATTGTTGCAGCCCTTCTTTCATGCCTTGTATTAAGTTTGCTTTGTTGCTATACACCGTTTTAAAAGGAGCATAAGCTTGTGCTTGGTCTTTTCTAAGATCATACTTTTGGTGTTTTACTGCTAATGCTTTCATACTTGTGTCAAACAAAGTTCCGTCTGCTAAAAAACCTGCATAAGCTACTTTTACAAACTGACCTGTTTTAGGCTTTTGACTTTCTTGTGGATTTTCTATATAGATTTTTAAACCAGAAGGATAGCTTGTTGCTTTTTCTTTATATTGGTTAAAGGCGGCTACTTCTTTTTCTTTTAAAGCACTTACTATTTTTTTCTTAGCTGCTGCTTCTTTTCGCATTGTAGCAATTCCGTTTATAAAAACTTTTGCTGCTTTAAACTTTTTAGCACGCTTTCCTTTTTTTAGTATCGTTATTTTTTCAATAACATCTCCTTGTGTGATTGCGTCTAAAACATCGTACCCTTTTACAACATGCCCAAATACCGTGTGTTTATTGTCTAACCAAGGTGTTGCTTTGTAGGTTATAAAAAACTGACTTCCGTTGGTTGCTGGTCCAGAATTTGCCATAGATAAAACACCTTTTGAATCGTGTTTTAAAAGAAGTTTTCCGTTTGAATCCTTCGGAAACTCATCTCCAAACTTATAGCCAGGATCACCAGAACCATCACCTTTTGGATCACCTCCTTGAATCATAAAACCTTTAATAACTCTATGAAATTTTAAACCATCATAGAAGTGTTTTTTTCTTAGAGAATCGGCAACCATATTATTGGTTCCTTTTGCCAATGAAACAAAATTGGCAACGGCAATTGGTACTTTTTCAAATTCAAGTTTTAATAAAAGAGTTCCTTTTGAGGTTTTTATAGAAGCAAACACACCTTCTTCGTTTTTAGAAGAAGGTGTTGTTTGTGCTGTATTGCAAGCTGTTGATATAACTGCTATGGCTAAAAATAAATAATTTTTTAACTGCATTATTTTTTAGGTAAAATTTTGATTAATTCTACATCAAAAACCAAAGGCATATACGGTTTAATAGGTCCATTACCGCCTTGTGGTGCTCTTTCTCCATAAGCCAACTCTTGCGGTATAAAAAGTTTATATTTTGCGCCTTCTTTCATTAATTGAAGTCCTTCTGTCCAACCTTTTATTACTTGGGTTAGATTAAAATCAATAGGTTTTTTTCTGTCAACAGAACTATCAAATACAACGCCTTCTGGTGTGGTGCCATGGTAATGTACTTTTACTTTATCTGTTACTGTTGGTTTTTTACCGGTTCCTTCTTTAACAACAATATATTGTAAACCACTAGCGGTTATTTTAACACCTGGTTTTAATTTATTGGCTTCTAAAAACTTTATACCGTCTTCTTTAACCTTACCATATTTTTCTTTTAATTCTTCAGCATGCTTTTTTGCTCTATAATCTGAAACTACTTTACGTGTATCTTTTTCTTGAATTAATAAGTCTGTAGAATCTTTTAGATCTTTAAATGCTTGATATACCAAATCTTCATTAAATCCGTTAAAAGTTCTACTTAAATTTTTAGCTATATCGATTCCTACTGCATAGCTAACAGAATCTAAAGCTGAATTTAAGCTTGTTTGTCTTTTTACAGAAGATGTATTACAAGAAAACAACGTTGCTGCAATGGTAATTGCTAAGATTGATAATTTTAAATTTTTCATTTTATTTATTAATTTTTGGATTTATAGTTACTATTTTTACATTACAAATTAATGGAGTATTGACCCCTATTCTATCATTATTTCCTGTAAAGCCATAAGCTTTATAGGAAGGAAATAAAAAAGTCACTTCTTCATGGGCTTTTAGAAGTTTTAATCCTTCTTGTAAACCCTGCATAATGACTTCTTCATCTACATAATATTTTTTAATTCCAATTTCTTCTTCAGAATAAATTTGGTTTCCAAAGATATCATTTATATCATATGTATAGGTTACCTCGTCACCTTTTACAAGTTGATAAGTATTTATGGTATCTCTTTTTTTATAGGCATACCAAAAACCTCTTTTAGATTTATGATAGGTTTGCAAACTGTCTTCTGCCATTAGTTTTCTAAAAAAAGCTTCTTCTTGTTTAAAGATTTTTTTACTATTATCAACAGATGCTTTCATAACAGTACTGGTAGTTCTAGCAACAGGTTTTCTTGCTTTTGGAGCAGAACACGACACCATTGTTAAAATCAAAATAAAAAACAGGCTGTTATATTTCATAAGATAGCAATAATTGTTGTTTATATTGAGGCAACAAATTTAAAAAATTCTCAACAGTTTTTGCTAAACTAAGCTGAGATTTTCCTCCGGCTGCGTTGGTATGCCCACCGCCTTCAAAATGCGCTCTTGCAAATTCATTCACAGAAAATGTGCCTTTAGAGCGCAAAGATAATTTTATTATTTTTTGATCTGCGTCTTCAATAAAAATAGCTGCAAATATAATTCCTTTTAAAGACAAGGCATAATTTACAATACCTTCTGTATCTCCTTTTTTGTATTTATATCGCTCTAATTCTTCTATAGATAATGTAATATAAGCTGTTTTAAAGCTTTCTACTACTTTCATATTTTGCAAAGCACAACCTAATAATTGTAAACTACTATAACTATTGGTATCATACACATTGTTATGAATACGGGCATTATTAGCTCCTTTATCAATTAAATCTGCAATGATTCTATGTGTTGTACTTGTGGTAGAAGGAAATCTAAAAGAGCCTGTGTCTGTCATTATACCCGTATACAAACAAGTAGCGATTTCTTTATTAATTAAATTTACTTTTTCTAGCTTTTCAATAAAATGATAAACCATTTGGCAGGTAGAACAAATACTTGTATCTGAATAAGTAAAAGCCGCAATAGCATCTGGTTGTTGGTGATGATCTATCATTACAAAAGTACCTTTATACTTTTCTAAAAAGAATTGCATATCATTACCTGTTCTATGAAGTGCATTGAAATCTAATAAAAATACCAAGGTAGCTTCCGTAATTTTTCGCTTTGCTTTTTTTGTTTCTGAATCAAAAAAACAGATGGTCTCTGCGCCTGGCATCCAAGCTAAAAAAGAAGGAAATTTATTTGGTGCTACAACGGTTACTTGATGCTGTTGTGACTTTAAAAAATGATACATTGCCAAAGTTGACCCCACAGCATCACCATCTGGATTTCTATGCGGAATCAAAACGATTTTTTGAGGTATCGCTAATTGTTTTTTTAATAAGTCTATCTTTTCCAAAATCTAATTTTACCGTGCGAATATACAACTAAATGTAGGTTTTTACCTAACTTTTTAAAACACTTTAACAGGTTCTTCTAAAGATTAACCTTTTTTAGCTTTTTTTGCTGGTTATTATTTAAAAGAATTCTGTATATTTGCGCCAATTTTAATAACTAAAAAACCATATACATGGCAACAAATAGAACATTTACAATGTTAAAACCTGATTCTATCGAAAAAGGAAACATTGGCCCAATATTAGACAAAATTAATGCTGCTGGATTTAAAATTGTAGCAATGAAAATGACACATATGACACGTAGAGATGCAGAAGCTTTTTACGCTGTACATAATGAAAGACCATTTTTTGGAGAATTGGTTGAATATATGACGCGTGGTCCAATTGTAGCTGCTATTTTAGAAAAAGAAAATGCTGTAGAAGATTTTAGAACTTTAATAGGTGCTACAAATCCTGCAGATGCTGCAGAAGGAACCATTCGTAAATTATACGCAGCATCTATTGGAGAAAACGCTGTACATGGTAGTGATAGTGATGAAAACGCTGCTATTGAAGGTGCTTTTCATTTTTCTGGAAGAGAATTATTTTAAGCATTTTACAATCTTATCATAAAAAAAAACCGCCAATTGGCGGTTTTTTTTATGTAATAATTTGCCTTATTTAAAAAGCTAAAATTGTTTTCTTAATAATCGAAATACAATCCATTAATTGTTCTTCATTCATTACTAATGGCGGTGCAAAACGAATAATATTACCGTGGGTTGGTTTGGCTAAAAGTCCGTTATCACGTAATTTTAAACAGGTATTCCAAGCCGTATCACTATCTTCAGTATCGTTAATTAAAACGGCGTTTAGCAACCCTTTTCCTCTTACTAAAGTTACCAAATCGTTTTCTTGAGCAAATGTATTTAATTCTTTTCTAAAAATTTTTCCTAAACGCTCTGCATTGTCTGCTAATTTTTCATCTCGTACAACTTCTAAAGCAGCAATTGCTACAGCTGCTGCGATTGGGTTACCTCCAAATGTAGAACCATGATTTCCTGGTTTAATAACATTCATAATATCATTATTTGCTAAAACACCAGAAACTGGATAAGCACCTCCACTTAAAGCTTTGCCTAAAATTAAAATATCTGGAGTTACATTTTCATGATCAACAGCCAATAATTTTCCTGTCCTAGCAATTCCTGTTTGCACTTCATCAGCAATAAATAATACATTGTGTTTTTCACACAATGCTTTTGCTGCAGCTAAATATCCTTCACTTGGCACATACACTCCTGCTTCTCCTTGTATAGGTTCTACCAAAAAACCTGCAATATTTTTATTTTTTGAAAGCACTTCTTCGAGTGCCTTTAAATTATCATATTCAATTTTTATAAACCCGTTGGTAAAAGGACCGAAATTTTTGCGTGCAACAGGATCATTCGAAAATGAAATTATAGTGGTTGTACGTCCATGAAAATTATTTAGGCAAACTATTATTTCTGCTTCATTTTCATCAATTCCTTTTACTTCGTACGCCCATTTACGGCAAATTTTTAAAGCAGTTTCAACTGCTTCGGCACCCGTATTCATTGGTAATAATTTGTCAAAACCAAAAATTTCTGAAGCGAATTTTTCATATTTCCCTAACATATCATTATAGAATGCTCTTGATGTTAAGGTTAGTGTTTGTGCTTGTTGCACCATTGCGTTAACAATTTTTGGGTGACAATGCCCTTGGTTTACAGCAGAATAAGCCGATAAAAAATCGTAGTATTTTTTACCTTCTACATCCCAAACAAAAACTCCTTCTCCTTTGTTTAATACTACAGGAAGCGGATGGTAATTGTGGGCTCCGTACTTGTTTTCTAAATCGATTGCTTGTTGTGACGTTAATTGTTCTAAAACAGCCATTTTTTTATGTGTTTAAATTGATAAAATAACCATTCCTGTTCTACCTTTATCCTTCCGAAGAGTATCGAAAATTCAGCGTGGGAGAGAAATCATCCCTTGTTTTAAAATCGCAAATTACAAAAAAATACTACTAAATAGTGACATCTTTCAATATTACTGTGTCTTAATTATATAAACTAATAATATGACTTATTTAAATTCCTTTTTTCAAAATCTAACAACTTCTATAGGAAGTTCATTATCAAATGCAATTGCAGCAATTTTAATCCTATTTATAGGTTTTATTATTGCAAAATTTATAAAAAAAATCATCACTCGTTTAATTCATAAAACTGGTATTGATAGCAGGTTAAACAATTCTAGCATTAAAATTTCTTCTTTTGTAAGTAAATTAATTTATGCTTTATTAATGATTTTTGTATTTATGCTTGCGCTAAATAAACTTGGCATGTCTTCAGCATTAGAACCATTAAAAGTATTATTAAATAAATTCACTTCTGCAATTCCTAACGTTATTGGTGCTGGTCTAGTAGGCTATATAGGCTATATGCTTGCAAATATAGTTTCTGAATTAGTGGGACTTTCTGGTGAAACAATTCAAAAATTAACTTCAAAATTAAAGTTACCAGAAAACATAAATCTAGTACAAATTTTAAAGAAAGTTGTGTTTATTTTTATATTTATTCCGCTATTAATTGCCGCTTTAAACATTTTAAATTTAGATGCAATATCTACTCCAGCAGTAAGTATGTTACAAAGTTTTTTTGATGCAATTCCTAAAATTTTAGTCGCTTCTCTTATTATGATTATTTTTGTTGTAGGTGCTAAATTTTTAAGTAATTTAATTAAAGATTTACTTGATAGTTTAAATTTAAATGAAGTTATGAAAGATGCACACTTAAACACTTTAGTAGGTAAAGCAAATATAGAAAAGCTTATTGCTAAAATAGTGTACATTTTTATTATTTTATTTGGTCTAATGACAGCTATTGATAAACTTGAATTTGAAAAATTGTCAGAAATTGTAAACACTGT
>CAMZLD010000044.1 GCA_947311635.1 uncultured Flavobacteriaceae bacterium | reverse complement strand
GCAAGATGTCTATTTAAAAAAGCTCTTAGAACCGCTATTAAACATAACTTTTTAGCGTTTTTATAAATTTTAATTAAAAAATTAATAATTATCTACATCGATTATAAACCTGATAGCTCTAAATTCTTTTACAGATTGAAATACATTTTTAACTTTTAAAAGCTGCTCTTTGGTACTGTTTAATGAATGCTGTTGCGGTATTTTTATGATCGCATTTTTAAGATATTGATTTCTTATTCTAGAAATAGCTGGTGTTGTAGGCCCTAACAAATGCTCTTTAAATATAGCTTGTAAGGCTTTTCCTAGCCAGTTAGACGCTGTTTCTAAACGTTGATAATCACGATGCTTTAAAACTATTTTGATAGTTCTGTAAAATGGTGGATATTTATATTGCCAACGTTCTTGTATTTGTTCTTTATACATTTGCGTATAGCTATTAGTACTTACTTGCTGCAATATTTGGTGATATGGATTGTAGGTTTGTATAGCAACTTTTCCTCTTTTTTTGGCACGTCCTGCCCTGCCAGACACTTGTACTAACATCTGAAAACTACGCTCATGTGCTCTAAAATCTGGAAAGTTAAGCATATTGTCTGCATTTAATACACCAACCAAACTTACATTGCTAAAGTCTAAGCCTTTTGACAGCATTTGGGTGCCAACAAGAACATCTATTTCGTGTGCTTGAAAAGCGCCTAATATTTTTTGATAACTATGCTTACCACGTGTAGTATCCATGTCTAAGCGAGCGATTTTCAAATCTGGATACAATGCTTTTAATTCGAGTTCTATTTGTTCTGTTCCGAAGCCTTTTGTGTCTAGTGTTGCGTTTCCACAAGCGAAACAATTTATAGGCATTTGATTGTAATACCCACAATAATGACATTTAAGTTTATGAATGTATTTATGATATGTTAAACTTACATCGCAATTTGGACATTGTGGTGATTCTCCGCAAGTTGTACAGGTTATTATTGGTGAAAAACCACGGCGATTTTGAAATAGTATAATTTGCTCTTTTTCGGCTATGGCTGCTTCTATCAGTTTTAGTAACCGATCAGAAAAATGCCCATTCATACGTTTTTTACGCTGCTTTTCTTTAATATTTACAAGTTCTACTTCTGGCAACAAAACATTTCCGAAGCGTCTGTTGAGATTTACCAAACCGTATTTTTGCTGTTGTGCATTGTAATAACTTTCTATAGATGGTGTTGCCGACCCTAAAACAATCTTGGCTTTGTGTTGTAAACCTAAAACAATGGCTGCATCTCTTGCATGATAACGTGGTGAGGGATCAAATTGTTTGTAAGAGGTTTCGTGCTCTTCATCTACAATTATGAGTCCTAAATCTACAAATGGCAAGAAAATTGACGAACGAGCACCTACAATAACTTGTGCTTTTGTTTTACTATTGAGTATGTTATTATAGACTTCTACGCGCTCATTCATGCTGTATTTTGAATGAAAAACACTAATTTGTTCTCCAAAATAAACTTGTAATCGCTGTAATAATTGAGTTGTTAAAGCAATTTCTGGTAATAAATACAACACTTGTTTATTTTGTTCTAAAACCTCTTTAATGAGTTGTACATAGATTTCTGTTTTACCACTACTTGTAATGCCATGAAATAAACAAACATCTTTTGTTAAAAAACATTCTTTTATTTCTTTATATGCTTGTGCTTGAAATTCATTTAAAATCTTTAAAGACCCCTGATTTCCCTTAAAATTGATGCGATCTACTTGAATTTCATAAATCTCAAAAAAGTCTTTATCTACTAATGCATTGATAACTGCTGCACTGGTATTGAGCTGTTTTTGTATGTCTAGCTTTTTTATTGGTTTTTGAGTACTTGCTTGTAATTGAAAATAATGCAGTACAACTTCACGTTGCTTTTTTGCTCTTTTCAGTTTTTCTAAAAGCACGTCTAATTTTGCTTCCCATTGCTTTTGAAGGCGAATGTATTGAATTACTTTAGGCTTGTATTGCTCGTAAATTTCTTCCTTTACAATAATGGCTTCTTTTTCTAGCAACTGTTTTATCAAAGAAAAAACTTTTGTTTTCCCTGTAATCTGCATAATCTGCTGTAGGTTTAATTGCGATTGATGCTGAAGTGCTTCAACAATTAAAAATTCATTGTCTGTTAAATCTTCTTCGGAAGAAAAAGTGTTGTTTTTTAAAATAATGGTTTCACTTTCTAATAAAAAAGCTGAGGGTAATGCTGCCCTAAAAACTTCTCCTAAAGAGCACATGTAATAATCAGAAATCCATTGCCAATGTTTTAATTGTTTACTAGTTACTAAAGGTTTTTCATCTAAAATCTGATATATATCTTTTGCTTGATAAGCTGTAGGTTTATGCTGATGAATTTCAAAGACCAAAGCGGTATAAATTTTCGACTTTCCGAAGGAAACAGCAACGCACATACCCGGTTTTAAATAAGAAGCCTCTGCATCGGTTATTTTATAAGTAAATAACTTTTGCAATGCAATGGGCAGTATGACGCTTATATAATTAATGGCTTTTTATTTTAAGTAAAGTGAATTTTGATTTTAAACATCAAAAATACTAAAAATGTAGCTATCATAACAGATATTCTTTTGGCACGTTCTTTGCGAATAATCATAAAACTACCAAGCTGTCATTCATTCATTTAAACTCATAAATTATGAAAAACAACATGTTATTGATTGCAGCAATCTTTTTTATTGGATTTTCTGCTAATGCTACTAATACTACAGAAAGCTCAAAAAACTCAACGGCTAATTACCATTATAATGATTATGGTAAATATTTTACTTTTGTAGAAGATGGTATTACCTTTTCTATCTACAAAGATGGAGAGTTTGATTTTTATTTAAACGCTTATGCTGATGAAGCTAGTGTTTATTACCGTGGAAATGATATTCGTATAAGTTATAATAGTGGCTTTGATTATGACCTTTATATTCAGCGCGATCGTTATGGTGCCATTATTCAAATAGAGGATACTCCTATTTATTATGATCGCTACGGAAGAGTTACACTTATTGGAAATGTAGATATTTATTATCATAATCATTATTTACATCGTATTGGTGGCTTGTATATAAATTTTGACATTAACGGTCGTTTTCTACATTATAGAGGTTATATAAATACGTATAATAGACATTATGTACACAGACCATATTTTTCTTATTTTAGACCTAGACACCATCAATATAATATTGTAAGACATCAGCCATACAGACAATATTATAAGCCAAATAGAAGACATTACGAAGGTAGACGAACATATGCAAAAAGAGAACACCATAGAGCATATAATGAGCATAGCGGAAAAAGAAGACATCATGAAAGTGATGAACACAAAAGAAAAAAGGGCCACCGTAAATATGATAATCATAAAAGAGCTAAGAGAGGCCATGATGGTGATTATAGAAAACGTCATATAACAAGACAATCTAGCGGCATAAACAGAAACCAATCTCATAGAAAAAGTACTACAAATAGAGGTTCTGTAAATAGATCTCGTAGAGCGCAAGGTACTGGCACAATGAAAAGACATGTGTCTAGTAGTAGAAAACAATCACATAATTCTTCAAGAAGTCTGCAAACACAAAGAAAAAGAAATACAGCTTCAAAGGCTAGAACTTCTTCTAATAGAAAATATGCTAACTCTAAGAAGATTGCAACGCATTCAAGAAACAGACGTAGATAATTTGCTTTTTTTATTTACACTAAAATCTCTTTAGCATTTTGTTAAAGAGATTTTTTTTAGCGTTCTAAAATAGTTATCCATTTTTTGATTTCTGTACCAAATTCGTCAACAACGGTAAGCAAGTGTTTTCCTTTTTTTGGGACTATTGCCATTTCATGGATTTCTTTAGTACTGCCTATAAATGTTTGATCAACATACCAAAAAATACGTGTTGCGGGTTTAGAATGCGCTACTTTTAGTATCAGCTCATTCACTTTTCCGTCAAAATCTTTTGGTAAAAAAATGGTTGCCGTTTCTTTTGGATATAAAAAAGCCATTGTATTGGCTCCGTTTGGTATACAATCTTCTCTAAAACTAGGTAAGCTTTTATAAAATGGATGCTTTCTTTTATAAAAACGTTCCATTAATGGTGGCAATATAAACCATGGTGTGTGAATGATTTCTGCAACAGATTCACAAGAAGAGTTGATTTGAAAAGTTTTACTTACATTAAGATGTACAAGTTTATGATACGGACAAGGTTTTGTTTTTAATCCACTTATTTGAACAAATTTTTTGTTAATATTAGTGCAATAACTAGATGCTCTATAGCCACTTTCTGTGCAGACATCTATTTCTTGCATTTCATCATATGGTTTTTCAAACCAATTACTTGCAGGCAAAAAATCAAAAATATCAAATAAAATTGGCGCTGCTGTTTGCAAGCCAACCAAACCTGGACGTCCTTCTCCATCTGCATTGCCAACCCAAACTCCAACAACATAATCTTTAGTAATACCAATAGACCAAGCATCTCTAAAACCAAAGCTAGTACCAGTTTTCCATGCTATTTGTTTAGAAGTATCAAAAAACTCCCAGTTTTCGTTGCCTTGAGGTCTATTTGCTTTTTTCATACTTTCTAAGGTTAAGTAAATAGAAGCTGCATCAAATACTGTTTTTTCTGAAGAAAGCTTTCCGAAGGAAATATTTTCATCTTTTAAAACGGAAGGTTCGCAATATTCTTTATCATAATAGCGACTAGATTTTTCTGTATAATGTGTAACTGTAGCGGCCATTGCAGCGTAACTTTTACATAAATCCCATAAATTACTTTCTGCGCCTCCTAAGATTAGGGACAATCCATAATGATTGGCATTGTATTTAATATCTTTTAAATGTAAGTCATTTAAATAATGGTAAAACCTATCCAGTCCAAAAGATTGTAGCATGCGTACTACAGGTACATTTAGTGACCTAGCCAATGCGCTACTTGCAGGTACAGCGCCATCATATTCTTTATTGAAATTTTCTGGGTGATAACTACCAAATTGCGAAGGTACATCTGCCACCAAAGTATTGGGTAAAATTTCTCCACTATCTAGCATAGCAGCATATAAAAATGGTTTTAAGATACTGCCTGTACTTCTTGGCTTATCAATAACATCAACGTCTTTTTGATGTGCTTTGTCTGTGGAAGAATTGCCAATATAAGTCAGTACTTTTCTAGTTTTTATATCTAAAATTAAGACAGCAACATTATGAATTTCGTTTTGTTTGAGAATATTATAATGATTTTTAACAACCCTATTAGCAAGTTTTTGATAGTGTTTATCAATACTTGTTTGCATTCTTTTTCCTTTATTTTTTATTCGAATCTTCTGAAGTAAATGTGGTGCTATTTGTGGTAATGCAAACGGTTTTGTAGGTAGTTTTTCTACCAAGGCCAAATGATACGTTAAGCTATCTATTTTCTTTTTTAAAAGTAATTTTTTTAATAATCTGTTTCTTTTTTTAAGTAATTTTTGTTGATTTTTCCCTGGATATATTAAACTTGGTGCATTTGGTAAAACAGCTAAGGTAGCAGCTTCTGCCCATGACAAATCAGATGCACTACGGTTAAAATACCGCCAAGATGCGGCATCTAACCCAACCACATTTCCTCCAAAAGGTGCATTACTTGCATACAAAGATAAAATCTTTGCTTTGCTATAACGCAATTCTAATCTAGTTGCCAAAATAAGTTCCTTTATTTTTTCTAAATAGGTTCTTTTTTTATGATTTCTAGAAAGGCGTATGGTTTGTTGTGTAATGGTACTTGCGCCACGCTTAATTTTTCCTGAACGAAAATTTTGTAGCATTGCCTTAAATATAGCAACCGGATTAAAACCAATATGCTTATAAAAGTATGCATCTTCAAATTGCACTATACAAGTCTTAAATTTTGTTGAAACTTGATCGTTTTGTGGAAAACGCCATTGCCCATCACTCGCTATTGAAGCGCCAATTAAACTACCATCACTGCTAGTGATAACAGTTGCAGTTGGCACCTTAAATAATTGTTTTGGAAGACTAAAAGCATACCATAATAGCAATACAAAAATCAATAAAAATTGAAATTTATACTTTTTGATAAAAGGCACTTTTTTATACATTAAATTGGGTCGTTTACAACTAAGTAATTGTTGAAAAAGTTATTTAACTACCGATATCCATTGCCCTTTTGTATGTACTAAAAAATCATCATCATACATGGCTTCTGCTTGCAATCCTGGTAGATAATACGTGCCTAAATAGGATGCATTAAGCATAATATTAAAGGTTTTGACTCCATTTGAGCCGTTTTTCTGCAAATCAAAGTAAAAATGTACACGATCATCTTTTACATCTACAAAACGCGCATAACTTTTACTTTTAACAGCATTTCCGAAGGATGTAAAACGTGTATTTACAATTTCCCATCCCGAAGGAAAAAGGGCCGTTAAGGCAATGTCATTTACAGAACTATTTTTCAGATTACTAACCGCTATTGTTGCAACAAAATCTTGGCCTTGCTGTAGTTTTGTTATTGCAATTGGATTTCCTTTTAAATCTTTATAAGTTACATTTACAGACAAGCCTCTTTGTGTTGCAAGCTCATTACCTAAGGGTAGTTTACCTGTATTTAATACTCGCACAAAAACAACATTGCCCTGCTGGTTTTGAATATGAATTGTATTAGACCCTTCTTTTATTTGTAAATCGCGTTGTGCAATCGCGCTTTTGGTATCTATTGTTTCTTCTTTTCCATTTAATGCATAGCTTAGCTTTATAGATTTTCCGCCATTAGTTTCAATCATTTTTGCCATTGAAAGTAAGCTGTATGCTGTACTTTGAGTGCTCATCCAATGATTGCTTGATAAATTTTTAGCAATTTCTTTTGCCAAATCTCTTACACGTTTATCTTTTGTTAACACCATGGTTTCTAATGCCATTGCTCTATTTCTATCTACAGATCCGTAGGTGTAATAATTATAATGATTTGGTTTAAAGTTAATATTTGCTGTTTGTGCTATTTCGTTGCTGGCTTCTTTTTGACCTGCAAGTGCATAAGCTGCCGCTAAGCGCCATTTACCTTCATTCGATAATTCTGTAAAACTACGTAAGCGATTCATAGCACTTAAATCTGGACTGCCAGCAAGTGCTAATGTGTATAATCTGTATGCTTGTGCTAAATCAGAATTATAGCTTCGGTAACTTGGTCTCCAATCTCTAGCGGCTTGTTTTTGATAAGCCAACCAATTACTTTTAAATGTTAATGGTAATGTATACCCTTTTTTTTCTGCTTCTAATAAGAAATGACCTGCATAGCTAGTACCCCAATCATTGGCACTACCCTCACCTATCCAATAACTTAAGCCACCACTAGGGTTTTGAAATTGCCCCAGACGTTTAATACCATTTTCTATATTTTTCTGAATCTCATTTTTCTTTTTAAAATTTAAGTCAAATATATCTGTTAAGTATAACTGCGGAAATACACTAGAAGTTGTTTGCTCTACACATCCGTGTGGGTATTGTATTAAATACTGTAATCTTCTAGAAAAATCCATTGGCGGCATGGTAGAAAATTCTACTGTAGCACTATTTGTTCCATACACGCCAAAAGTGTTAAATGTTAGATCTTTTGATTGGTTTTTTTGTATTTCTGAAGCGATAACCTTGGATGTAAAAGGATTTGGATTTAAGACATCTATTTCTACTTTATAGGTTGACTTTTCTCCACCTCCTGTTGCAATTACTTCTACCGTGTTTATTCCTTTGGCTTTAGAAACATCCAATTCAAAAAATGCCATTTGTTCGTCTGGTTTTTCAAAATATAATTGTGTAGTTTGATTGCCTACAACTTTTATTCCGTCACTTAGTTTTAATTGTAATTTTACATTTTTCACTTTTGGTTCCATTGCAAAAACAGTGATTGGTAGTGTTACTTTTTCACCGGGACTTAATTTTCTTGGTAAGGTAGCTAAAACCATTAATGGTTTTTTGACCTGAGCCGTTTCTTCTGTGCTTCCGTAGGCATCTTTAGAT
This sequence comes from uncultured Flavobacteriaceae bacterium, assembly GCA_947311635.1. Taxonomy (GTDB): domain Bacteria; phylum Bacteroidota; class Bacteroidia; order Flavobacteriales; family Flavobacteriaceae; genus CAMZLD01. The sequence goes on along the minus strand of CAMZLD010000044.1, from coordinate 10,658 downwards.
ACATTACCAGCAACAACCATGGTTCTTACAGATCCAATATAATTTGGCATTTTAATTTTATGGATTCTGTTTTCTCCAGATTTCATAGAAAATGGCCCTAAGTAACGTACCACTGGTTTAAATCGATTGGCTTTTTTATTCTTACCAGCACTTGCATTAGCATCTCCACCAATGGCAAATACTTGATCTATACTTCCAGAATAAGCACCAATAACATCATCAAACAGATCCCACGTTTTTACACCCAAGGCTTCTCTTTTGTAAAAAGCAGACCAAGCATTTGGTGTTTTAAAGCGCGTAAGATCTAGCAATCCTTCTTCAACAACTGCAATTGTATAAGTCATTGCCTTTTTATTTTTTTCTGAAACCAATACCGTAAATTCTTTTTCGGGACGTAAAATATTTGGCATTTGAATTTGAGGTTCTAATCTCGAATTTGGATCTTCTACCATTAATGGAATAATACCATATAAGCGTATTGGTAAATCATTGGCTGTAATGGCATGTGGTTGTAATAGCGAAATATTCACAAACACATTTGGTGCCATTTCTTTTGTAATAGGTATTTTAACGTGTGTTTGTCCTTGTTGTGTTTTAACCCATTTGGTAGACAAAACTTCTGTGCCATTTTCAATACTTATTAGAGCTCTCCCTTCACTACTTGAAGGAAATGTAATGGATGCTGTTTCGCCAACATTATATTTCTTTTTATCGGCAGAAAATGCTAAAATTTTGGCTGCTTCTTTGTCACCTTTTGGTGCATACCAATTTTTGTAAAAATACGCTGTTCTACCAGTTGCATGTCCGCTTTTTGTATCATAAACACGTATTAAAAAACGCCCTTTATCTTTATCTGGTATGTTTAAATTAAATCGCGCTTTACCATTGCTGGCAGTATTTATTTTTATTGTTTTATACGGTTTATGGTAAGAGCTAGAAGTGTACGATGATAAGTTATCATAAGAAGCATTCCACCACCAACGCCATTCTATTTTATAGATTTTAATTTCTAGACCTGTTCTTTTAATTGGATTTCCTTGATCATCAACAGTAATGATGTCAAATTGATGGTTTGTATCTGTAAAGAACGATCCATAAGCTTTTCCTTTAGGAGATTTTAAGCCTACAAAAGATTTGTAAGGGGCGTATTTTTTAGTAAAAGCATCCATAGAAAAATCACCGCCATTTTCAAAAGCCCGTACTAAAATTTGCATGTTGAGCATGCCTGGTGCATTTTCGCCAATATTCAGTTTTTTATTAATTTTTGCAAATCCATTTTCATCTACTTTACCATCAAAAATAGTTGCTTCTTCTGTATTAAATTTACGTGTTGGATCTATAAAAACATAGTCTTTATATTGCTTAAAGCTTGTATAAGACTTGCTAAATTTGGCTTTTATTTCTGTACGTACATTTTTTGCGGGTGCACCATGTAACCAATTAATTTGCATTGTACCCTGCATTGGTTTAATTCCAGAAAGAATTTGATCATCAAATTTAACATTTATCTTAAGTCTATTTGGCTTTACGGTTTCAATTTTTAAACCTTTATAAAATGTGGCTCCACCAACGCTAACTTGTGCATTGTAATTACCTGTTTTATAGGATGTTTCTGTAGGTACATTAAATGCGTAGAAATTATTAACACTGTTTTTGGCTATTGCTTTGTATACTAATTTTCCATTAGGATCTGTAATTTTCATTTTTACTGGGTGTCCTTTTGGTAGTTTATTGGCATTATCATTCAACAAAAATGTTAAATGCAATGAATCGCCTGGGCGCCAAACGCCACGTTCACCATAAATATAACCTTTAAGACCTTTTTGAAGATGATTACCAGAAACATCAAATTTACTCAACGATAATGCATTGCCATCTTTTAGCCGTATATAACTTACATTATTTCCTTTAGAAACTATAGCAAATGCAGCATGTTTATTGGCGTCGATTATGGCTAAGCCTTGGTTGTCTGTTTTTGTTTTTGCAATTTCTTGCTGTTGATAATTAAAGAGTTTAATGCTTGCATTTGCTTCTGAAGCAGTTGTTAAAATATTGCTTACTGCAAAATAATACGAATTATTTGCTCCTTTTTTTACAATGATGCCTAAGTTAGAAGCTATTAAATTTTGAGAAATTTCTTTGCTTTGATAATAAGCTTCTTTACAAGGATTTTTTCGGTCTCTATAATTATAATAACGGTTTTTATAACGATACAATTGATTGTCCCAATATTTTTCTTCGCGCGCAGCCTCATCTTGATCTAAATAGTTTTCTTCGTAATCATAATAGTCATCATCGTAATATTCATCTTCATAGTAGTCATCATTATCTTCTGCATTTGTAGTTTGCGGGTTGGCTTTACAATCATAAAGAGAATAGTCTTTTTTCATGGTTAATTCTACACGATAAATTGCACCTGGTGATGCCTTAAAATAACGGGATAAATCAATGCTATACGCTTTCCACTTACCGTCATTTTGCTGTCCTTCTTCTAATAATTGAATAGTTTTTTTAGTGATTTTTCTTCCTACACGTCTAATGGCTTGTTGGTTATCACTTTGCAAAGCGTTGTCTTGTAAAAATTGTAGAATATTATCTTGAAATATTTTAATAACACGAATGTCAACAGCTTTTAGGTTGACAGCTTCAAAATTAAATTTCAATTCTTTCGAATTTGGTAAAATACTACCATTATTAATTAAGCGTACTTGTGGCTTTATATCTTCAAAAGCAATGGTCTCTGAAAACGTTTTTTTGAGTTTGTAATTTTCTGTATTTTTAATCCCTTGAAAAACATCTACCGCTATTTTACCTATAATCTTGGTTTTTGGATAGACTTTTAACACATTACCATCTACAATAAATTTTGGGTTTTTAGCATTTTGAATGGTTACGAGCCCATCAAAATTTTGTTGTTTTTTTAAAGGATCAGAAAAGTTAATTAATAAATATTGCTCGGGTGTTTGAACAACTTCTATATTGGTAATTGTAAAATTACTGATTCCTGGAATGGCAATTGTATTTTCGCCTTTATTAGATGCACTTATGGCTTTACCGTTCCAGTTTATAAGAATATTACTGTCGTCTACAAACCGCTTAATACTGTCTATTTTAAATTCAAAAACATTTGCCTCTTTAAAAGATTCATTCCAAACTACTTGTAAGGGTTTTCCTTTTTGTGTTGCCGATACTAATTTTTTAGCATTTTCTAGACTAATAATGTCGTTTGATTTTAAAACGGCCTCAAGATATTGTACTTTTTTACTGTAAGATTGTAAATTATTTGTTTCTAGGTTAAAATAAGGTTTTTTTGTTTTAAACTGAAAGGTATAAGTTTCGTTTTCCGAAGCAATTTCTGAAAATATTTTTTTAAGATTGACTTTTACGGTGTATTCTTTGTCAATTTGTAGTGGTTGATTTGCAATAAATTTAAGCGTATGATTATTTTCAGCAACTAGTTTTCCTTCAACATGTGGAGTTATTTTTACTAGCTTATCTGTTATTAGTTGTCCAACTTCTAGTCCTTCTACTTCTTTAGATAAACCAATAACGATAGCAGTTCTTGTAGATACAGTACCAAAAGTTGTATAACTAATATAATCTCTAAATTTAAATAGATTATCTGGTTTAATATCTTTCTTTTTACATGCCGTTGTCAATAGTATAAAAGCTACTAGTATAAATATCTTTTGTAATTTCATAGGTTTTATTTAAAGGTGTAAAAATTAATTTTTCGAATCATTAGTATACTCACCATTATTTTTTAATTTCTTGGCTTTTTTACTACCTGCATACATATCATAACGTACAAATTTACAGTCTAAATCACCATTTTTCATTGCCAAACGCTTCGAAGTACGTAAGCCAACATATTTTAATGCTTCTATGTCTGAAGTAATAAACCAAGCCGTTGCATCTTCATAGCCATGTTTTAATGTATCTCCAATTTTTTTGTAAAATTCTTGTGCATCAATGTTTAGTCGTTCTCCGTATGGTGGATTGAATAAAATTATGGTTTTTCCGAAGACTTCTTTCATAGAGTTAAAAAAATTGACGTGATGCACACCAACAAAATCAGTTAAATTTGCACTTTCTATGTTTTCTTTTGCTTTTCGGATAGCACTTGGTGCTTTATCAAAGCCCATAATTTTAAAATGCGAATTGGTTATTTTCTTTAAGAGTACTTCTTGAATTTTATAATACAAGTCTTCATCATAATCTGCCCATTTTTCGAAAGCAAATTCTGGTCTGTTAATATTTGCTGGTACCTTATTGGCAATCATTGCGGCTTCTATTAAAATAGTACCAGAGCCACACATTGGATCTATAAAATTACAACTTCCGTCATAACCCGTTAAAAGTACTAACCCAGCTGCTAAAACTTCATTGATAGGTGCAATATTGGTAGACATTCTATAGCCACGTTTGTGTAAAGAGTCACCAGAACTATCTAATGAAACGGTACAAAAATCACGATGAATATGTACATGAAATTTAACATCTGGATGTTTGATATCAATACTAGGTCTTTTATGCAATTTTTCTCTAAAATAATCTACAATAGCGTCTTTGCTCTTTAGGGCAATATAATGTGAGTTACTAGTAAATTGCTTAGAATTAACAACAGCTGCTATAGCAAAAGTGTCATCAACATGCATGACTGTTTCCCAATTAAAACGCTTTAGTTTTTTGTACAAATCATCTTCATCAAAAACTTTAAATTGCTGAATGGGTTTTAAAATTCTTATAGCAGTTCTTAGTGCAATATTTGCCTTGTACATAAAACCTTTATCGCCTTTGAAACTTACATTACGAACGCCGACTTTTACATCTTGTGCGCCTAGGTTTCGCAGTTCTGTTGCTAAAACTTCTTCTAAGCCAAACATGGTTGTGGCAACCATTTTAAAATTTTGATTCATCCTCTTTTATTTATAGCAAAAATACCATTTTCAATTGAGTAATAGTATTTTCTTCAGAATTAATAATTATATGTATTTTTGCAATTATGAAAATGATTACAAAAGATTGGTTTGCTTCTTGGTTTGATACTTCATTTTACCATATTTTATACCAACATAGAAATGATGATGAAGCGCAATATTTTATGAGAAATCTCATTGCATTTTTAGATTTAAAACCGCATCAAACAATTTTAGATCTTGCCTGCGGAAGAGGAAGACATTCAGTTTTTTTAAATAAATTAGGGTTTAATGTAAAAGGCTTAGATTTATCAAAAAACAGTATTTTATATGCAAAACCATTTGAAAATTTACATTTAAAATTTAGCGTTCATGATATGCGTAAACCTTTAAACAATAGCTACGATGCTATTTTTAATTTGTTTACAAGTTTTGGTTATTTTGATAATGATCAAGATGATATACAGGTTTTAAAAAACATTAAAAACGGACTCAAGCCAAAGGGTGTTGCTGTTATTGATTTTATGAATGTGCATGTTGTAAAACAGCATTTAGTTGCCAAAGAAGATAAAACATTGAATGGCATTTTATTCAATATTACGAGGCAAATAAAAGATGGTTTTATTGTAAAAAATATATCTTTTTCTTCTGAAGGAAAAGATTATCAGTTTCAAGAGCGCGTAAAGTGTTTGTCTCTTGAAAAAATAAAAAGTTATTTAAAAACTGCCGATTTAACTTTGAAACATACCTTTGGAAATTATAAACTAGATGCTTATGATTTGGAAACATCCACCCGATTAATCTTAGTTGTTTCATGATCTATCTTGCACTCATAGCATCTGTAATTGTTGGTGTTTTTATAGCGTACGTTATAAAGCCAAAAAACGAAACTGTACAAATTCTATTGGCTTTTAGCGGTGCTTATTTACTTGCTATCATTGCTTTACACTTACTGCCAGAAGTTTTTATTTCATCTTCCAATAAAAATATTGGAGCTTTTATAATTTTAGGGTTGCTTTTACAACTCATCCTTGATTTCTTTTCTAAAGGTGCAGATCATGGGCACATTCATGTACATAAAAAGGGGTTTCCTTGGACGTTGTTTTTAAGTTTGTGCTTGCATGCCTTTATGGAAGGTTTTCCTTTAGAACAAACACATAACAGCTTATTGTGGGCAATTGTGATTCATAAAATTCCGATTGCTATTGTATTAACAACTTTCTTTTTGCAATCTCATTTTAAAAAGCGTTCTGTTTTACTTTATTTAACAATTTTTGCGGCAATGTCTCCTTTAGGAGCTTATACGAGTGAATCTTTTTTGTTTTTACAAGCTTATAAACAAATTATTACTGCAATAATTATAGGCGTATTTTTACACATTGCAACTATTATTTTATTTGAAAGTTCTAAAAACCATCAATTTAATATTGCAAAGTTTATTGCTATTTTACTTGGTTTTGGATTGGGCTTTTTAGTTTAGTTAGTTAGCCACATCACTAATAAACTTAATACGCATAATACGTAATTCTTCATCATCATAATCGCCATCAAATTCTTCAATTGCAACATCTATTTTATCGGTTTCGGCTTCCATAAAATATTCCATGATTTCTTCTTGTTGTTCTTCATCTAAAATTTCATTGATATAATAGTCAATGTTAAGCTTTGTGCCCATATACACAATACGCTGCATCTCTTTAATCAATTGTCTAAACTCTAACCCTTTGGACTTTGCTATATCTTCTAAGGGTATTTTACGATCGGTATTTTGTATAATAAAGAGTTTTAATCCAGAGTTTTCTCCTGTACTTTTAACAACAAGATCATCAGGCCTAAGAATATCATTTTCTTCTACATATTTGGCAATCAAAGCTACAAAAGGCTTTCCATATTTTTTGGCCTTTCCATCACCTACTCCATGTATATTTGATAATTCTTCTACCCTCATAGGGTATTTTAAAGTCATATCTTCTAATGAAGGATCTTGAAAAATCACAAAAGGAGGTACACCTAAGCGTTTGCCTTCTCTTTTACGTAATTCTTTCAACATTTTCATCAATATTGGGTCTGTAACTCCTGCGGCTGCTTTAGCATTTGTAATAATTGCAGCATCATTTGCTTCATTATAAACATGATCTTCTGTCATCATAAATGAAGTTGGATTGTCTATAAAATCTAAACCTTTTTGAGTGATCTTTACAACACCATATTGTTCAATTTCTTTTCGAATAGATTTGGTAACCAACACTTGTCGTAGCAATGCCATCCAATAAGAAGAATCTTTATCTTTACCGATTCCAAAAAATGGTTTTTCTGTTGTTCTATGCGATTTTAGCATCGCATTTTCTTTACCTACTATGGTAGCAACTAAATCTTTTGATTTATACTTTTCTTTGGTGTCTCGTATAACTTCTAATAATATTTTAACATCTTGCTTGGCTTCATGTTTTGGTTTTGGATTTCTAGTGTTGTCATCCATATCGGCACCATCTCCATTAATTTCATCAAATTCTTCACCAAAATAATGGAGTAAATATTTCCTTCTACTCATAGAAGTTTCTGCATACCCTACAACTTCTTGCAAAAGGGCATGTCCATTTTCTTGCTCGGCAATTGGCTTACCTGCCATAAATTTCTCAAGCTTTTCTATGTCTTTATAAGAGTAAAAAGTAAGGCAATAGCCTTCTCCTCCATCGCGACCTGCTCGTCCAGTTTCTTGATAATAACTTTCGAGACTTTTAGGAATATCATGATGTATTACAAAACGAACATCTGGTTTGTCAATACCCATACCAAAGGCAATTGTAGCGACAACTACATCTACTTCTTCCATTAAAAACATGTCTTGGTGTTTGGCTCTATTTTTTAATAGCCCCGCATGATATGGAACGGCTTTTATACCATTTACTTGAAGTACTTGTGCTATTTCTTCTACCTTTTTTCGACTTAAACAATAGATAATTCCAGATTTTCCCTCGTATTTTTTAACAAAACGTATAATGTCTGCATTTACATTCTTTGTTTTTGGGCGAACATCATAAAATAAATTAGGTCTATTAAATGAAGCTTTAAAAGTTGTTGCATCTGTTATAGAAAGTGTTTTTAAAATATCTTCTTGTACTTTTTCTGTGGCTGTTGCTGTTAAAGCAATAATGGGTACATTATCGATACGCTTAATAATTTCTTTTAAATTACGATACTCGGGTCTAAAATCATGACCCCATTCAGAAATACAATGTGCTTCATCAATAGCTACAAAAGAAATTTTTTGCCTTTGCAAAAAAGAAGCATACTCTTCTTTAATTAAAGATTCTGGTGCTACATAGAGCAATTTTGTAATCCCTTTTTGAATGTCTTCCTTTACCCTAGCTACCTCTCCTTTGTTTAAAGAAGAGTTTAAAACATGGGCTATACCATTTTCTTTTGAAATTCCGCGTATGGCATCTACTTGATTTTTCATCAATGCAATGAGTGGAGAAACTACAATTGCAGTACCTTCTTGCATTAAAGCTGGTAATTGGTAACATAGGGATTTACCGCCACCTGTTGGCATGATTACAAAAGTGTTATTTTTTTCTAAAATACTTTTAATAACACTTTCTTGGAGACCTTTAAAAGCGGTAAAACCAAAATGCTTTTTTAACGCCTTATACAAATCTTTTTCGTTCACTTTCATTATAATTCTTCTTGGGAAATTGGTTGTTTTTATTTTTTTTATTAGCTAAAATATTTGGTCAACTATAAAAAACTATATAATTTTTTTGATTAGTTTCTAATAATTCTAATAAATAGATTTATTTTTGTTTGAAATTTAAAGATACTCTTTTTTTTTAATTCAGAAAAACAAAACCTTTTGAAAAAAAGCAATTCAATACTTGACAATGCAAAGCAGACTATTTTAATTGAAAGTCAAGCTATCGCAAATTTGGCCAATTATCTTGATGATCATTTTGAAAATGCAGTTACTGCCATTCATAATTCAAAAGGAAGAGTCATTATAACGGGTATTGGAAAAAGTGCCAATATTGCTACTAAAATTGTAGCGACTATGAATTCTACTGGTACGCCAGCTGTTTTTATGCATGCTGCTGATGCTATACATGGTGATTTGGGTACTGTTTTAAAAGATGATATTGTTATTTGTATTTCTAAAAGCGGAAATACTCCAGAAATTAAAGTTTTAGTACCTTTGATTAAAAGTAACAACAATCCTATTATTGCTATTACAGGAAATATTAAATCATATCTAGCTACACATGCAAATTATGTTTTAAATGCACATGTAGAAAAAGAAGCTTGTCCAAATAATCTTGCACCAACAACTAGTACAACCGCACAATTAGTATTAGGTGACGCATTGGCTGTAAGCTTGTTAAGTTTAAAAGGATTTACAAGTACAGACTTTGCCAAATACCACCCAGGTGGTGCTTTAGGTAAGCGTTTGTACTTACGTGTACGCGATTTAATTGCAAATAATGAAATACCTAGTGTATCACCCAACATGCATATTAAAGACGTAATTTTAGAGATTTCTCAAAAACGTCTTGGTACTACTGCTGTGATAGATAATAATAAAATTGTTGGTATTATTACCGATGGTGACATTCGTAGAATGTTAAATACATCTACAGATTTTAATACCTTAATGGCAAAAGATATTATGAATAGTAAGCCTAAAGTTATACAAGCAGACAACATGGCTATTGATGCTTTAGAAATTTTAGAAAGTAATAAAATATCGCAATTATTAGTAGCAGATAATAACTTATATGTAGGTGTTGTACATTTACATGACTTATTAAAAGAAGGGCTTTTTTAATGAAAAAAGAACCTACAAAAGAAATGTCTTTTTTAGACCATTTAGAAGAGCTTCGTTGGCATCTAGTCCGTTCTTTTATGGCTATTTTTGTAGTTGCTATTCTGGTCTTTGCATTTAGTAAAACCGTTTATGATGATTTTTTATTTGCACATTTAAAAGGTGATTTTCCTACCTACGTGTGGCTTTGTGAGTTAGGACAATTTTTTGGTTTTGAAAGTAGTTTTTGTACAATCAATTTTACACAAAACATGCAAAGTTTGGCACCAACTAGCCAACTAATGAATTTAATTTGGACGTCTTTAATTTTAGGATTTATTGTGGCTTTTCCTTATATTTTATGGGAATTTTGGCGTTTCATCAGCCCTGGATTGCACAACAAAGAAAGAAAAAATTCTAGATCATTTATCCTAATAGCTTCCCTCCTATTTTTTGCTGGAATTGCTTTCAGTTATTATGTTATTGCTCCACTTTCTGTTTACTTTTTTTATAGTTTTACCGTTTCAGAAATGATTCAGAATAATTTTGCATTTACAGCACATATAAATCTTATAACAAGTACTTTATTAGGTGTTGGTTTAATGTTTGAATTACCTGTTTTGATATTCTTCTTATCAAAAATGGGATTGGTAACTCCTGCTTTTCTTAGAAAGTCAAGAAAATTTGCTATAGTCATAGTTTTGGTCATGGCTGCAGTGATTACACCGCCAGATATTGCAAGTCAGATTATTGTATCTATTCCTATTTTATTTTTATATGAAATAAGTATTTATATTTCTAGCTATGTTCAGAAACAAGAAGAAAAGAATCTTAAAAAATCAAAATAAAATTCTAACTTGAGCGCTTTATGTTGTGAGTTGTGAGTTGTGAGTTGTGAGTTGTGAGTTGTGAGTTGTGAGTTGTGAGTCGTGAGTTGTGAGTTG
>CAMZLD010000043.1 GCA_947311635.1 uncultured Flavobacteriaceae bacterium | reverse complement strand
TACCAAGATTTTTATTAGGCGATAACTCAAACTATCCTGAAGATATTTTTATTATTCATACAGAATTTCCGCGATTTGTAATCAATTTAAAAGATGATGAAATAGAATTTTTAGAAGATTTTAAAGGGACTGACAAAGAAACACTAACCGAAGAGGTAGAAAATTTAATCAAAGAAGCAACTGCTTTTTATGATGAAGAAATGAAGCAGTACGAGTAGTTCTATGTTACTGATTGTTGGTTTTCTGTTATTGGTTGACAGTTTTTTTACGTTGATATAATTCATTAATTTTTTGTCAATAAAGACTTTATAATTTCAAATTTTTAATAAATTTTATCTCACAACTCACAACTCACAACTCACAACTCACAACTCACAACTCACAACTCACAACTCACAACTCTAATTAAGACCCTTTTTTTACCAGTTCTAATTTGTCTAATGAGGCTTTTGTTGTAAACATGCCATAATTAATAAATGCCATGTTTTTTTCTATTTTTTCAATAGTGCCTTTGGCGGTACCATCAATCAAGCGAACGGTATCTTTTACATGAAAGACAACCTTTATTTTTGGTTTAGCAGCGGCTATAATTTGCTGCTTTTTCTTTTCTGCTTGAACAGCTTTTTGAACAATTTTTTCGGTAGCTTCTAGTTTCTTTTTTTCTGCTAACTTCTTATTTTTGGTTTCTTTTCGTAGTTTTTTAGCTGCATTTTTAGACTTTTGCGCTGCTAATTTCTTCGGAAGCTTACTTTGCTCTATCAAAACCAATTTTTTAATGGCGGCATTAAACTCTTTTTTATTATTTGTCTGAAATAGTTTTTGAAGTATTTCATTAAATTTTCTTCCGTAGGTTAACATTTTTTGATTGTTTTCATACAGATTTTGAAAGCTTTCTAGTTTTTCTTGAATTTTGAGTTCCTTTGCTGAGAGTGTATCTGTTTTGGCAATGGCTTTGTCTTTTTCTTTGGTTAGCTGTGCAGCAGTTTTTTGTAACTTTACGCGTTCCTTTTGTAACTTGTTAATGGTTTTGTCAAAACGTAGTTTTTGACCTTCAATTTTCTTTTTTGATTTGTTTATTAGCCGATACGGAATGCCAATTTTTTGAGCCACTTCAAAAGTGAAAGAGCTACCTGCTTCACCTACAAATAATTTGTATAAGGGTTGTAAAGTACGTTCATTAAATTGCATATTGGCATTGGTAATGTTCGGCAACTCGTTGGCTAATAATTTTAAATTAGCATAATGGGTAGTAATGATTCCGAAGGCATTTTTTTCGTAAAATTCTTCTAGTAAAGTTTCTGCCAATGCGCCACCTAATTCGGGGTCAGATCCTGTGCCAAATTCATCAATTAAAAACAAGGTATTGGCATTGCATTTTTGTAAAAAATTACGCATATTTTTAAGTCGGTAACTATAGGTGCTTAACTGGTTTTCTATAGATTGATTATCTCCAATATCTGTTAAAATAGTGTTGAAAAAACAAGTTTCGCTACGCTCATGTACAGGTATTAACATACCGCTTTGTAGCATTACTTGTAATAAGCCAATGGTTTTTAAGGTAATGCTTTTTCCGCCAGCATTAGGGCCAGAAATGACAATAATGCGTTGTTTTTGGTCTAATAAAATAGTCTGAGGGATGGTTTTTACACCTTGTTTTTGATTATTTTCTACCAAAATAGGATGAAAAGCATCTTTATAATAGAGTTTTTTATCGTGCGTAATTTTTGGTAAACATGCCTTTATTTTGACGGCGTATTTTGATTTTGCACCTACTACATCAATCTGTGTTAAATACTGTTGGTAGGTTTTTAAGAGATAATCATACGGTCTTATAATGTTGGTTAATTCTTTTAAAAGTTTAATGATTTCTTGCTTCTCTTCGAACAGTAAATTTTGTAATTGGCGTTCTAACTGTAGTGTTTCTTGCGGAACAATAAAAGCAATACTTCCTGTTTTTGATGTGCCTAACAAGCTGCCTTTTACTTTTTTTCTATGCATGGCTAAAACAGCTAGTACACGTTGATTGTCAATTACAGACTCTTTAATATCATCTAAATAACCATTGCTAAGCTGTTTGCTTAATACGCGAGAAAAACTTCCGCTAATATTGCCTTTAACAAGATTGATGTCTTTGCGAATGTCTTTTAAAATTTTTGAGGCATTGTCATCTACTTCTCCAAATTTAGTTATGTATTTTGCAATGGTATCTGTAAAAATGGCATTCCATTCAATGGTTTCTGAAGCCTTAAAAAGTGCAGGATAAATAGCTTTAAATTTGTTAAAAAACCGAAGTAGCTCTTTAACCGTACTGGCATTTGTTGCTATTTTTAAAAATGATTTGGTTTCTAAATAACTGTTTTCAATGCTTAGCAGATGAATTTCATTTTCTAAATCATCAAAATAATGATTTGGTATGCGATTTTCATTTTCGAAAGACGCGTGATACTCACTGGTTTGCTTTAGTTGTTCTAGAATTTCATTTTCTTTTTTATAAGGTTTTATTTTTAATACAGCATTTTTGCCCAAATCTGATACAGCAAATGTTTCAATATGCTGTAAAACGGTATCGAATTCTAGGTCTGAAAGTGTTTTTTTAGAAATAAAGCTCATAAAATAATGTACATTTACGCTGGTAAAAGTAATTAGAAAATGAATCTAAAAATAGCAACTAGCTGGAAAAATATACTGAAAGATGAATTTGACAAACCTTATTTTAAAGAATTAGCACTTTTTGTAAAAGGTGAATATTCAAAACATCAGTGTTTTCCTAAAGGCACTCAAATTTTTTCTGCCTTTAATTTTTGTTCTTTTGAAGATTTAAAAGTAGTGATTATAGGGCAAGATCCGTATCATGGAGTAGGGCAAGCAAATGGGTTATGTTTTTCTGTGGCAGATAACGTGGCACATCCACCTTCTTTAAAAAATATCTTTAAAGAACTGCAAAGTGATGTAGGTAAGCCTTTTCCGAAGTACGGAAATTTAGAAGCATGGGCAAGGCAAGGTGTTTTACTTTTAAATGCTACATTAACTGTACAAGCGCACCAAGCGGGAAGTCATCAAAAACAAGGTTGGGAGCAATTTACAGATGCGGTAATTTCTAAAATTTCTTCAGAAAAAACAGCAGTGGTTTTTCTACTTTGGGGCGGTTTTGCCAAAAAAAAAGGACGTAAAATTGATGCTAAAAAACACTGTGTCTTAACAACTGGGCATCCTTCACCTTTAAGTGCTAATCGTGGATATTGGTTTGGTAACAAGCACTTTTCTAAGTGTAATGCCTATCTAAAAAGTAAAGGCTTGCAACCCATAAATTGGTAGTTTTTAGAGTAGAAATAACGTGTTGATTTAAATTTATATCAATCAAACAAAGCAATTATTCTTTTCGGTTTTTCTTTGGTGAAAAATGGTGCGTTAAGCCTATTTTGTATATCAATTTTCACAATAAGATTATATCATTTGTGTTTAGCTGTTGCTTTTAAACCTGAGTTCGACCTAAACTTACATCAAAGAAGCCCTATAAATAGTGAGATTTGGACAATAAAAACGAAGATTTAGTATTAAATTAAGGCTTTTATTGTTCAAAGATTGTTGTTTAGAAGGCTTTCCAAAGGATTTTCAG
>CAMZLD010000042.1 GCA_947311635.1 uncultured Flavobacteriaceae bacterium | reverse complement strand
GATGAAATAAAATACTTGTTAGATAATAACATTAAAGTAAAAGGAGAATATCAATTAACCAATGCTTTAGAAAACATGAAGCAAAAGGGCATGAAATTTGTACCAGGACAAGTAAATGAATGGATGGACTGTGGAAAAAAAGACCCAACAATAGATACCAATAGCAAAGTTTTAAAGTTTACCTATCAAGATGGCGAAAACCTTGTTTCTAAAAATGTAAAGTTAGAAAATGCTACAATTATAGAACCTTGTTTTATTGGCGATAATGTGGTGCTAAAAAATACAACTATTGGTCCTTTTGTTTCGTTAGGCGAAAATAGTGTTGTAGAAAATTCAACCATTAAAAACTCATTAATACAATCAAATGTAGTGATTACCAATGCCACTTTAGACAATGCCATGATAGGCAATCATGCAAAGTACAATGGTGCATTTACATCTGTTAGTATAGGTGATTATACAGAATTATTATAATGAAAGCATTTGGCGTTTGGCAATTAATACTTTGGGTGCTGCTATTGCTGTTTCCTTTTTTGGCTTTGTTTGCACAACAGCCATTGACAGAAGCACAAGACACAAAATTTCAGACACACTTCTTTGAAGCATTAAAGCAAAAAGGAATCGGTAATTTTGATAAAGCACTTATAAGTCTTGAGACCTGCCAGAAAATTAATCCAACAAGTAAAGCCGTATTGTTTGAGCTTTCAAAAAATAATTTAGCATTAAATCAGTATGAAGAAGCAATATATTTTGTAAAACAAGCATTACAAAATGATTCAAACAATCTTTTTTTGCTGACTCATCTAGTAAAAATTTATAAAAAACAACAGTATTTTTCAAAAGCAATAGAAGTTTATAAAAAAATATATGCTTTACAGCCAAACAAAATAGAGCCTTTAGTACAATTGTATCTATTAAACGGGCAAGCAAAAAAGGCAATAGCAATGTTAAACGATTTAGAAGCTAAAAACATGCTATCTTCTGAATTAATTGAGCGAAAAAACAAACTTCAAGCACAACTTTTACCACCAAAAACCACTAAAAAAGAAACCGAAATAAGTGTAGCATTATTTGAAAGAAATAAAAATTTTGAAGTTTTACAAACCCTTATTTCGAATGCAAAAAAAGCAGGAAATTATCAAGATATGCTCTCAATTTCTGAAATGGGTTTACAGTATTTTCCTGCACAACCCAAAATTTATCTTTCAAAAGCACAAGCCTTAAACAAGCTTTTAAAATTTGAAGATGCTATAGAAACGTTAGAAATTGGCTTAGATTTTGTAATCGATAATAAAGCATTACAACAACAGTTTTATAAAGCATTGGTAGTAGCTTATAAGGCAACAAACAACCCAAAAGATGCTAAAAAGTATCAAAAAATGTTGTTGCAATAATTAATTTAGTAGATGAAGCTTTTAAAATACATTGTCGTTTGTTTCTTGATAACAGCATGTAAGAGTCAAAATACGCTTGTGTCTAAACGAGAAATAAAACAACTATCTATTGCAAAAATTGTAAAGCGTCATAATAGTAATTCGCTTGATAAAAAAACGGTTAAAGCACGGTTAAAAATCAAATTTGAAAGTGAAACAGAAAAGGCAAGCGCCACTGCGAAATTGCGTATAGAAAAAGACAAAAATATTTGGATTAGTGTTACCAAAACAGGGTATCCGTTTGCAAAAATACATATTACACCAACCCGAGTGCGATACTACGAAAAAATTCATAAAGTCTATTTTGATGGTGATTTTTCGCTACTGAATACTTGGCTAGGAACCGATTTTACTTTTAAGATGGTACAAAACCTATTGTTAGGACATGCACTCTTTAAACTCAATAAAAAAGAATTAACGGCGCAAATTGTCAATAAATCTTACAAGTTAAATCCAAAACAAGCGAATAGAAAATTTGATATTTTGTATTTTATAAATCCGTCTCATTTTCATGTAGATAAAGAAGTTATTTCTAAAGAAAACACTTTAGAAACACTAGAATTAACCTATACTACATATCAAGAATTAGCAGGCGAAATTTTTCCGAAGCAAATAAGCATCATCACAAACAAAGAAGGAAAAATTGCACACATAGAAGCCGAATATAAGTCGGTAGATTTCAATAAAAAGACCAACTTTCCGTTTGCATTTCCAGAAGGCTATAAAGAGCTTGTGCTTAAAAAATGAAACGTTTAATAAAACATATAACACTTGTGCTACTTATTTTATTAAGTAGTAATGCATTTGCACAACCTAGCAAAAGAAAACGATTAGAAGCCAGAAAAACACAATTAAAAAAAGACATTGTATATTTAAAAGCTTTGCGATCTAACAACCAAAGGCGCGAAAAAAGCCTGCTAAAAGAAGTCAAAGATTTAAATCATAAAATTAATGTGCAAAGCAAATTGGTAGAAACTATAAAAGATGAAGAAAGTGCAATAACGCACGAAATTATGGTTAATAATAATGAAATAGATGCTTTAGAAGAAGAAATTGTCCAATTAAAATCGGCGTACGCCAAGATGCTGTTACAATCTTACAAAAGCAGATCTCAAAAAAGTAGAATGCTATTTGTGTTGTCTTCTAGTAGTTTTATGCAAGCCTACAAACGTTTTCAATATATAAAACAATACAATACGTATCGTAAAAATAAAGCAGAACACATTCAAGAAAATGCATTGACTTTAAAGCGCTTAAATGACTCTCTACAAATTAAAAGAAACATTAAAGAAAATTTAGTAAGTGAGCATTTAATAGCGCAAAAAACCATAGAAAAAGACAAGAGTAAGCAAGAAAAACTCATTGCAAAAGCACAGGCTAAACAAAGCAAGTATTTAAAAGAAATTAAAAAACGCGTAAAGGCGCAACAACGTGTAGATAGACAAATAGAACGCTTAATCAAAACTGCAATAGTTAGTTCTAATACAAACAAGGGTGTAAAACCAGTAAAAGGGAAGACACATAGTACATTTTCACTCACACCAGAAGCTAAAACCTTAGCAACAAAATTTAATGCCAATAAAGGAAAATTACCTTGGCCAGTTGCAAAGGGAGTTGTAACAATGCGTTACGGAAAACAACCGCATCCTATTGTAAAATCACTAACAATAGATAGCTATGGCGTGCGTATTACCACAGAAAAAGGCATGAAGGCTAGAGGTGTTTTTGAGGGAACAATTCTTGCCATAAGAGTTGCGCCTAATACTGGAATTAAAACGGTAATGATACAACATGGTAATTACATTACTGTTTATGAAAACCTAGCCAATGTGTTGGTTAAAAAAGGCGATAAAGTAACTACCAAACAAGTCTTAGGAACCATTCATACAGATGCTGTTAACAATGAAACGGTTTTAAAATTTCAACTTTGGAAAGAGTCTTCGCGACAAAACCCAGCGCCTTGGATTTTAAGGATGTAACTAACTAAACAACGCCTTTAACTCAGTAGCATCACTAGCTTTTATTTTTCCTGCTAAAAGCAAGCTTAGCTGTTTTCTACGCAAAGCACCTTCAAAACGCTCTTTTTCAAGTTCGGTTTCTGGTTGAATTGGCGGTACTTTTACAGGCGATCCTGTTCTATCTACCGCAACAAAAGTATAAATACCTTCGTTTACTTTGGTGCGTTCTCTAGATTCACGGTCTTCTATCCAAACATCTACATAAATTTCCATAGAAGAAGAAAAAGCCCTCGAAACTTTTGATTCTACAGTAACCACACTTCCTACCGGTACCGCTTTGGTAAACCCTACATGATTTACAGAAGCTGTAACTACTATTCTACGCGAATGTCGTTGGGCAGAAATACTACAAGCTCTGTCCATACGCGCCAAAATTTCGCCACCAAATAAATTGTTTAAGGCGTTGGTTTCTCCAGGTAAAACCATATCGGTTAAAATGGTTAAAGATTCTTTAGGTGTTTTTGCTTTCATTAGATTATTGATGAATGAAGTGCAAATATAAAGATAAAAAAACAGTATTGTACACCTTAAAGCTATAAGACCGCCTCGTCTAAGAAAAAGACTGAAAACTTTGATTGCAAGTTTAGGTCGAACTCAGGTTAATAGCAAATATATTACCTGAAACTAATAAATGATGATATCAATTAATTTAAATGAAATAAATACGGAATCCGAATTTTAATTGGACACTACTAATATAAAAAGGAAAGATTATAGTTTTTTTACAAGCAACCAAGCATCACTAGAAACAGTTCTTTTAATACGACGTAAGTTTTTTAAAGCCGCTATTTTAGAAGCAAAACTATCATAAGTAACCTCTGTAAGATTCCATTTATTAACACCAATAATTTTAGCATTAAAGCCTTTTGCTTTGAGTTGCTTTACTTTTTTTGAAGCATTTTCGGGCTCTCGAAAAGCTCCAGCAATAATGTGGTAATTTTTAGCTTCTTTGGTAACATACAACGAAATAGCGGGCAATGATTCAGGAATTTGAAAAGTAGCTTTCTGAATTTTTGTATTCAAAGCCACTTGTTGTTTCTCTGTAGAAGCTAAAACGTTAAGGTTTTTATTTTGTTGATAAGCTTTCCAACCGTACGAACCTAATGTTGCTAAAATTGCAATAGCTGCTGCATATTTTAAAAACAAAGGTGCTTTTTTTCTATCTGTATTTTTTTCCGAAGGAATTATAGGAATTACCTTGCTTAATTTTTCCACCTGTTCTTTGTATACAACACGTTGCACTTCTGGAGAATGAAAATTTGACAAGCCAAATGAGCTTGTTAAATAATTTGTATGTGTAGCAGGTTCAAAAAGCAGGTTGTTATCTAAATTTTTAGAAAAACTACCAATCCCGTCAAACTCTAATATATCTTTATCTAAAATAGCATGCCATTCTTTTACTTGTGATGTGATATAATTTATGGCAGCATCATAAGGTACATGCATTACTTCTGCAATGTGATTTGCAAGTAAGCCATCATTGTTCTTTAAATGTACATTAAAAGACAATTGTTTTGTTGGCGGACTAAAAGTTTGGGTTTCAGTATTTATTTGAGCCCCAATTTTGTTGGTAACAAAACCACCAAAATTTGGTACAATAACACAGTCATATCTGTATAATAAATCCGAAATATATTTTTGAATACCCATTTATACAAAAGTAACAAAAAAGGGATGTTTACAAAAGAACCTTTCTATAAATTATTAACAAATTTGTTTGTACCTTGTCTATCAAATTGTTAAAAAATGCATGAAGAAGATTTATTGGGTGTTTTGGCTTTGCAAAAAGTAAAGGGAGTTGGTGATATAGTAGCAAAAAAATTATTGGCGCACTTCGGAAGCCCACAAGCCATTTTTAAAGAAAAAAAACACCATTTATTAAAGGTACATGGTGTTAGTGGCACAATTGTAAATGCGCTGCTTACAAAAGACATTCATACAGCGGCAGAGAAAGAGCTTAAGTATATTCAAAATAACAATATTCAAACCTATTATTTTGAAAATGAAAACTACCCTTTGCGTTTAAAACATTGTATTGATGCACCAATCTTACTATTTTCTACAGGGAACATAGATTTTTCTTCCAAGCGTATGATTAGTATTGTTGGTACTCGAAAAATTACTAGCTACGGTACCGGTTTCTGTAATGAATTGTTAGAAAATCTAGCGCCCTATAAGCCAACTATAATAAGTGGTTTTGCATATGGTGTAGATATTTGTGCGCATAAAGCGGCTATCAAGCATCAACTACCAACCATTGCTGTAGTGGCACATGGTTTTGAAGATGTATATCCCAAAACGCATAAAAAATATATGCATCAAATAGAAGCTAACGGTGGTTTTTTGACCGATTTTTGGCATGACGATGCCATTTTACCAGGTAATTTTATCAAACGAAACCGAATTATTGCAGGTATTTCTGAAGCAACGATTATTATAGAATCTGCTAAAAAAGGAGGCTCTTTAATTACAGCAGACATTGCAAATTCTTACAGTAGAGATGTTTTTGCAGTACCAGGAAGATCTACAGATACGCAAAGTAAAGGTTGTAATGACTTAATTAGACGCAATCAAGCAGCTATTTTGACAAGTGCAGAAGATTTGATTTTAACTTTGAATTGGCAACAAGCCACAAAGAAAAAGACTCTTCAAAAACAATTGTTTGTTGAGCTTAGTCAAGAAGAACAACTAATTCATGACTATTTACAAAGCAATGGAAAACAAACCTTAGATGTCATTTCTTTGCATGCTAAACTAGCCATTTCAAAAGTAGCGACATTGTTGTTTCAATTAGAAATGAAAGGATGTGTAAAGCCTTTACCAGGAAAGCTATATGAATGCCTATAAAAATTTAATATATCTAAATACTAAAAAAAATATTAGTAGTGTCCGCCTAAAGACGTAAGACCGTTTCACTATTAGACGAAAGATAAAAGACTTGATTGTAACTATACAATAAACAGTTATTTG
>CAMZLD010000041.1 GCA_947311635.1 uncultured Flavobacteriaceae bacterium | reverse complement strand
TACTTCAGAAAACTATTTTGTGATCTGGGGCATTGTAACCAATGTTATTAAAAGAGTGTAATTAGCAAACTTAGTTTTTCGTATAGTTACAATCAAGTCTTTTATCTTTCGTCTAATAGTGAAACGGTCTTACGTCTTTAGACGGACACTACTAATTTAATAATTTTACGAAAAACTAAGTTTGCTAATTACACTCTTTTAATAACATTGGTTACAATGCCCCAGATCACAAAATCGTTTTCTGAAGTAATAGGAATACGTGGATAGTCTGGATTTTCTGGCTGTAACCATACTTTGCCTTCTTCTACACGTAAGCGTTTTACTGTAAATTCGCCATCTAAAAAACAAACGGCAATTTTATTATTTGCTGGCTCTAAACTTCTGTCAATGACCAATAAGTCATTATCATCTAGTCCTGCACCAACCATAGATTGCCCACTAACACGTGCAAAAAATGTGGCTTCTTTATTTTTTACCAGCTCTTTGTCTAACGAAAGGCGTTGTTCTTTAAAATCTTCTGCAGGTGAAGGAAATCCTGCAGAAATTCCTGTATCTACAAAAATTGCACCCGTGTTTTCGAAGCTTTCTGGTGTAAAAAAGGTTAAATTTTTAGATTGGTGTACTATCATGTGCTAAAAGTACTAAAAGATTTTTACACAAACTAAAACCGACTTACTTTACCTTAATTATTTCATTAAAATGTGTTGTATAGCGCGGTGACAAATGTTCTTGACGCATTTTCCAAGTACGTTTTAAATCTTGGCTTGCTAGTTTTACCTTATCTGTTTGAAATTTTTTGTTTAACCAATCAATGGTACGCATTAAAGGTTGGTGTTTTGGGTTTTCACTCTGAAATAAATTTAATTGATGACTGGCTGTTGGTACCAAACCCATAACAATTACCTCTGCTTTTTTATAAGCAATGCCCTTTTTAAAAATACGTTCAACTGCGTGTACTGCAGCTTTGCTAATAGTTAAGCTAGAATCTGTAGGAAACGGTAAATGTATCATTTTATTAATACGGTGTTGCTGGGCTTTTTCATCAAACCGATTGCTGCGTAATTGCACCAGAATTACATGGCAACTAGAACCTTGTTTACGTAATTTTTCTGCACAGGTTACCGCAAAAGTTGCAACACGCTCTTTAATATTTTCGATATCAGAAAAGGTACTTTCAAAACTACGCGTGGTGGCAATCATTTTTTTAGTACTCACCGCATCTAACTGTAATGTTGGCTCACCTAAAAGGTCTTTTTTTAAACGCCATTGGGTAATAGAAAGGTTTTTTAATATCCACGCATCATTTAATTGTGTAAAATCGTAGGCGGTTTTACAACCTTTTGCTACCAAACGTTTATGCAATCTACTGCCAATTCCCCAAACATCTTTAAGTGGCATCCATTGTAATGCTTTTATGCGTTTTTCTTCTGAATCTATAACGTACACATGATTGGTTTGCTTCGGAAATATGCGTGCTATTTTATTGGCAACTTTACTCAATGCTTTGGTTGGTGCTACACCTACACTTGTAGGAATGCCTGTCCATTTTAAAATACGTGTTCTAATAGTGCTTCCGTAGGTGTTAAAATTATAATTATCAAAACCTTTAAATTGTAAAAAAGCTTCGTCAATACTATATATTTCAATGTCTGGAGAAAATTGAGAAAGAATATTCATAACACGTGCACTCATATCTCCGTAAAGCGGATAATTAGACGAAAAAACGGTAATATTATACTTTTTGAAAAATGCTTTATACTTAAATGCCACAGCTCCAAACGGAACGTTTAACGCCTTGGCTTCATCGCTCATAGCAATGACACAACCATCATTATTGCTTAAAACAACAATGGGTTTATGGCGTAAATCTGGGTTAAAAATGCGCTCACAAGAGGCATAAAAATTATTACAATCTACAAGGGCATACATAGCTTGTAAAAGTAGTAAAATTAGCGTGATTAATCTGCTACATACTCCAATATATCACTTGGTTGACAATCTAAAGCCTTACAAATAGCTGCTAAGGTAGAAAATCGAACTGCTTTTGCTTTACCCGATTTTAAGATAGAAAGATTGGTTGTTGTAATACCAATTATAGCTGCCAATTCTTTACTTTTTATCTTACGTTTAGCAAGCATAACGTCTAAGTTTACAATAATAGCCATGAGTTAAATTGTTAAATCGTTTTCTTGTTTTAATTGTCCTGCTTTTTTAAAAACTTCACTCAAAACCATAAAAAACAATCCTAATGCAAAAACAAGTAAAAAAGAGGTGTACCCAAACACTACTTTTATCTTGTTACTGTATAGTAGTTCGTAAATAAAAGAAGGCAACGTGTGTAAAAAAGCAAAAATAATAATTAGCAACCCTAATTTATTCATAGTTAAATAAACAAAAGCATCAAAAAAATTTAATTGCTGAAAATAATGTAATATTTTTTTGAATAAATAAATACAGTAGAAAAGGATAAGAGATGCTAATAGCATAAATATAATTAGCATTCTTATAGGGAAATTAATTGGTTTTATTTCTTGCCCTATTACCTTAAAAGGTATTTGACTAACATCGTGTATAAAAAAAATTGCTGGTATAGAAAATAAAGCAATAGGGATTCCTATTACTGAAATAATCCATAAAAAATCTATAATATTCTTAAGTAAATTTAATTTTTTCATAAAACTGTTAATTTAGTGCTAAAATACTAATAATTATTGATAAACAACAATTACTTTATATAAAACAACAACATGTTGAAATTCTAAATTCTTTTTTTGATAAAAATAAACCGAAAAACGACATTTTTTAAAACTTCATTTTTCTATTTTAGCCACCTACAATCTGTTAACCTATTAAAAACAAAACATGAACTTCTTTTCAAATAAAAAACTGTTAATTGTTTTTTTACTTATTGCAAATCAAACCACTTTAAAAGCACAAAAAACTATACAGCAATTAGATTCTGTTCTTATCACATCTAGCCGAATTACATTGCCTTTTAAAGAAAATTCTAGAACCATTACGGTTATTACACAACAAGAAATACAACAAAGTGCCGCCTCTAATGTAGCTGATTTATTGCAGCAAGTTGCAGGTGTAGATATACGCAGACGTGGCACAGACGGTATGCAATCTGATATTTATATCCGTGGCGGTCATTTTAACCAAACACTTATTTTAATTGATGGTTTTAAAACAGAAAACCCACAAACTGGGCATCATACCATGAATGTCTTTCCGTCACTAGAAAACATAGAACGCATCGAAATCATTAAAGGGCCTGCTGCACGTATTTTTGGGCAAAATGCCTTTTTAGGTGCCATTAATATTGTCACTAAAAAACACGCCAAAGACCACGTGCAACTTTCTGTAGAAGCGGGCTCTTATGCCCATGCTAAAGTTGGTATTGCAACGTCTAAACGTTTTAAAAAATCGCAACATCAAATTGCTTTTTCACAAGTTAAAAGTGATGGTTATCGCCACAATACCGATTTTAAAAACCAAAACTATTTTCTAAAAAGTAGCTTTGACACAAAACAACAACCGATAACTGTTTTGGCTTCTTTCACACAACGAAAATTTGGAGCAGAAAATTTTTACACCAACACACCAAGCTTTCATGAATACGAAGAAACACAAACAAGTTTGATTGGTGTTTCAACACAACTTAAAAAAAATAACCTAACCATTAAACCAAGCATCTATTGGAAACGTGGTCAAGATCAATTTTTATTAAAACGAAGCAACCCTAGCTTTTCTAGAAACTTTAATATTACTAACAAAATAGGCGCAGCAATCAATACTAGCTACACTTCTTCTTTAGGAATTACTGGCTTTGGAATAGATGGTGCTAGCATTACGTTGGCAAGTAATAATCTTGGCAATCAAAATAGAATTATGACAAATGCTTTTTTAGAGCATCGTTTTGTTTTAGCAAACAATAAACTAGATATTACGCCAGGTGTTTCATTGCATTATTTTTCTGATTTTAATGCGCAATTGCTTCCGGGGTTAGATGTAGGTTACAAAATTAATGATACTTTTAAAATCTACGGAAATATAGGATATTCTTACCGCGTACCAACGTATACCGAATTGTATATTAATATTCCTAGTTTTCTATCTGGAAACAACAGCCTTCAGCCAGAAAAAGCATTGGCAGAAGAAATAGGGTTTCAATATGCTAAAAAAAGTTTCAATCTTAATGCGGTGTTGTTTAACAGAAAAGCAACCGATTTAATTGATTATGTAAAAGCAACAAGTACAAGTACAATGTATCTTGCTCAAAATTTGCGTGAAATAAATAGTCAAGGTTTTGAAATAAATAGTACGTACTCATTTAAAATAAATGAGCAACGTCAATCTTTAAAATTAGGCTATACTTTTATAGAAGATGACTATAAAAATACCAATGTTTTTGCTTCAAGATATCTATTAAATACTTCTATTAAACATCATGTTACAGCAAATGCAGCGTTTACTATTGGTGCGTTACAACCAAGTGTTTCATATAGCTATATCGAACGCCCAACAAACTCGTACAACTTAGTAAATGCAAAACTAACAGTGAAGCTAAAACAGCTAAATATTTTTGGGTTGGTAAACAATGTTTTTAACACCAATTATATAGAAGCAAACAGCGTACCAATGCCAAAAGGAAATTTCCTATTTGGACTAGCGTATAAGATTCAATAAAAACATGTAAATTTGATATTCCTACTGTTTTCATTGTAGGAATATTAAATTTATAGCATGAAATCATTTTTTATTACAGCGTTTTTAGTATTTACTTGTGGTACTATTTCTTTAAAAGCACAATCACTTCCAGAGGAAAATATTTATAACAAATACACTTCTAAATTTTACAAAATTGACGGTTATAAAATCAATGTAGAAGTTTTGGGAAAGGGAGATGCTATTTTCTTTTTGCCCGGAGGTCCAGGAAATTCGCATGATTATTTACAAGGTAATTTTGGTCAGTACTACAAAACCAACAAATTAGTATTCTTCGATTTTTTAGGGAGAGGAATGTCTGATGATGCTAAAGACGTAACGGAATATTCTGTAGAAAACGACGTGTTGTTGATAGAAAAACTTCGGAAGAA
The DNA here is from genome assembly GCA_947311635.1 of uncultured Flavobacteriaceae bacterium. Classification (GTDB taxonomy): domain Bacteria; phylum Bacteroidota; class Bacteroidia; order Flavobacteriales; family Flavobacteriaceae; genus CAMZLD01. Next base: position 7,776 of record CAMZLD010000041.1, on the reverse strand, counting down.
ATTAAAACTTAAAAAAATCTCTTTGGTTGGTCATTCTTACGGAACGGTACCTGCGCAAGCATACGCTATTAAATACCCAAATAATGTAGAAAAAATGGTGTTGATTAATGGTTTTCATAGCGGTGCCATGTGGCAAGCCAATTGTGATAGTTATAATCATTATGCAAAGACGCATTTTCCAGAAAAATGGAAACAGGTAGATTCTTTACGTGCATTGGGTTATCTATCTAGCCAAGAGCCATTAAAATCGGTTTATGGAAATTTTCCAACCAAATACATTTACTACCACAATACCAAACTTAAACAACATGTGCCACGTTCTAAATATAGAGGTTGGGCAAATGATGTCTATGTTCAAATTATTGGTGTTGATGGAGACTTTGACGTTTCTGGAAGCATGATAAGCCAAGATTATAGGCGCACATTAAAAAATGTAAAAGCAAAAACTTTGATTGTTGCAGGTCGTTATGACGGTGTTTCTACACCCGAATTTGCGGTGCAATACAAACATTTTATGCCGCAAGCACAGTTTGAAATGTTTGAAAACAGTGGGCACAATCCTTATCTAGAAGAACCAGAAAAATTTTATAGTTTGTTTGAAAAGTTTATGGAGATAGAGTAAAGAAACAAATAAGCCTCGCATAGTGCGAGGCTTATTTGTTGTAAAAAAACCATTTATTTTACTTAAACAACTTTACAATATCGTTTCCGTTGGCTAATAATAGCAATGCAACAAGCAATACAAACCCTGCAACTTGTGCGTATTCTAAAAATTTATCGCTTGGCTTTTTACCTGTTACCATTTCCCAAAGGGTAAACATAACATGACCACCATCTAAAGCTGGTATTGGCAACAAATTCATAAAACCTAACATGATTGAAAGAAAAGCAGTAATACGCCAAAAGGCTTCCCAAGACCAATATGCTGGAAAAATATTTCCGATGGCAATAAAACCACCGATACTTTGCGCACCTTTTTTGGTAAACACATATTTAAATTGCGTAATGTAATCTTTAAGCGTCCAATAGGCTAAAGAGGTTCCTTTCGAAATACTTTCAGAAAAACCATAATCAATTTGCTGTGCATCTATAATATCATCTTCTGTAGCAGTGACACTAATCCCTATTTTTTTCTTTTCTGTTGGAATAATTTCTAGCGTTTTTAAAACACCGTTTCTGTTTACTTCTAGGTTAATCTTACCTTCTGAAGCGTCTAAAACAGAGGTGAAATCATTCCAAAAATCGATTTTTTTACCATTTACCGTAACTATTTTATCTGTCTTTAATAAACCTGCTTTTGCTGCAGGATTGTCTGGCAGAATACTATCTATCTTTGCTATCATTCTTGGTGAAAATGGCTTCATAGTGCCGTTTTCCCACATGATTTTACCTATGTTTTCTGGAATTGAAATTGTTTGTTTTTCTCCATTTGTGTGCAAAACTTCTACAGAATGAACGGTTCTTAAAAACAAATCACGGTTAATATCCATCACACTTTCTGGAACTTCTTCATTAATTTTTAAAATTTGATCTCCGTTTTGAAAACCATATTCTAAAAATGTATCGGCAACAGCAAAACCATATTTTAATCCGTTAGATTTCACTACTTGGTTGCCCCAAACACCAGTAATCATAATATACAAAAACCAACCTAATACAAAATTTACAAATACACCACCTAGCATGATAATTAATCGTTGCCAAGCTGGTTTAGAACGAAATTCCCAAGGCTGTGGCTCTTGTTTTAGGTGTTCTGTATCCATACTTTCATCAATCATACCTGCTATTTTTACATAACCTCCTAACGGAATCCAACCAATACCGTATTCTGTTTCGCCTATTTTCTTTTTGAATAAGGCAAACTTGGTGTCAAAAAATAAAAAGAATTTTTCTACACGTGTTTTAAATAATTTGGCAGGTATAAAATGCCCTAATTCGTGCAATACAATTAATAGCGAAAGGCTTAATATAAACTGACTTGCTTTGATAAGTATCTCCATATATTTTATATAAAATAAAGCCACAAATGTACCACTTTAAATACAGCTGTAAAAAAATACTTTAAAACTTATGCTTCTTTAACAAAGTTTTAAGGAAAATGAGCTTTATTACATCATTTAATCGCTAATTTTGTAGTATAATGAAATGTGAAAATGGACTTAAAATTCTTTAAAAAATCTAAACCGACCTTTATCTTTTTGGGAATCTTTTCGTTGATTATGATTCCTATGATTTATACGATGCTAAAAAAGCCTGCAATTCTTAGAACCATTAATCCGGCAGATATTAATCCCATTTTAGTTGATGAAAATTTGCGTCACATTCGCAAAAATCATCGAATTTTAGATTTTCATTTAACAAACCAATACGGTGAAACAATTACCGAAAAAACTTTTAAAAACAAAATTTACGTAGCCGATTTTTTCTTTACAACTTGCACTACAATTTGCCCAATTATGGGGACAAACATGGCCAAAATACAAGAAGCCTTTAAAGATGATGATGAAATCATGTTACTGTCACATTCTGTAACTCCAAAAATGGATAGCGTGCCTGTTTTAAAAAAATACGCTGATAAAAAAGGCGCTGTTAAAGGAAAATGGCATTTAACCACAGGAGACAAAAAACATATCTATGAGTTGGCGCGTAAAAGTTACATGGTAGCTAAAGATGATGGAAATGGCGATGAATACGATTTTATTCATACAGAAAATTTTGTACTCGTAGACCCAAACAAAAAAATTAGAGGTGTTTATGATGGTACTTCGTCAAAAGATATTGACCGCCTAATTGCAGATATTTACATCTTAAAAAAAGAAACCAAAAAAAACTGACACTTATCATATTTAGAACGATTCCATTTTAGTACATTTGCTACTTATTTATAATCATTCTAATTAATGAGCCTTCTTTCAAAACTTCAACAGGGCGAAAAAGCCATTATTGACACCTTTGCTGTTGAAGACATTCCACTTAAGCTTATAGAAATGGGTTGTATTCCAGGAAGCTTGGTAGAAATTGTACAATTTGCACCTTATAATGATCCTATTCATATAGATATTAACGGAACTCATTTGGCAATAAGAGCAAATATTGCATCAAAGATTAAAGTTAAAAGGTTTATTAATGATTAAAGTAGCACTCATAGGAAATCCAAATACGGGTAAGACTTCTGTCTTTAATCACCTTACAGGTTTACACCAAAAAGTAGGTAATTACCCGGGTATTACTGTTGAAAAAAAATCAGGCATCTGTACACTAGATACTGGAGAGAAAGCCACAGTGATAGACCTTCCTGGTACTTATAGCCTTAATGCTTCTTCATTAGACGAAAGTGTAGTGATAGAATTGCTTATGAATAAAAATCATGAGCACTATCCAGATGTTGCAGTGGTTGTTTCTGATGTAGAAAATTTAAAAAGAAACTTACTTTTATTTACACAAATAAAAGATTTAGAAATCCCTACCATTTTAGTGATAAATATGGCAGACCGGATGGTTAAAAAAGGTATTTCTCTAGATGTTAAAGCGCTAGAAAGCTCATTAAAAACAAAAATTGCTATTGTAAGTTCAAGAAAAAATACAGGAATTGACACACTTAAATCATTCATTAAAAACTATCGAAACCTTTCTTCAACACCTTGCTTAAATGCATCAAAAATTGATAAAGCCTATTTTTCTGGTCTTCAAAAAATGTTTCCAAAGCAATCTTTATACAAGTTGTGGTTAGTGATTACTCAAGATGTAAATTTTGGAAATTTAGAGAGAAATGCCCTAACACATAAAAAATATCTTGAAACAAAGTCTATTTCAGAATTAAAGCGTTTGCAGCAAAAAGAAACCATTGCTCGCTTTCAATTTATTAATGAAATTTTGAAGAAAAGTTATACTGTTGACAAAAGTAAAGCCACCGATTTACAAAGTAAACTGGACAGAATCTTAACGCACAAATATTTTGGATATGCAATTTTCTTCGGAATTTTACTTATCATTTTTCAATCGATCTTTAATTGGAGTAGCCTACCAATGGATTTTATTGATGCGCAATTTGGTGCGCTTTCAGAATGGGTTAAAACAACATTACCTGCTGGCGTATTTACTAATTTGTTAGCAGATGGTATCATTGCAGGGCTTGGTGGTATTGTTATATTTATTCCACAGATTGCCTTTTTGTTTTTATTTATTTCTGTTCTAGAAGAAAGTGGTTATATGAGTCGTGTTGTGTTCTTGATGGATCGGATTATGCGCCGATTTGGATTGAGTGGTAAAAGTGTGGTTCCGTTAATTTCGGGTACAGCTTGTGCTATTCCGGCCATTATGGCAACTAGAAATATTGAAAGCTGGAAAGAACGCTTAATAACTATTTTAGTGACACCTTTTACAACATGTTCTGCAAGATTACCTGTATACGCCATCATTATCGCATTGGTAATTCCTAATCAACGTGTGTTATTTTTCTTTAACTATCAAGGGCTTACCTTAATGTTTTTATACATTTTAGGCTTTGCATCAGCCATCATTGCAGCCTATATTTTAAATAAAACTTTAAAAATTAAAAGCAAATCTTATTTTGTTGTTGAAATGCCCAATTATAAAATGCCTTTACTAAGAAATGTTCTTTATAATGTCTTAGAAAAAACCAAATCATTTGTGTTAGAGGCTGGTAAAATAATTCTAGCCATTTCTATTATATTGTGGGTTTTAGCAAGTTATGGTCCAGGTAAAAAATTTAATAATGCAACGCAAATTATTTCAGAACAAACAGTAAACGCTTCACTTTCTAAAAGTGAATTAGACAATAAAATAGCTGCCTTTAAACTTGAAAATTCTTATATTGGTATTGCGGGTAAAACCATTGAACCTCTTATAAGGCCATTAGGTTATGATTGGAAAATTGGTATTGGTTTACTTAGTTCTTTTGCTGCAAGAGAAGTCTTAATAGGCACTCTTTCTACCATTTATAGTGTAGGAAGCAGTACAGATGAGCATACGCTCAAAGAAAAAATGAGAAAAGAAGTACATAGCGTTAGCGGTAAAAAAGTTTTTACGCTTGCTAGCGGTATATCGCTTTTACTTTTTTATGCTTTTGCTATGCAATGTATGAGTACCTTAGCAATTGTAAAAAAAGAAACCAATGGTTGGAAATGGCCAATGATTCAACTCTTTGGAATGACATCTATAGCATATATAATTGCTTTTATTGCGTTTCAAATTTTAAAAACATCAGTTTTAAAAAAATAATATGGATACCTTTCAACAAATTTTAGTCCTTCTTTCTTTTATAGCAGCTATTGGTTTTTTAATTAAAAAATATCTATTTGAAAACAAAAACTCATCAAAAAATTGCGGAAAAGGAAACAACAGCTGTCATTAGATTTTTGTCAAAAAATCAATATATTTGAAATACCAACACTAAAATTTATGCGATGAAAAAAATACCTATTTTACTTTTCCTATTCATATCAATTCGCTTTTATTCACAAGACATTGTGGGTTTATATGTGAATGATTTTAAATACATTATTGGAAATAGCACAGCAGAAACAGAACTGCTTACTTATGCGCAAGAGAATGGCTTTAACTATTTGATTTTATATAATCTTACCTATATCCATCTATATAATTTTCAAATAGATAATATATTAACATCAACTCCTTTAGCTAATTTCATTGAAAACGCTAAAACAAATTATGGAATACTAGAAGTTGGTGCAGTTGGTGAAAAAAACAGTTCTTTTGATAAAATTAAAATATATAACAGCTTTTATCCAACTGAGCCCAACAAACGGTTCGACGTCTTTAATGTAGAGTTTGAGTTTTGGAATACTAGTTTAGTAAGTCCTACTAATTACTATTGCACAACCTATTTAACTCCAAATGGATACCCTTGCACAATAAATGGCGCTTTTGATTATTATAACAGTCAACTAACATTACTTAAAACATATTGCGATGCAAATGGCATTAAAGCCGAAACTTATATAGGTTATCCAAATGCAACACAAAGCGATGCTATTGTATTAAATACACACCGTGTTTTAGTACATTATTATAGGTCTAGTGATGTATATAATAATGGAGATAGTATTTATCAATACAATAGTACACGAATAGAAGATTTAGCTCAAAACCCTGTAACTATTATGCCCATTTTTAGTGCACGACCAGCGCATATGTATAGTTGGTTAACAGCACCTCATCCTTTAACACAGCCATTTAATACGTTTATAAACGGCACCAATGGTTATAATGACCAAACAGGTGCTTGGAAAACAAATGTTACTTTTGACGGGTATGTTTGGTATAGATATACAGATTTATTAGAGATTGATACTGTTTTGTCTGTAGAAAACAATGCTATTGAAAACGAATATTTATTTTATAATTCAAATGAAAGAACATTACACTTTTTAAATTTTGATAACAACTCCGAAGTGAAAATATACGGAATAAACGGTTTGAAAGTTATGGATTTGAAATTAGAAGAAATCGTTCCTATTACAAAGACATTAAAAGGTATTTACATTGTAAAAGTAGCTACTCGTAAAGGTGTTTTTGTTCAAAAGATTTTGATATAATTTTACCCAAGACCAACATCTAACGCCATCATTAACACAAATCCTCCAATAAATCCAAGCGTTGCTATATCTGTATAATTGTCTCGTTGAGTTTCTGGCACTACTTCTTCAATCACCACAAAAATCATAGCGCCTGCAGCAAATGCTAAGGCATATGGTAAAATTGGTTGAAAAGTCATGACCGCCCACGCTCCTAATACCGCAGCAAAAGGCTCTACAACTGCAGATAGTTGTCCGTACCACCAACTTTTTCGCCTGCTAAAACCTTCACGCCGTAAAGGCATGGCTACAGCAAATCCTTCTGGAAAATTTTGTATCCCAATCCCTATTGCTAAAGCCACTGCCCCGCCAATAGTTGCTCCATCAAAACCAGCAGCTACACCACCAAACAAAACTCCAATTGCTAATCCTTCTGGTATATTATGTAAGGTAATGGCCAACACCAAAAGTGTTGTTCTGTGCAACTGTGTTTTAACACCTTCCTTTTCATTTTCTTTAAAATTTACATGGAGATGTGGCATAATTTTATCTAGTCCAAATAAAAACAAAGCACCTGCGGTAAAACCAATTGCTGCAGGTAAAACTTTAACAAAACCTTCTCCTGGGCTCATTTCAATTCCTGGTGCCAAGAGGCTCCAAAAACTTGCCGCTACCATAACACCGCCTGTAAAACCTAACATGCCGTCAAAAAAAGCACGATTCATCTTTTTAAAAGGAAATACTAAAGCTGCGCCTAAAGCAGTCATTGTCCATGTAAATAACGTTGCGTAAAAAGCTGCTAATACAGGGTTTATACTTTCAAAATAATCAATAATTTGTTGAAACATTGTAAAATTTTAAAACAAAAATAAACTTATTTTCAATACATATCTATAGTAATTTTAAATAATTGTTATTGTATCTTTACATTAGATTTTACTTGTTTTTCATGCTACACGATTTAAAAATTTCTAGACCTGGCTTATGGTTTCCTACTATTTGGATTTACTTAGTGCCTTTTACTTTTGAAAATCATTTTTGGGAGCAACCCATATTTTGGATAGGCTTTCTATTTGTTACTTTCCCATTAAATTACTTGGTTTATGGTCTAAATGATTATAATGATTTGAAGGCAGATGCGGTAAATGATCGTAAAGGAAATTTCTTGTTTGGCGCAAAATCAACACAAGCGCAGCTTCATAATATTCCGAAGAAAACG
>CAMZLD010000040.1 GCA_947311635.1 uncultured Flavobacteriaceae bacterium | reverse complement strand
TTTAGAAGCTTTAGGAATTGCATTCAATGAAAAACTTTCTAAACTTGAAACAAATGAAGACTGGATTTCATCAAATAAAAATGATGGAATTTTAAATTTTCTTGGATTTGCTCTCATTACTGCTATTTCAGATTTTAGAGAAGCAGGAAAAACAGAAGAGATAACACTTGAAAATTTGTTATCAGAACAGCAAGTAACACAACATTCTAGAGTAAAACAAAGTTTAGAAATTTTACAAAAAGTTTTTGGAAAACAAAATCTTCCCCAAGATTCATCAGGACAAATTATTCAAAAAAACTGGGACTCTTATATAAAAATTATTGATAAGGATGTGAAAGATCTGATGAAAATTCCTTCGGATAAATTAGAAAGTGTTTTTGGAACAGGTGGAACAATGATTGGAGCAGGAATTGGAGCATGGGCAGGAAAAGGAAGCGGAGCATTTACAGGAACAGGAAAAACTATTCTTTATTCTGGAGCAGGGGCTATAATGGGAAAAAGTATTGGAGAGGCTGTTAAAAAGTGGGATAGTTCAAAAACTCTTAGTGAAAATGTTGGGAAAATAGCTTTGGACAGTGCGAAAAATATATTTAAAAATGGTTTTAATGTTTTTGAACAGGGAAAAGAAAAATGGAAAACAAGTACACAAGATGAAAAAATTGGTATTGGGGCAATGGGACTTACTGCTGCCTTTGCTAGTTCTTATTTTTTTAGAAATGGACTTCCCTCTTTTGGAGGTTCTAAAAATGAAAAAAGTGGAAGTAGTTTTTTGAGAAAACTCTTTAGTGGAAAAGGATTAGCAGGAATTTTACTTGCTATTGCTACTTTTTTTGGGTTATCGAAAACGGAATGGGGGAAAGGGGTTATGGATGAAATTATACCTCAAGAAACGAGAAATAATATAAAAGAAAAAGTTGGTTTGGAAAATAAGAATCAAGAATATGAAGGAGAAATAAAACAAAAAACAATTGAAAAATTGAAACAACTAAAAGATAAATATAAGAATAAGGGAATATTTACATCTCAAATAGATAAAATGTTAGATTCTTTACAAAAAGAAGGAAAGGTTGTAATAGCATCTAAAGATTTTAAAAGATTACTTATTGCAGCAAAAGAAAGCAATATTCAAATTCCAATTTCTTCATATAACGATATATCAAAAACATATTCTTTAGATTTTGGAGATGGTATTATTTTTGAGAATTTAATAGATAGACCAGATACAGAACTTACTGATAAAGAATTGGAAATAAAACGAAAATATCAAATTGAAACAGGGTTAAATAGAATGATTAAACATATTTCATCAAAACCACAAAATGGGGAAAATGACAATGCAATAAAAGAAATAAAAATAATTAAAGAAAAAATTGAACAAAATGGAAGTTCTGCTTTTACAGAAAAAGAAGTAAAAAAGTTAAAAAATATTCTAAAACCATTGAATATTACATTAGATAAAACAGCATTAGGAGAAATTGAAATGACTGATAATTCTGATAAGACTTCTTTCATTGTAGGAATTTCACCAGCCTTAAAAAATGATAAATATAGAAAAAACGCAGCTTCTATAGAAGCAAGTTTTATGAAACGAATAGGTATTGAATGGGAAAATGATGTAAATAATCTTCACTCAAGCATTGCAGATAGTTTGCAAGAACTTTTAGATAATGGGAAAATTAAAAATAAGAAAGAGATTCAAGATATAATTTTAAAATTGAGAGATGAAAATACATTTACAAGCATTGCTGCTATTCCTCGATTATTAAATATTATAAGAGATAGTGGAGAAAAAGATAATGAGCTATTTAAATATTTAGGATTTGCAATTCAACCTCTTTCAGAATTTTCAGAACAAGCAAGTCTGATTATTACTATTGGAGGTTTAAATTTTCCAATGGAAGTTGCAAAAGGATCAGTAAAAAGTTATTTAAAACTTTTAGATTTAGATTTTAAAGGATTTGCTGCTGATGCTGTTCCAACTTTGGTTGTAGGTGCTGCTTTTCAAGCATTGCATGGAACAGGAGCGGCTATGAGAAAAGTTACTGGAATGAAAACAATGGGGAAAATAATTCAAATTTTTGCACTCCCACGATATATTTTTTGGAATACACAATTGGCTCCATATTATATAGTAAAATCAGGTGTAGCAGGAGCACTCAGGCATCCTATAAAATATCCAATAGTAAAAGGAAAAAATATGCTCAATCCAGTCAGCACTTTGTTTACAATCAAGGAAAAAAAAGCAATAAAAATGGTTGAAGAAATAAGACGAATAAATAGAGAAATTGATCTATATACTTATATTAATAAAAAGGGTGAAAAGAAAACTGATATTTTTAAAGAAGAAGAAGTATTAAACTTAAAAGAAAGGAAGAAAAACCTAATGTCTCGTTTAAAAGATACTGATTACTGGAATAATAATAAAGAAGCAATAAAAGAATCTCTTAAACAATCTAGAAATAATAAAAATAAACAAATCACACCAAAAACACCAACTGATGAAAAGAAAAAGTCTAAAAACACTAAAGAAGAAAAGAAGAAAAAACCAACGGCAGAAAAGAGAAAAAATTCTAAAAAACCACCAAGGATAGATACTCCAGAAAGTAGACTTAAAGCAGATTTAGAAGATCCTAACTTACCAAAGGAAGATAGAGAAAGAATAAAGCAAGACTTAAAAAGAATGAAGAAAAATGCAGCAATAGACAGAATAAAAGAACAACCTTATTATTCTAAACTTCCTGAAGGAGAGAAAAAACTTCTTTCTAGATCAGTTACAACTATTGCTAAATATGCAGGGACAGTAGGAGCTCTAGCTATAATAGTCCGAATGGCTGAATCGGAAAACCCACAAATGGCAGCTGTTGAAGCAGCAGGAGTTATGGCAAGTTTAAGTCCAGCGCTTTTGACACCAACTCATCCATTGCTTAAAGCAGTTCAAGTTGTTGCCATTATTCTTTTTGGAGCAGCTGCTGTTAAATTTGCAGAAGATGTATCGAATGCCATAGATGGCAAAGTTGATGAGTGGGGAATATCAAAAGGATATTATGAAAAAACAGATCGTCTTTCTGAACTAACAGGAAGACTTATAAGTCCTTTTATGGATATTTGGGATAATGGAATTGTAGATAATTTTGCAAAAGGAGATAATGCATATTCTTATTTTTCAGATACTTCATATAATTCAAAGGTTGCAGGAGATACATTTTGGGGAGGACATAATTTCAATTCAATAAAATCTGTTCATAGAGGAAAAGATAAAATAAAAGAATGGAATGCTCATATAGAAAATCGTATTTCAAAAGAAAAAAAATCACTTGAAGATTCGCAATCAGAGTTTAATAAATTAACACAAAATGAAAAAAACATAGCTAAAAAAAAATATGCTGAATATAATAAAAAATATGAAATCACAGGAGATGAAGATCCTGATGAAATAATTAAAATTATTAAAGAAAAGAAACTCTATTTGACTATCTTATATGATGACGATATGCAAGATTTCTATTTTACAGGACATAGATTTTTAATAACTCAAGATCATATAAAAAAACGAATCCCTTCTTTAGAAACACAAATAATAAATAATGATTATATAATAAATCAAAGAAGATTATTAGATAATGATTTAAAAATGATTCTTAATACTTTCTCAAAAAAGAAAAAAGAAGATATTAAAGTGTCTGAATATCGAATGCTGAGAAAAGGATTACGAAGAATGCAAACATATGTAAATATGGGAATTTTTTCAGAAATTATAAATGATAATGAAGAAAATGATGGTTTTTCTATTGCAACGCGTTGGAAGAGATTTACAGATTTAGATATAATTAAAAACCCTAATACTTTACCATATGGAATTTCTAATGAAATATATGTTTTAAATAAACTCTACTCTTATGGAGATGCAAAAATAGAAAGCAGTAGCAGAGTTGAAAGATCAGAATAAAAAAAATATTTTAATAAAAGGAATAATAAGATAGTCTTTCTATATCTTTTTATTATAAATAAATGAGTGAAATA
>CAMZLD010000039.1 GCA_947311635.1 uncultured Flavobacteriaceae bacterium | reverse complement strand
GGTTTTTTTTTTATGAGCTGTTTTATGCTAAAAAATTAGTAATGTCCGTCAAAAGACGTAAGACTGTTTCACTATTAGACGAAAGATAAAAGACTTGATTGTAACTATACGATAAACAATTATTTAAAATTATTGTTATTGATAGATAACATAAAATTAAAAAAAATAGAAAAAGTAAGGTGTCTATTTAAAAAAGCTCTTACTTAGAACCTCTATTAAAAATAACTTTTTAGCGTTTTTATAAATTTTAATCGGACAACAATGTTAAAAAATTTGTAATTTTAAACAATGTATTTATTAGGAAGTAAACTAGCGTTTCCAGATGTAAACAATGCGAATCCCGATGGAATCATCGCCGTTGGTGGCGATTTATCAACAGAAAGGTTATTGTTGGCATATAAAAGCGGAATTTTTCCTTGGTATAATGAAGGCGAACCCATTGTTTGGTACAGCCCAAACCCCAGAATGGTATTGTTTCCAAATCAATTAAAGGTTTCTAAAAGTATGCGTCAAATTTTAAACAAAGAATTGTTTAAAGTTACTTATAACCAAGCTTTTGAAAAAGTAATTGAAAATTGTAAATCCATTAACCGAGAGGCACAAGGCGAAATAGGTACTTGGATTACAGATGAAATGAAAACGGCTTATATTAAATTACATAAATTAGGAATTGCAAAGTCGGTTGAGGTATGGCAACCTATCGGCTCCGATCAAGATGACAAATATAAGTTAGTTGGCGGTTTGTATGGATTAGAAATTAATACTATTTTTTGTGGAGAAAGCATGTTTAGTAAGGTTAGCAATGCTTCTAAAGTGGCATTTATAAGTTTGGTAAAAAATCACCATTATACGTTGATAGATTGCCAAGTGTACAATCCTCATTTAGCAAGTTTGGGTGCTGAGGAGATTTCGAGAGAAGAATTCATGAAGATATTATAAGAATCTATATCTTTGAAAAAAAATAAAAATCATTTTTAATGGATTTAAAAAACGCACAACTTCAAGTAGATAAATGGATAAAAGCACATGGAGTTCGCTATTTTAATGAGCTTACCAATATGGCACAGCTAACCGAAGAGGTAGGAGAAGTTGCTAGAATTATAGCCAGACGATACGGTGAGCAAAGCGAAAAAGAAAGTGATAAAAATAAAGATTTAGGAGAAGAATTAGCAGATGTTGTTTTTGTAGTTTTGTGCTTAGCAAACCAAACAGGTGTAAATCTGCAAGATGTTTTTGATAAAAAATTAGCTTTTAAAGCCAAACGTGATCATGATAGGCACCATAACAATCAAAAATTGAAGTAATGAGTTTTAAAAAGCACTCTTTTAATAAACGTGTTTTGTTAGCTGCAAACATTGTTTTTCTTTTTATTCATTTTGATAGAAACAATTTATAAAATAACAGCTACAGGAAATGTTTCTTTAGTTTTTAATCAATTTAACGATAGATCAACGGCATTCAGTTATATTGTTTTAAGATTAGTAGGTGCCATTTTATATGGAGTTGTGATTTCTTTTTTAAGTAACCGTAACAATCAACGTCATGAACAAATTTAAAAACCAACCTTTTTTTAATGTTTTTATTCGCTTTTACCTAACTTTTTTTATTGTAGTTGTACTCTTTAAAATAATTGTTAAAACATTTCAAAGTGGCTTTGAGGCAATGAAAGCTCAATATTTAGCTCCAGATCAATTTCAGAATTTTATTTATGTTTATGCGGTATTAGCAATGTTTTATGGTGTGTTTATGACCGTGTATTATAAATTTATAAAAAAATAAGGGTGTTAAAAAAACTGCCACATTATGTTGGTAATATTCATGGGGAGATTACCATTACAGGTTCAAAAAGTGAATCCAATAGGTTGTTGATTTTACAAAATTTGCATGAAAAAATTTGCATAAAAAACCTTGGAGAGTCTGATGATACTTTAGTAATGCAGAAAGCGCTTTCTTCTATCTCAAATACTATAGACGTGCATCATGCAGGTACGGCAATGCGTTTTTTAACAGCATATTTTTCTATTTCCGAAGGGAAAGAAGTCGTTTTAACAGGTTCTAAACGTATGAAAGAGCGACCAATAAAAATATTGGTAGACGCATTACAATTTTTAGGAGCCGATATTGAATATTTAGAAAATGACGGTTTTCCACCAATAAAAATTATTGGTAAAAAACTCACAAAAAATAAAGTTATAATCAACGGAAATGTGAGTAGCCAATACGTTTCTGCTTTACTACTTATTGCTTCAAGCCTTCAAAATGGTTTGGAGTTAGTGTTTGAAGGAAAAGTAACCTCTATTCCGTATATAAAGATGACATTAAGTTTACTTTCTGAACTTGGAATTGAAAATTCTTGGAAAGAAAATACCATTACGGTTAATCCAAAAAAAGCTGTTGAAGCATTCACAGTTACTGTAGAATCAGATTGGAGCTCAGCATCATATTATTATAGTTTAGTAGCGTTAAGCAAAGCAGCAAAAGTGACCTTACACAGTTTTAAAAAAGAGAGCTTACAAGGAGATGCGAGTTTGATGAAAATTTATGCAAAAATGGGTGTTCAAACAACTTTTAAAGACCAAAGCATTATACTAACAAAATTAATCACCAATGTTTCTAAATATTTAAAATTTGATTTACAAAACAGTCCAGATATTGCTCAAACCATTGCGGTAACTTGTTTGGGTTTAGGAATTTCTTGTGCCATAGAAGGTCTGCATACATTAAAAATTAAAGAAACAGATCGCTTGCAAGCTTTAAAAAATGAGCTAGAAAAGTTTGGAGCAAAAATACGAATAACATCAGATAGCTTGCATTTAAAACCAGCTTTAGCATTAAAAAAACAAGTCCTTGTAAAAACGTATGATGATCATAGAATGGCAATGGCATTTACACCATTATGTTTAAAAACTACATTAGAAATTCAAGACGCTCAAGTTGTTTCTAAATCGTATCCTACTTTCTGGAAAGACATACAACACTTACTTTCATAGACTTTCATAAAAATAAATAGCCAAACACTTGACAACCCCTATCTTGATGTTGTATATTTGCGCACTTAAAACACACTTTAGTATATGAAATTATCACAATTTGGCTTTGAATTACCAGAAAAATTATTAGCAGAATACCCATCAGAACTAAGAGACGAAGCACGTTTAATGGTGATTAACAGAAAAGATCAAACCATAGAGCACAAGCTTTTTAAAGATTTGATTAATTATTTTGACGAAGGAGATTTGATGGTTTTAAACAATACCAAAGTGTTTCCTGCTCGTTTATTTGGCGAAAAAGAAAAAACAGGCGCTCGCATAGAAGTGTTTTTATTGAGAGAGTTAAATAAAGAAACCAGATTGTGGGATGTGTTAGTAGATCCAGCACGTAAAATAAGAATAGGCAATAAATTATTTTTTGGAGAAGATGAAACCCTTGTTGCAGAAGTAATAGATAACACAACTTCAAGAGGAAGAACGTTACGATTTTTATATGACGGTCCGTATGATGAATTTAGAGTTAAGTTAGATGCTTTAGGGCAAACACCTTTACCTAAATACATAACACGAGATGTAGAAGAATTAGATAAAGAGCGTTACCAAACTATTTTTGCAAAAAATGAAGGAGCCGTTGCAGCACCAACAGCAGGCTTGCATTTTTCAAAACACTTAATGAAACGTTTAGAAATAAAAGGTGTAGATTTTACAGAATTAACATTGCATGTAGGTCTTGGTACATTTAGTGCTGTTGAAGTAGAAGATTTGTCAAAACACAAAATGGATTCAGAAAAGATTATCATACCAAAGCAAGCCGAAACTATGGTTAACAATGCTATTGATAGTAAAAAAAGAGTTTGTGCCGTAGGTACAACCGTTATGCGTACTTTAGAAAGCTCTGTATCTTCTGATAATCATTTAAAAGCTTTCGAAGGTTGGACCAATAAATTTATATTTCCACCGTATGATTTTAAAATTGCAAACTGCATGATTACCAATTTTCATACACCAAAATCTACTTTATTAATGATGACTGCAGCTTTTGCAGATTATGATTTTGTTATGGAAGCATACAAAGTAGCCATTAAAGAAAAATACAAGTTTTATTCATATGGTGATGCCATGCTAATTTTATAAAACAAGTTTAAAGTTTGAGTTTATTGAACTTTTTACTTTAAGCTAAAAACCAATAAACTTTTGAGTATAACCCAAAAAAAAGACATACGTGCGCTAACGAAAGAGCAGCTACGAGATTTTTTTGTAGCCCAAGGAGATAAAGCTTTTCGAGGAAATCAAGTCTATGAATGGTTGTGGCAAAAAAATGCACACAACTTTAATGCAATGACTAATGTTTCTAAACAAACACGCGAAATGTTAGAAGCCAATTTTGTCATCAATCATATAAATGTTGATCAAATTCAAAGAAGCTCTGATGGTACTGTAAAAAACGCTGTAAGATTACATGATGGTTTAATAGTAGAATCGGTTTTAATACCTACCAAAACCAGAACAACAGCATGCGTATCTAGTCAAGTAGGTTGTAGTTTAGATTGTAATTTTTGTGCTACTGCACAATTAAAGCGCATGCGAAATTTAAATCCAGATGAAATTTATGATCAAGTAGCTGCCATTAATAAAGAAAGTTTATTATACCATAACCACAAATTAAGTAACATTGTATTTATGGGTATGGGAGAGCCTTTAATGAATTATAATAATGTGCTAAAATCTATCGAAAAAATCACATCACCAGAAGGTTTGGGCATGTCTCCAAGAAGAATTACTTTGTCAACATCCGGAATTCCGAAGATGATAAAAAAAATGGCAGATGATGGTGTTAAATTTAATCTTGCTGTCTCGTTACATTCAGCCATCGATGAGATTCGAGCCAAAATAATGCCTTTTTCTAAAAATTTCCCGCTAGAAGACTTACGAGAAGCATTGGCATATTGGTATGCAAAAACCAAAAGTATTGTAACCTACGAATACATCGTTTGGAAAGGAATTAACGATGATAAAAAATCCATACAAGCCCTAGTTCAATTTTGTAAATACGTACCTTGTAAGGTGAATTTAATAGAATACAACCCAATTGATGAAGGAGAGTTTCAACAAGCCACAAGGCAAGCCATCAACAATTATATTTCTAACCTAGAAATGCATGACATTGTTGTAAATGTACGCAGAAGTAGAGGCAAAGATATAGATGCTGCATGTGGTCAATTAGCAAATAAATCCTAAAAATGAAATTTGATAGAACAGGCATTTCTTATACGTAATTAATTACAAAACGTCTGTTGATTTTTACAAATATATACTTGGTTTAAGATTCTTTTTTATTGTTGTCCGATTAAAATTTATAAAAACTCTAAAAAGTCATGTTTAATAGAGATTCTAAGAGCTTTTTTAAATAGACGCCTTGCTTTTTCTGTTTTTTTAATTTTATGTATCTATCAATAACCATAATTTTCAAATAACTGTTTATCGTATATTTACAATCAAGTCTTTTGTCTTTCGTCTAATAGTGAAACGGTCTTACGTCTTTAGACGGACATTACTAATTCTTTTTTTAAACAATGCACTTACTTGTTTTTCCTTCGGAAATGCTTATTTAATGGTAGAATATGACGACATTTTTGATGGGTCTCAATCAGAAGGAAGCCGTATTAAAACATGTCTTTGAATGAATGTTGCCAATGTAAAAAAATATGTAAAACGTCTTGAGGAAAAATCAATAAAAGTAGATTATCAAGTGCACAGTTGGGGTGCTGTTGCAAAATTTTAAGATTCAGCCTATAATCTATGTGCCTTTAAAGACTCACTTAAATTTGAAGATAAAATAATAGAAGCAAGCAATAAATAAAAAAGGCCGCTTTTTCAAAGCAACCTTTTTTTCAAAGCAATTTCCCTACATATATTTCCCCCGAAATTATGAAGATATTGCTAGTTTATATATTAATAACAGCGTTGGTATTGCAATAAGAATACCATAAATTATTAATGTAATAATGTATTGTAATTTATTCTCTTTCAAAATCAAAACACTTTTTACAAAATAACGGGTAAAAAGGTAATGCAATAATAACTTTCTTAATACAATTAGGTGTCCGAAATCATCTAATTATTATAAAATAGGACAAATTTAAATGTTTTTTTTGTTTAAAAACTTTTCTCTGTAACTATTAGGAGTCATGCTTGTAAACTTCTTAAAACTGGTGTAAAATGTTGATTTTGAGTTAAAACCACATTCAAAACCAATAGCAATATT
Organism: uncultured Flavobacteriaceae bacterium; assembly: GCA_947311635.1. Classification (GTDB taxonomy): domain Bacteria; phylum Bacteroidota; class Bacteroidia; order Flavobacteriales; family Flavobacteriaceae; genus CAMZLD01. The sequence continues at coordinate 2,935 of CAMZLD010000039.1, read as the reverse complement.
GGTGTAGTTTTTGTAATTTTCATTAGACAACAAGACTTTTGCTCTTTCAACTCTAAATTGATTAACATAATCAGAAAAACTAGACTTTCCGTAAGTATTTATCAATTTTGATAGATGACTAATACTTATATCTTGTTCTTTTGCTAGCACGCTAAGACTAAGTACAGGGTCTAAATACCGTTTGTGGTTGATTAAATAATTTTCAATTTTCTTGAAAGACTCTTTTTGTTTTTCATCACTTATTTCTTTTATAGAATGATTTGTAGATTGCTCTTCTTTGTCAATTCTTTTACGTAAAGAAATTCGATCTTGAAGTAAGTTGTAATGAATTAGACCTTGGTAGCCAATCCAATACATTAAAAAAGAACTTCCAAGCCGTAAAGGGTAATAATAGATAATATGATTTGTGTCTGACGGAAAGTAATTGTTGGCAATAACCGCCATAACCCAAAATAAAATGATGAAAAAACCTAAAATTATAAATTGTTTAATCCAATGAATATCATCTAATAAAGTAATTTCTTTAAAAAGCTCATTTTGCCTAAAAACGATATGCGCAGCTTTTGAAAAAAGATAGATGGCTATAAGGACATTGATGATTTCTTCAAAATTACTGTATATTTTAATTGCGTTAGGGTGCTTGTCATGATACCCCACAATAATGATAATTCTTGCGCATATTTCTAATAGAAATAAAGTAGAAAATAACTTTAATAAATCTTTTACTTTATGCTGAATATTTAAAAAATGAATAATAAAAGCAAAGAAAAATGGCGTTGCTAACATGTACCAAGGCAATTCTAAATTTTCAATAAAGAGAAAAGGTGTGGTGATTTTTTTTGCAATCAGCCAGGCTTGTATATTATTAAGAGAGATGCTAAGTACAATACCGCTTAATAACCATACGGGTTTTTCTATTTTTCTTTTTAAAAACAACGGTATAATTATAAAGACAAACCCTTGTATAGCTCCAATAATAAGCAAGAAATCAAAAATATTTGTTAGCATATTTTGATATAAAATGAGAATTAGCAATTTTTTAAAAAAGAAAAGTACAAAAAAAACAGATTTATTATAGATGTTTTTAAATATTTTTTTGAAAGCTAGATGTTTCGGTATTAGAATCTTTATATTTGTTGGCGATGAAAACGGTAGAGCAAATAAAACAGCCTATTTTAGAAGAAATGGAGTGCTTTGAAACAAAATTTAAAGACGCAATGATTTCTAATGTGCCTCTATTAAATAGAATTACTCACTTTATAGTAAGGAGAAAAGGAAAACAAATGCGTCCCATGTTTGTTTTTCTAGTTGCAAAAATGGTGTCTAATGGTAATTTTGATGAGCGTACATATAGAGGTGCTTCTATTATTGAATTAATACATACCGCAACGTTGGTTCATGATGATGTAGTTGATGATAGCAACAAAAGGCGGGGTTTTTTTTCTATCAATGCACTTTGGAAAAATAAAATTGCCGTTTTAGTTGGCGACTATTTGCTTTCTAAAGGTTTATTATTATCTATTGATAATGATGATTTTGATATTCTGAAATTAATTTCTGTAGCAGTACGTGAAATGAGCGAAGGCGAATTGTTACAAATTGAAAAAGCACGAAAATTAGACATTACAGAAGCCATATATTTTGAAATTATTCGTCAAAAAACGGCAACATTAATTGCTGCCTGTTGTGGTATTGGAGCAGCTTCTGTTGGTAGTTCTTCTGAAGAAATTGAAAAAATGCGTCTTTTTGGTGAAACCATTGGTATTGCTTTTCAAATAAAAGATGATTTATTTGACTATACCAATGCAAAAATAGGAAAGCCAACGGGTATTGATATCAAAGAACAGAAAATGACTTTGCCATTAATTTATGTTTTGAATAATTGTACACTAAATGAAAAGAAGTGGTTGATAAATTCAGTTAAAAACCACAATAAAAATAAAAAGCGTGTAAAAGAGGTGATTGCCTTTGTAAAACAAAAAGGAGGTATAGAATATACCGTGACTAAGATGCATGAATATAAAAATAAGGCTTTACAGATTTTAAATGAATACCCAAATTCTGTATATAAAGACTCTCTATTACAAATGATCGAATATGTTGTTGATCGCAAGATTTAAAGAGACTGTCTAAAAGCTCATAGTTAGCGTACTCAAAACCTGCGTTATGTTTTCCGTATTGAGTTTCTGTTACAAATGCTCTTTCTATAAAAGTAATGTATTTACTACTTGTTAACATATCTAATTCTGTAGGCACCAGAGCAAATACATACTTTAAGACCGTTGCAAGGGGGAATCACAATAAATTAGATTAAATAAACAGTTATACATTTGATTAACAGCATGTAAAGTTGTATTTTTAATTCATGAAACTACACAAACAAAAGTATCCACACATACACACGCACACACAAACACACACGCTCACACTTCATGCACACACAACTTAAACACACACACATAAAAACAGAGCAACTAGGTTAATACACTAATTCTCCCTTCAAAACTTGTTCGAGTGACAGTGCATCTTCAAAACGTCCCCGGAGTAATTTTCTCTAAAAGTTTAGACACTCTCCTTCAACTCTGACTTTAGGAGAAAAGGGTTTCTTTTTCCCCCCTAAGGGTTAACAACAATTCAAAAGCGCTCAGGAAATAAGAAACTTCCAACTACGATATTATGGGAATGAGGATTTGCAAAGAAAGATGATAACAGAGCAAGCAAAACAGATAAACAGGTCAAGAGAAGGAAAGAAAAACAACACAGAAGTTTCATGTGACGTCACGATTTTGGATGTCGGCCATGTTGGAGTGCAACCCTATGTAAACAAACATTACAGGGAAGAATAGAAATATAAACATTCTGGATTATGCTACACAGGGTTTCTCAACCTTTTTTTTAGCTCATGAACCCCTTATGAGCATCATTTACCTCTGTG
>CAMZLD010000038.1 GCA_947311635.1 uncultured Flavobacteriaceae bacterium | reverse complement strand
TCAGATAACGAAGTAATGAAATTTTGCCAATCTTTTATGAGCGAATTATTTCGTCATATTGGTGCAAATACCGATGTTCCTGCAGGAGATATTGGTGTTGGAGGACGTGAAATAGGTTTCTTATTTGGTCAATATAAAAAATTACGCAATGAGTTTGTGGGTGTATTAACAGGAAAAGGGATGAGCTATGGAGGTTCTTTAATTAGACCAGAAGCAACAGGGTATGGTGCTGTTTATTTTTCTGATATGATGTTAGGTACAAAAGGCGAATCTTTAAAAGGAAAAACGGCTGTTGTTTCAGGTTCTGGAAATGTAGCGCAATACGCTACCGAAAAAATTACACAATTAGGAGGAAAAGTAGTAACACTTTCAGATTCCTCTGGGTATATTTATGATGCAGACGGTATTGATGCCGATAAATTAGCATTTGTAATGGAACTTAAAAATGTAAAACGAGGAAGAATCCATGAATATGTTGAGAAATATCCATCAGCAAAATTCTTTAAAGGCGAAAGACCTTGGTCTGTAAAATGTGATGTTGCCTATCCTTGTGCTACTCAAAACGAGTTAAACGAAGACGAAGCAAAAACATTGATTGCAAACGGAACAGTATGTGTTGCAGAAGGTGCAAACATGCCATGTACACCAGAGGCAATTACAGCATTTCAAGAAGCAAAAGTATTGTTTTCTCCAGGAAAAGCGTCAAACGCAGGTGGTGTTGCCACTTCTGGACTAGAAATGAGCCAAAACTCACTTCGTTTTAATTGGACAAGAGAAGAAGTTGATGCAAAATTAAAACAAATCATGAGCGACATTCACGCTTCTTGTGTTGAGTACGGAACTCAAGACAACGGTTATGTAGATTATGTAACAGGAGCAAATATTGCAGGTTTTGTGAAAGTTGCCGATGCAATGCTAGATCAAGGAGTGGTTTAATAGACATTATACCTTTAGAAGAAAGACATAAGATAGAAGATTAAAATGTTTTTTGAAAAATATTTAGACCTCATAAGTTTAATAACTTATGAGGTCTTTTTTTGTATTTTTGATTGTGGAAAATATAAAAACATACCGCAAAATAATTCATGTAGATATGGACGCTTTTTACGCGTCTGTAGAACAATTAGACCATCCAGAATTAAGAGGGAAACCTTTGGCGGTTGGCGGAGGTGGAGCACGTGGAGTCATTTCTGCGGCAAGTTATGAGGCTCGAAAATTTGGAGTTCGCTCTGCAATGAGTGGTGTTATGGCACGTAAAATGTGTCCGCACCTATTATTTGTTCCGCCACGATTTAGTCGATATAAAGAAATTTCAAAACAGATTCGCACAATTTTTTATGAATATACCAACTTGGTAGAGCCACTTTCGTTAGATGAAGCCTATTTAGATGTAACAGTAAATAAAAAAGGAAATCCATCGGCAAGTTTAATTGCAGAAGAAATTCGTCAAAAAATATTTAAAACTACAGGTTTAAGGGCATCTGCAGGTATATCTTACAATAAGTTTATAGCAAAAATAGCTTCAGATATTAACAAGCCCAACGGTCAAAAAACCATTCCGCCAGAAGAGGCTATTGTATTTTTAGAGCAATTAGATATTCGTAAGTTTTATGGTATTGGTAAAGTAACGGCAATCAAAATGTATAACCTCGGAATTTTTAATGGTGCTGATTTAAAAGCAACATCTGTTGCTTTTTTAACCAATCATTTTGGAAAATTAGGAGCATATTATTTTCAAATAGTGAGAGGCATACATAACGGAAAAGTAAATCCGAATCACACACCAAAATCGGTAGCAGCAGAGCATACTTTTTTAAAAAATTCAACTTCCGAAGTTTTTATGTTAGAACGCTTAGAACAAATTGCAGATGAGTTGGAGTATCGACTAAAAAAATCGAAGTTAGCAGGAAAAACAGTTACTTTAAAAATAAAATACAGCGACTTTACGCAACAAACCAGAAGTAAAACCTCACCTTTTTTTGTAAAAGATAAAGCACTGTTGTTAGAAACAGTAAAAGTGTTATTGTATCAAGAAAAAATGAAAAATTCGGTACGATTATTAGGAATTTCGGTGACGAATTTAAATAATGTTACTAAGAAAAAAGAGAAAGTGATAGATGTACAATTAAAGTTACATTTTTAGAATTATATTGCAATTCTTAACACAGTCAAGAACCTAATGAATATCAAAAAACATTTATATAATAAATGTCAAGAATTTGTAAAAAATAAGTTACAAACCATTGAAAATACCATAAAATCAAATCAAGAAGGCTTACGTTCAGAAACAAAAAGTTCGGCAGGAGACAAGCATGAAACCGGCAGAGCAATGCTACAATTAGAAATGGAAAAGGCAGGACAGCAACTACACGTAGTAAATCAAATGCAAGCAGTATTAAAAAGGATTGATATATCTAAATCAAATAAAAAAATCTGTTTAGGCAGTTATATAGAAACTTCTGAAAACAATTATTTTTTAGCCATTAGTATAGGGAAAATAGCAACAGATAAAGGAGATTGCTTTGTTGTATCTACGTTTTCGCCTATTGGAAAACAGCTCTTAGGGAAACAACAAGGAGACATTATTAAATGGCAAAAAACCCCACTATTGATTCATAAAGTTACCTAAAAAACAAAGGTTTACATAAATGCAAACCTTTGAATTTTGGGGAAATTTTTTTTCTAGTAAAAACTAGATAACAAAACTAACATTTCTTTTATTTAAAAAACTTAACGTATGTTAAGGTTTACCAGATTTTTACACGATCTTCTGGTTTTAGATACATTTTGTCTTTATCTGTAATGTTAAATGCTGTATAAAAAGCATCTATGTTTTGTAGCGGCATATACGCTCTGTACATGCCAGGAGAATGAGGATTGGTCTTAATTAAATTACGTAAAGCTTCTTCTCTCATTTTAGTTCTCCAAACGGTTCCCCAAGACATGAAGAAGCGTTGCTCTGCTGTATAGCCATCAATGTCATCTGGGCGTTTATTGTTTTTTAAAAAAAGCTTGTAACCGTCATAAGCAGAACTTACACCGCCTAAATCGCCTATATTTTCTCCTAAAGTAAATTCTCCATTTAAATGAACCCCTTTTAGGGCTTCAACCGCACTGTATTGGTCTATCAATTTTTTACCCAAGGCTGTAAATTTTTCTAAATCTTGGTCGGTCCACCAATTGTTTAAGTTTCCGTCTGCGTCAAATCGAGCACCAGAATCATCAAAACAATGTGATATTTCGTGACCAATAACAGCACCAATTCCGCCGTAATTTACAGCTTCATCTGCTTGATAATTGTAAAATGGAGGTTGTAAAATAGCCGCCGGAAAAACAATTTCATTGTTTACAGGATTAAAGTAAGCATTTACCGTTTGTGGAGACATTCCCCATTCTGTTCTATCAACAGGTTTTCCTAATTTTTCAATACTTTTATTAAAATTCCATTTTCTTACATTTAAAGCGTTTTCAAAATAACTACCACCATTTTTTAAGCTTTTAACTTGTAAAGCGGTGTAGTCTTTCCATTTATCTGGATAAGCAATTTTAATGGTCATTTTATTTAATTTTTCTATCGCTTTTGTTTTTGTTTCTGGGCTCATCCAATCTAATGCATTGATTCTGTTTTCAAAACCAAGCATTACATATTTTATCATTTTTATCATTTTTTCTTTCGCCTCTGGCGGAAATTTTTTCTCTACATATAATTTACCTAAAGCTTCACCAATGGCACCATTTAAATTAGCCAAGGCTCTTTCGTCTCTAGGGCGTTGTTTTTTAGCACCGCGTAATTCTTTGCTGTAAAAATCCCAGTTTGCATTTTCTAAATCTTGATTTAATAAACCTGCAGCTCGATCTATAGCCGTCCAACGTAAATACAATTTAAGGTCTTCTATATTAGTTGAAGAAAGGATGTTTTGAACAGCAGCCATATATTTAGGCTGAGTTACGATGACTCTTTTAAGGTTTTGAATGCCCAAACCGTTAAAATAGCGTTTCCAATTAATTGCAGGAACAAGTTTGGAAAGTTCTTCCAACGATTTTGGATTGTACATTTTACGAGTATCTCTAGACTCTTCTTTTGTTAAGCGCGGTTCGGCTAATTGATATTCATACTTAAATATTTTTTCTGTATTTGCCTTTGCTTCTGTTTCAGAATCACCAAAAAAACCTAACATTCTTGCAATATGCTTTTTGTATTTTTCTCGTTTTTTCTTTGTGTCTTCATCTTGGTCTACATAATAATCTCTAGACAAGCCTAAGCCTTCTGGAGTTACATAACCTGCGTTTATTTTACTATTTTTCAAGTCATTAAAAACACCAAACCCAAAAAACCCTGCACCACCATAAGGTGCCATTTCTATCAATAAAGTTTCTACATCTTTAATGTTTTTTAAGGCGTCTATTTTGGCTAAAAAAGGTTTTATAGGCGCTAAACCTTGCTTGTCTCTATTAACAGTATCCATAATACTTTCGTAATAGTTTACTGCTTTTTCTTGGTCAGAATCAATAAGGTTGCCTTTAGCGTCTTTTAACTTTTTAAAGTTACCTTCTTTAATAGCAGTATTTAAAATTTCTAAAACATCTGCATCTGTTTTTTTACGTAATTCGTTAAAGGCTCCCCAAGAAGTTCTATCATCCGGAATTTCGGTGTTTTTTATCCAGTTTCCATTTACAAAATGAAAAAAGTCTTCTGTTGGTTTTACAGATGGGTCCATGTTTTCTACGATAATACCAGGGATTTTTTCTGCAACTTCTTTATTTTTTTTACAAGAAGTAATAGATAAAACGACTAGTGACAAAGCAATAGTTACTGTTTTAAAAGAATGGTTCATGATTTTATGATTTAGTTATAAAAGCTAAAAATAAAATAAAAAACCTCTTAAATACATGTTAAGAGGTTAATGTTTTTATAAAATTTCTAGATTGTTAGTTAAATAAGGCTTTGTATTTATCCCAATGAAAGTAGATAAGTACTGCATTTAGTATAAATACTATTGCTGCAGGACCAATTCCGCTAGGTGCCATAGAAAGATGAAATAATATCATGTTTACTGCTAATGGCGCTAATAAAATTAAAGCAAAAGGCACAGCCTTTTTAGTAATTAATAGGATTCCTATTAAAATTTCAAGCATTCCTAATAACGGAAACATATAGCCCGAAACGCCTAAACCGTTCATAAATGTTGCAGCATTACCTTCCATTGGAGGCATCGGCATAAAATGGGCAAATTTATTAGCGCCAAAAATGACTAAAATGAGGCCTAATACAATTCTTAAAATCAATGATACTTTTGTGTTCATACTGTTTTATTTAGTTAATTAATGTATACTTTGACGTACCATTTATACTTAACTTACAAGTGTAACAAATGTTACGACAAAAATGGTTTTTTATCAGTCACTTTGTCGCAAATTTAAAATGGTATATTTATTGCCTAAGAATAAAAAGTAAAACACCAGTAGAGGTGTCAAATAAAAAATAAAAACATGACAGAATTATTAACAAAAGAAACTTTTTTAGAAAAGGTTTTTAACTACGAAAAAAATAAAGAATGGAAATTTGAAGGAGATCTTCCTTGTATTATAGATTTTTACGCAGATTGGTGTGGTCCTTGTAAAATGATAGCGCCTGTGTTAGAAGCTTTAAGTGAAGAATACAAAGGGAAAATAAATATCTATAAAATTGACACAGAAGTAGAGCGAGAGCTAGCTGCCGCGTTTGCTATACGCAGTATTCCTTCAATGTTATTTTGTCCAAAAGAAAGTGAGCCTCAAATGGCAAATGGCGCCTTGCCAAAGCAAGAATTAGAACGTATTATTAAAGAAGTTTTAAAAGTAGAAAACTAAAAAAGTAAACCAAAAAACGAGGCATTTGCCTCGTTTTTTTATGCTTTAAATTATGCTGTTACAGTAGTACTTACAAGCTTGTTAGCAACTAAGTATTCAGCAATTTGAATAGCATTTGTAGCAGCACCTTTGCGTAGATTATCAGAAACGATCCACAGGTTTAAGGTGTTTTCTTGAGATAAATCTCTTCGTATTCTTCCAACATAAACTGCATCCTTGTTATGTGCATACATTGGCATTGGGTACGTGTTTGTTAGCGGATTATCTTGTACAACAACACCTTGTGTTTGATGTAAAATTTTACGAATTTCACTTATATCAAAATCATTTCTAAATTCAATATTAACACTCTCACTATGGCCACCAGCAGTTGGAATGCGCACCGCAGTTGCGGTATAAGACACCGTATTGTCATTTAATATTTTTTGAGGTTCACGCACCAATTTCATTTCTTCTTTGGTATATCCATTTTCTAGAAATACATCGCAATGCGGAATTGCATTTCTATGAATAGGATAATGGTATGCCATTTCACCATCAATACCATTCATTTCATTTTCCATTTGTTGTACCGCTTTTACTCCAGTTCCAGAAACCGATTGGTAAGTTGAAATAACCACTCGTTTCATGGTATATTTTTTATGTAACGGAGCTAAAGCCATTACTAACTGAATGGTAGAACAATTAGGGTTCGCAATAATTTTATCATTAGCGGTTAATGATTGTGCGTTAATTTCTGGAACAATTAATTTTTTTGTTGGATCCATACGCCAAGCAGAAGAATTGTCAATAACCGTTGTACCATTTGCAGCAAATTTTTCAGCATAAGCTAATGAGGTGTCTCCTCCAGCAGAAAAAATAGCAATCTTAGGTTTTGCAGCGATAGCAGCATCTATAGAAATGATTGCATGTTCTTTTCCTTTAAAAAAAAGGGTTTTACCAATAGATTTTTCAGAAGCAACAAGTAATAATTCTGTAATCGGAAAATTACGTTCTTCTAATAATTTTAAAAGGACACTACCAACCATACCTGTAGCGCCAACAACTGCTAATTTCATTTTTTTATTTAAAATAATTATTATACTGCAAAGATTGTAATTTTTAAGAAAAGAAACACCATATTTCATATAATTACAATCAATTCTTTTGACTTCTCTCTGATAGTGAAATGATTTTACCTCATTTATCGTAGATTTAATGACTTTCTATCAAACGTATTAAATCTAAAGGATCAATAATTTTGAATAGAGGGCAATCTTATAAAAAACCGTACTTTTGCAAAAACAAAACAACTACAATGCAAAAAATTGAATTAATGGCACCCGCCGGAAACTTTGAATCTTTAAGAGCCGCTCTAGATAATGGTTGTGATTCTGTGTATTTTGGTGTAGAACAGCTTAACATGAGAGCTAGAGCTTCAATTAACTTTACCTTAGATGATTTAGAGAAAATTTCAAGTTTGTGTAAAGCTAAAAGGGTGAGAACTTATTTAACGCTTAATACAATTATTTACGATCATGATTTGTCGATTGTAAAAACATTGATAAAACGCGCTAAAGAAGCAGATATTTCTGCCGTAATTGCAATGGATCAGGCAGTGATTCAGGTAGCTCGAGCAGAAGGGATGGAAGTACATATATCAACACAAATCAACATAACAAACATAGAAACATTAAAGTTTTATGCGTTGTTTGCAGATACAGTAGTTTTGAGTAGAGAATTAAGTTTACGCCAAGTAAAACACATAACAGCACTTGTTGAAAAAGATCAAATAAAAGGACCTTCAGGGCATTTGATAGAAATTGAAATCTTTGGACACGGTGCTTTATGTATGGCAGTATCAGGAAAATGTTTTATGAGTTTACATTCTCACAACTCATCTGCAAACAGAGGTGCCTGTAAGCAAAATTGCAGAAAAAAATATACCGTAATAGATCAAGAATCCGGCTTTGAAATGGAATTAGACAATGAATATATTATGTCACCAAAAGATTTATGCACCATAGATTTTTTAGACCAAGTAGCAGATGCTGGAATTAAAGTTTTAAAAATAGAAGGAAGAGGTCGAGCACCAGAATATGTAGCAAAAGTTATTAAATGTTACCGTGATGCAATAGACAGTATTTACAATGGCACCTACGATAAAGAGAAAGTTATTTCTTGGATGTTAGAACTAGAAAAAGTGTATAACAGAGGTTTTTGGAATGGCTATTATTTAGGGCAAAAATTGGGCGAGTGGAGTAAAGAGCCAGGTTCACATGCTACTCAGAAAAAAGTGTACATTGGTAAAGGCTTGCATTTTTTTCCGAAGGCAAAAATAGGTGAATTTAAAATAGAAGCATATGATTTAACCGTTGGCGATACGCTTTTGATAACTGGCCCAACAACAGGTTTAAAAGAAATAACACTTGACAAAATGTTTGTTAATGATTTCGATGCAAAAAAAGCAGTAAAAGGAGATTCTATTACGATGAAATTAGATTTTAGAATTCGACCTTCAGATAAATTATATAAAATTGTAAAAACAGAATTTGCTAAAGCATAATGGTTGTAATCACCTTACAAAGAAAAAAATGTATTGGCTGTAATTATTGTGTAGAACTAGCGCCAGCACAATTTCAAATGTCAAAAAAAGACGGAAAATCTGTTTTGCTTCATGGAGTCGAAAAAAAAGGATTTTTTACTTTAAAAACTAAAGATGATACTATTTACGATCAAGTAAAACAAACACAGTTAGTTTGTCCAGTTAAAATTATAGATGTAAAGCAAGTCTAAGTTTCTAATAAAATTGAAATTTCAGTTTTCATTTCAATAATTTAAACATTATATTTACAAATTAGAGATTCCGCTTTTTTGAGGTTGTAAAAACAACATAAAAATCCTTTATTACAGATAAAGACATACGAAAAAGCGTATAAAAACACTTAAACTATGAGCTGTACAAATTGCTCTACAGATACAAATGGCGTTCCAAAAGGTTGCAAAAGCAACGGAGATTGCGGTTCTGGTTCTTGCGGAAGCGGAAGCAAACTAGCGGTTTTTGATTGGCTTGCAAACATGGAAGTGCCCAACAACCAAGAAAAACATAATATTGTAGAAGTCCGTTTTAAAAACGGAAGAAAGCATTTTTATAAAAATGAGAAAAAACTACCCATAACTCTTGGTGATGTTATTGTTGTAGAAGGTAACCCCGGACATGATGTCGGTATTGTTTCTTTAACAGGCGAATTGATTAAAATTCAAATGAAAAAGAAAAAAATAGCGATGGACAGTGATGAAGTTAAAAAAGTTTATCGAAAAGCTTCACAAAAAGAAGTAGATACTTGGCAAGAAGCTCAATCTAAAGAACTAGAAACGCAGCGTAAAGGGCGAGAAATCATTAACCGATTAGGTTTGAAGATGAAACTTTCTGATGTAGAATATCAAGGAGATGGAAAAAAAGCCACCTTTTATTATACGGCAGATGAACGTGTAGATTTTAGAATGCTAATTAGAGAATTTGCCTCTACTTTTGGTATTCGAATAGAAATGAAACAAGTTGGTTTACGGCAAGAAGCTGCTCGTTTAGGTGGTATTGGTTCTTGTGGAAGAGAACTTTGTTGTTCTACATGGCTTACAGACTTTAGAAAAGTAAGTACAGCTGCCGCTCGTTACCAACAACTTTCTTTAAATCCAATTAAGTTGGCAGGTCAATGCGGAAAATTAAAATGCTGTTTAAATTTTGAATTAGACTCTTACTTAGATGCACTAAAAGCATTTCCAAAGAAAGAAATTGCCCTTAAAACCGAAAAAGGACTCGCATATTTTGTAAAAATGGACATCTTTAAAGGGGTATCTTGGTACACTTATAAAGGCGAAGATTTTTCAAAATGGTTTGAATTAAATGTATCACAGCTACAAGAAATCTTGGCATTAAATAAAAAAGGAGAAAAAGCCCCAAATTTAGAAACCTACAAAACTAATTTACCAGAAGAGCCACAAGTAGTATTTGAAGATGCTGTAGGGCAAGACAGTTTAACACGTTTTGATAAACCCAAAAGAAGACGATCAAATCGCAACAATAAAAGACGAAGAAATAACAATCAAAATCGTAATAAACAAAAAACAACAGCAAAAAACGGTCAACAAAACAAACAGAAATCTAACAACGCAAACAAAAAAAAGAATTATAGAAATTCAAATAGGAATAGAAATCCTAAAAAAGATGTTTAAAAGAATACTTTTTTTTATATCCTTAATTTTTCTTGCTGTAGCGTGTGATTCAGCAAGAGAATATGACGTGTTTAAAAATATACCAAACAACCAATGGAGCACAACAGTTCAATTTAAAATACCAATTACAGATACTTTGCATAAAAAAAATCTATTTATTCAGATAAGAAACAATAAAGATTATGCGTTTAGCAACCTGTTTTTAATAACAAAAATGACATTTCCAAACGGCACAAAAGTAATAGACACGCTAGAATATGAAATGGCAGATGCACAAGGGCAATTTTTAGGATCTGGCTATACAGATGTTAAAGAAAACAAGCTTTTTTATAAAGAAAATATTGTATTTCCAACAAAAGGATCCTATACTATAGATATAGAGCAAGCCATGCGAAAATTAGGAGAAAATTCCGAAATTAAAGCCCTAAAAGGTGTTACAGATGTAGGGTTTAGAATAGAAAAAACGACAGAAAGCGTACAATGACAACTAAAAAAACAACAAACACAGCAGACTTTAGCAACTATATTAAATGGTTTTGGCGCCTTTTAATTGGCGGCATTGCCTTTGTGCTATTATTATTTTTATTAGCATCTTGGGGTGCTTTTGGAAAACTACCAACCTTTGAAGAATTAGAAAACCCTAATAATAATTTAGCTACAGAAGTAATTTCTTCTGACGGAAAGACCCTTGGAAAATATTACCTCAACGAAAACAGAACACCTATAAAATACAAAGACTTACCGCAAAATTTAGTGCAAGCCTTAATTGCTACAGAAGACGAAAGGCTACACAGCCATTCTGGAATTGATGCACGCGGCACTCTAAGAGCAGTTGTTAAATTAGGTGCAGGTGGAGGTGCAAGTACAGTTACCCAACAATTAGCCAAAAACCTGTTTACAAAACGTGCTTCTGGAAATATTTTTATGCGTATTATTCAAAAAGCAAAAGAATGGGTCATTGCCATTCGTTTAGAGCGTCAATACACTAAAGAAGAAATTATTTCGATGTATTTTAACACACAAGGATTTCTATTTAACGCAACAGGTATTCGTTCTGCTGCGCGTATTTACTTCGGAAAAGAACCTAGAGACCTTAAAATAGAAGAATCTGCCGTTTTGGTTGCCATGTTAAAAAACCCAAGACAATACAATCCACATAGAGAAGTTTCTAAAAAGAAATCATTAGGAAGAAGAAACCAGGTGTTTAAGCAAATGGAAAAAAACGGATTTATAACCACCAAAGAAAAAGATTCATTACAAAAATTACCACTAAAACTTAACTTTACACCAGAGTCACATAGTGATGGATATGCCACTTATTTTCGAGAATACTTAAGAGATTTCATGAAAAAGTGGATTAAAAACAACCCAAAACCAGACGGTTCTAAATTTAGTCTTCACCATGATGGACTAAAAATTTACACCACCATAGATTACCGCATGCAAAAATATGCAGAACAAGCCACTCAAGAACATATGGCAAATCTGCAACGGGTGTTTTTTAAAGAACAAAAGAAAAATAAAATCGCACCTTTTTACGACCTCGATAAAAAAGAACGGAATACTGCTATTTATCGTGGTATGAAAAATACAGACCTATGGCGCAAACTAAAAAAAGAACGGAAAAAGGAAAAAGAAATTTTAAAAATATTCAATACAAAAAGAGATACACGTGTTTTTTCTTGGAAAGGAGATAAAGACACTATAATGACACCTAAAGAAGAGGTTATTTATTACAAACATTTTTTACGCTCAGGTTTAATTTCTATCGAGCCTCAAACGGGGCACGTAAAAGCATGGGTTGGTGGAGTAAATTACAAATACTTTCAATTTGATGCTGTAAAGCAACAAAAAAGGCAAGTAGGCTCTACATTTAAACCCTTTGTATATGCTTCCGCCATTAATCAATTGCAATTATCGCCTTGCGAAAAACTACCAAACACACCTTTTACAATTCCAAAAGGAAAATACGGTATTCCAGAAGATTGGACACCAAAAAATGCAGGAAATAAATATGGCGGAGAACTTACCTTAAAAGAAGCGCTAGCGCGCTCTGTTAATGTAATAACCGCACGCTTAATAGATATGGTAAATCCCAATACAGTAGCAAGATTGGCAAAAAGCGCAGGTATACAAAGTGATGTGCCTGCAAACCCTTCTATTGCTTTAGGTGCATTAGAATTAAGTTTATATGAAATGGCAGGTGCTTATGCTACTTTTGCTAACAAAGGTTTGTATATAGAGCCTTCTATGATATTACGAATAGAAGATAAACACGGTACAGTATTAGAACAGTTTGCACCCAAAACAAAAGAAGTATTGAGTGAAGAATCTGCCTACGTGGTATTAAATTTAATGCAAGGTGTTACTCAATCTGGTTCTGGATCTAGATTAAGACACTCATGGCGTAAATATCCAGACAAGGTTGCTACAGGATATCCTTACAAATTCACAAATCAAATTGCTGGTAAAACCGGAACAACACAAAACCAATCAGATGGGTGGTTTATGGGCATTGTTCCAAATTTAATGACAGGCGTTTGGGTTGGCGGAGAAGATAGAGCAACACATTTTGCTGGAATCGCTAAAGGACAAGGAGCTTCTATGGCTTTACCAATTTGGGCATTGTATATGAAACGTTGTTATGCAGATAAAACCCTACATGTAAGCGATAAAGATTTTGAAAGACCAGCACATGTTTCTATCGAATTAAATTGTGAAAACTACGGTAAAGCAGATGCTTCAAATGATGGAGATAAACCATTAGACAATACGCCAGACGATGATGAAGAGCCAGAGTTTTAATATAAAATTTTGTTAGTACAGACAAAAATTTAAAAATCAGTAATATGATAAATAAAGTAGTAAAAAATGTAGAAGATGCACTTAAAGGAGTAGCATCTGGAATGGAATTTATGCTTGGCGGTTTTGGCCTTTGTGGAATTCCAGAAAATTGTATTTCAGAATTAGTTAGACTTGGAGTAAAAGATTTAACCTGCATTTCTAATAACGCAGGAGTTGACGATTTTGGACTAGGTTTGTTGTTACAAAAACGTCAAATTAAAAAAATGATTTCCTCTTATGTTGGTGAAAATGATGAATTTGAACGTCAGATGCTATCTGGAGAATTAGAAGTAGATCTTATTCCACAAGGAACCTTAGCAGAACGTTGTAGAGCGACTGGCGCTGGAATCCCTGCTTTTTACACACCAGCAGGCTTCGGAACAGAAGTCGCAGAAGGTAAAGAAACCCGTGAGTTTAATGGTAAAATGTATGTTTTAGAAAAAGCATTTAATCCCGCATTTGCCTTTGTAAAAGCATGGAAAGGAGATACGGCAGGAAATCTAATTTTTAAAGGTACAGCACGTAACTTTAATCCAATGATGGCAATGGCAGGAAAAATAACCGTTGTTGAGGTAGAAGAATTGGTTGAAGCAGGAACATTAGACCCAAATCAAATTCATATTCCAGGAATCTTTGTACAACGTATTTTTGAAGGAAAAAATTATGAAAAAAGGATAGAGCAACGTACGGTAACTATAAAATCTTAAGATATGGCATTAGATAAAACACAAATCGCACAGCGAATCGCACAAGAGTTACAACACAATTGGTATGTTAATTTAGGTATCGGTATTCCAACATTAGTTGCTAATTATATTCCGGAAGGTATCGATGTAGAGTTTCAATCAGAAAACGGATTACTTGGCATGGGTCCGTTTCCAATTGAAGGTACAGAAGATGCCGATTTAATAAATGCCGGAAAACAAACCGTTACCATATTAAAAGGCGGTTCTTTGTTTGACTCTGCCATGAGTTTTGCAATGATTCGAGGTCAACACGTACAATTAACTGTACTTGGAGCTATGGAAGTTGCACAAAATGGAGATATAGCAAATTGGAAAATTCCAGGGAGAATGGTAAAAGGAATGGGAGGTGCCATGGACTTAGTAGCCTCTGCAGATAATATTATCGTTGCCATGATGCACACCAATAAACGCGGAGAAAGCAAGCTATTAAAACAATGTTCTTTACCATTAACAGGAGTAGGCTGTGTAACTAAAATTGTAACCAATTTAGCAGTGTTAGAGGTTAAAGACAACGCCTTTTATTTATTAGAAAGAGCACCAGGAGTTTCTCTAGAAGAAATAAAAACAGCAACAGCAGGAAATTTAATTATTGAAGGAGATATTCCTGAAATGAAATTATAATCCATTTAAAAATTTAAAAACCTCACAGGTTATGAAAACCTGTGAGGTTTTTTTAAAATTAGTAGTATAACATGAAAATACTATCATACAACGTAAACGGTATTCGTGCAGCCATAAAAAAAGGATTTATTGATTGGTTAGAAACAGAAAACCCAGGTGTTATTTGTATTCAAGAAACAAAAGCACATAAAGAGCAGTTAGACTTAACTCTTTTTGAAGAAGCAGGATATAACTATCATTATTGGTTTTCGGCACAAAAAAAAGGATATAGCAGCGTTGCAATATTATGTAAAGAAGAACCAAAACATGTGGAATACGGTACAGGAATTGAAACCATGGATTTTGAAGGGCGAAATCTGCGAGTAGATTATGATACGGTTTCTATAATGAGTTTGTATTTACCATCTGGCACTAATGATGCTCGCTTGGATTTTAAGCTAAATTATATGGCAGAATTTCAAGAATATATTAATAATTTAAAGAAAACGATTCCAAATTTAATAATTTGCGGTGATTACAACATTTGTCATCAAGAAATTGATATTCATAATCCGAAAATGAAAGGTGTTTCAGGGTTTTTGCCCATAGAGCGTGCCTGGATAGGAAGTTTTATAGACAGTGGTTTTATAGATACCTTTCGTCATTTTAATAAAGAACCAAACCATTACACATGGTGGAGTTACAGAGCAAATGCACGCAATAACAATAAAGGATGGCGTATAGATTACTGTATGGCGAGTAAAAATTTAGAAAAAAGATTGCAAAAGGCTTACATTTTGCCAGAAGTAAAGCATTCAGATCATTGTCCGTTAGCAGTAGAAATTAAAATATAAAAATGTTTAAACAAGCAATCATAATAACCTTCGCTTTTGCAAGCCAAGTTCTTTTTAGTCAAGAAGAACAACCCAAAGTTAAAGTAATACAAGCAAAGGACATTCCATTAGCTTCCGAAGTTAAAAAACAGCCACCTACCACAACAGTTCAAGAAAAAGAGCCAGAGCAGCAACAATATCCCATGGCAAAAATTATTTCGATTACGCCATCTAAAACTACAACACAACAACAAACACAAGCGCCAAATACGCAACAAACAGTAACAGAACCGCTCTATTATGATAGCGCCGATGCTGCAAATATTGATGCCCAATGGCTAGAAAAAATATACAATTCGCCTTTACAAAGAACCAACGATTACTTTTTAACTTCAGAAGAAATTAGCAATTACATTATAGAAGAATTACCAACCAGTTTATTGAAAGAACGTTTGCAATACTTAAATAGCACAACACCTTTTCAGATTGAATATAATGTAAGTCTAGAAAGCGTTATTAAAAGTTATTTAAAACGAAAAAAAACTACCTATGCTAATTTAATGCAAAGAGCAGAATATTTTTTTCCAATGTTTGAAGAAATTTTAGACAAGTATGACATTCCGTTAGAAATGAAATACCTTGCCATTGTAGAATCTGCTTTAAAACCAAGAGCAACTTCTAGAGTTGGCGCTAAAGGCTTGTGGCAATTTATGTATCAAACAGGCAAACAGTTTGGATTAAATATAAGCTCTTATGTAGATGAACGGCAAGATCCATATAGAGCAACAGAAGCAGCATGTAAGTATTTATCAAGCCTGCATAATATGTTTAATGATTGGGATTTGGCTTTAGCAGCCTATAATTCTGGCCCAGGAAATGTAAACAAAGCCATTAGAAGAGCAGGAGGTAGCAAAAATTATTGGAATATACGGCATCATTTACCAAGAGAAACTGCAGGTTATGTTCCTGCATTTTATGCTACGTTGTATTTGTTTGAATTTGCAAAAGAACACAATTTTAAACCATACAAACCAGCCATTCATTATTACGAAACAGATACCATTCAAGTTAAAAGACAACTTACTTTTGAGCAAATAAAAAAAGTAACCAACATTGATTTAGGACTGCTTCAGTTTTTAAATCCACAATATAAATTAGATATTATTCCGTTTGTAAAAGGGAAACAGTATACCTTAGCTTTGCCTGTAAAAGAAATGGGTGTTTTCTTAAACAACGAGCAACAAATTTATGCCTATGCGGCGGCAGATGATGCCAAAAGAGAAAAACCGTTGCCAATGTACACAGAACATAACGCACGCACGCGTTATAGAGTGCGCAGTGGTGATTATTTAGGTAAAATTGCTAATAAATTTGGTGTTTCTGTAAGTAAATTAAAACGCTGGAATAATTTAAGAAGTAACAAACTTAAAATAGGACAACGACTCACTATTTATCCTTCAAAACCTTTTACTAATGTAAAAAGACAAGCCTCAACCCAAAGAAAAATTAAAACACCTAACAAACCCCATGTTGTCTATACTGTTAAAAGCGGAGATTCACTTTGGAAAATTGCTCAAAAATATCCAAACGTTAGTGTGCAAAACCTTAAAGATTGGAACGGTATTTGGAGTATAAAAAGTTTAAAGTTAGGCATGAAATTAAAGATTTTTAAAATTTAAACAGATGAAAAAAGCAATTCTTATAGTCTTTGTAGTATTGATAGCAATAGCATGTAAAAATGACAACTCAAAACCAAGTGTAATACTTAGTAGTTCTACCGGAAGCGTAAAACAAGTACTTTTAGTTATAGATGACGTTCTCTGGAAAGGAAATGTTGGTGATGTTTTGCGTAAAATCATTTCAGAACCTGTTTTAGGCTTGCCACAACCAGAGCCGCAATTTGCAATTACCAGAATACCTACAGATGCTTTTGGCGGCATGTTTAGAAAAAACAGAAATATTCTATACATAGAAAAAAGAGACAGTGACACTTTTAATGTAGCAGAAAATAAGTTTTCTCGACCTCAAAAAATTATTTCAATTTTAGGGAAGACAAATCAATCAATTATAGCACAACTACAAAAAAACACGTCTAAAATTATTAAAGAATTTGAAATATCAGATATAAAAGCCGTGCAAGCACGTCAAAAAGGCAATCAACGTAAAGGCGAAGTATATAAAACGTTTAAAAACTTAGGAATTTCAATGGTGATTCCAAACACATATAGAACCGTAGATGATACAGGTGATTTTTTATGGCTAAGAAGACATTTAACCAAAGGAAGAGAATTGGGGCTTTTGGTGTATTCTAAACCTATCTTGTCAGCACAAGATACCTTAGGAAAAACCATTATTGAAAACCGAAATGCTATAGGAAAGCAATACATAGAAGGCGAAAAAGAAGACATGTATATGATTACAGAAAAAGCCTATACACCATATCGTTTTGATGCAGTTATTGATGGAAAGAAAGCATACGAAACAAGAGGGAAATGGGAAATGAAAGGTGATTTTATGGCAGGACCATTTTTAAATTACACCGTAATTGATAAAAAAAACAACCGATTAATAGTAGCAGAAGGTTTTGTTTTTGCACCAGCGGTTAATAAAAGAAATTTCATGTTTGAACTAGAGGCGACCATTAAAACCTTAAAAATAAAATAATGAAAAGCTCTTTTTTAACAGAACCTTTGTATTTATTTAGTATCTTTTTTTGCCCAAGAATCACGTAAAGGCACAGTTCTGTTAAACACTAATTTATCTTTTGTAGCATCATCATCTACATTAAAATACCCCAAACGTTGAAATTGAAAACGATCACCAATGTTTGCAGTTTGTAAGCTTGGCTCTACAAAGGCTTTTATTATTTCTAATGATTTTGGATTGATGAATGCTTTAAAATCTTTGTCTTTATGGCTATCTGGTGCTTCATCAACAAATAATCTATCATAGACACGTACTTCTGCTTGAATAGCATGTTTTACAGAAACCCAATGCAAGGTTCCTTTTACTTTTCGTTTGCTTGCTTCACTTCCGCTTCCGCTTTTAGAGTCAATATCATAGGTGCAATGTATTTCTATAACTTCACCATTTTCATTTTTAATACAACTTTCTGCTTTTATGATGTAAGCGTTTTTTAAGCGGACTTCTTTTCCTAATTTTAAACGAAAGAATTTTTTATTGGCTTCCTCTCTAAAATCTTCTTTTTCAATATAAATTTCGCGAGAAAATGGTACGTTTCTACTTCCGAAGCCTTCTGCATAATCATTATAAGAAGCATCTATTAATTCTTCTTTACCTTCAGGATAATTGGTGATGACAACTTTTACTGGATTTAAAACGGCCATAACGCGAGGTGCAGTTTTATTTAAATCGTCTTTTATACAAAACTCTAGCAAAGCAACGTCTGTTACATTGTCTCGTTTAGAAATGCCAGATACTTCACTAAAATTACGAATCGCCGCTGGTGTATAACCTCTTCTGCGTAAACCAGAAATGGTTGGCATTCTAGGGTCATCCCAACCGTTTACAACACCTTGTTCTACCAACTCAAGCAATTTACGTTTGCTCATTACGGTGTAACTCAAGTTTCTACGTGCAAACTCGCGTTGTTTTGGGCGTAATTTGTTTGGTGTAACAACTTGGTCTAAATACCAATTGTATAATTCTCTATGACTCTTAAACTCTAAAGTACAAATAGAGTGCGAAATTTGCTCAAGGTAATCAGACTCACCATGTGTCCAATCGTACATTGGGTAAATACACCAATCATCACCTGTTCTGTGATGGTGTTTTTTAAGCACTCTATACATAATTGGGTCACGCATATGCATGTTATTGTGTTGCATGTCTATTTTTGCACGCAAAACCATGGTTCCTTCTTCAATTTCTCCATTTTTCATTTGCTCAAATAGAGCGAGGTTTTCATCTACCGTAGAATTTCTATATGGACTATCTGTACCAGGACTTGTTGGCGTTCCTTTCTGAAGTCTAATTTCTTCTGAAGTTTGTTTGTCAACATACGCTTTACCTTCTTTTATTAATTGAATTGCCCAAAGGTATAATTGGTCAAAATAATCTGAAGAAAACAAAACTTTATCCCATTTAAAACCTAACCATTTAATATCTTTTTGAATGGCGTCTACATATTCTTGCTCTTCTTTAGCTGGGTTTGTGTCATCAAAACGAAGGTTAACAGGTGCGTTGTATTTTAAACCCAATCCAAAATTTAAACAGATAGAAGCGGCATGCCCTATATGTAAGTAACCATTTGGTTCTGGCGGAAAACGAAAGCGTAAAT
>CAMZLD010000037.1 GCA_947311635.1 uncultured Flavobacteriaceae bacterium | reverse complement strand
TTTAAAGCAGAGGTTTATATCCTTAAAAAAGAAGAAGGTGGTCGTCATACACCATTCCATAACAACTACCGTCCACAGTTTTATGTGCGTACAACAGATGTAACAGGTACTATTAATTTACCTGATGGAGTTGAAATGGTAATGCCAGGTGATAACTTGACAATTACTGTAGATTTAATACAACCAATTGCTTGTAATGTTGGTTTGCGTTTTGCTATCCGTGAAGGAGGTAGAACAGTAGGTGCAGGGCAAGTAACAGAAATATTAGACTAATAAAAACGCCTAAATACAAGTAAGGATAGGTGCTTCTCTTAATGAGCAAGCACCTTGTCTTTACGGGCGTAGCTCAGTTGGTAGAGCACTGGTCTCCAAAACCAGGTGTCGGGAGTTCGAGTCTCTCCGCCCGTGCAAAACACTAAAAAATGAATATAGTAACATATATTAAAGAATCATTTGAAGAATTAAGAAATCATGTAACATGGATTTCTTGGTCAGAAGCGCAAAAATCTACCGTTGTGGTAACGATTTTTACAATCATTTTTGCACTTTCTGTTTTTATAGTAGATCAAATTTTCGAATTTGGTTTAACTTGGTTTTTTAAATTCTTTAGATAAAAATGAGTATGACAGATTCTGTACACAAGTGGTATGTAGTTAGAGCTATTGGCGGCCAAGAAAACAAAGTTAAAAGCTATATTGAGCAAGAAATAGTACGTTTAGGATTAGAAGACTTTATTAAACAAGTTATCGTTCCTACAGAAAAAGTAATACAAATACGTAACGGAAAAAAATACCATAAAGAAAAAGTATATTTTCCAGGTTACATTATGGTAGAAGCCAATTTAAGTGGAGAAATACCACATATTATAAAAGCAGTACCAAGTGTAATTGGTTTTTTAGGAGAGGTAAAAGGAGGAGATCCGGTGCCTTTGCGTAAAGCAGAAATTAATAGGTTGTTAGGCAAGGTAGATGAATTGGCAATACAAAATGAAAATGTTGCAATTCCTTTTACAGTAGGAGAAACCGTAAAAGTAGTAGATGGTCCTTTTAATGGATTTGATGGCACAATAGAAAAAATTAATGAAGAAAAGCGTAAACTAGAAGTAATGGTAAAAATCTTCGGAAGAAGAACACCATTAGAGCTTAGTTATATGCAAGTAGATAAAATTTCATAAATGTTACAATTATTTGATGTTATATAGTTGCTTCCACAGCTTAAACATCTAACAAAAGTTTAAAACATGGCAAAAGAGATAAGTAAAATAGTAAAATTACAAGTGCGTGGAGGTGCAGCAAACCCTTCGCCACCTGTAGGTCCTGCTTTAGGTGCTGCCGGTGTTAATATTATGGAGTTCTGTAAGCAATTTAATGCAAGAACTCAAGATAAACAAGGAAAAGTTTTACCAGTAGCTATTACAGTATACAAGGATAAATCTTTTGATTTTGTTGTAAAAACACCACCAGCAGCTGTTCAAATTTTAGAAGCAGCGAAAGTAAAAAAAGGATCAGGAGAGCCTAATCGAAACAAAGTTGCATCTGTAACTTGGGATCAATTACGTAAAATCGCAGAAGATAAAATGGTAGACTTAAATGCGTTTACTGTAGAATCTGCAATGAAAATGATGGCAGGTACAGCACGTTCTATGGGTATAACCGTTAAAGGAGATGCTCCTGTTTAAACTTTCAAAAAAGATTTAAAAACAATGGCAAAATTAACAAAAAAGCAAAAAGAAGCAGTAGCAAAGATAGAAGCTAACAAATTCTATTCTTTAAAAGACGCTTCTGCTTTAGTAAAAGAAATCACCAATACAAACTTTGATGCTAGTATTGATATGGCAATTCGTTTAGGAGTAGATCCTAGAAAAGCTAATCAAATGGTAAGAGGTGTTGTTACCCTTCCGCACGGAACAGGTAAAGACATTAAAGTATTGGCATTGGTTACACCAGACAAAGAGGCCGAAGCTACAGCAGCAGGTGCAGACTTTGTAGGTTTAGACGAGTACCTTCAGAAAATTAAAGGAGGATGGACAGACGTAGACGTTATTATTACCATGCCAAGTGTAATGGGTAAATTAGGACCTTTAGGACGTGTTTTAGGACCAAGAGGATTAATGCCTAACCCAAAGACAGGTACGGTAACAATGGATGTTGCAAAAGCAGTAAAAGATGTAAAAGCTGGTAAAATTGACTTTAAAGTTGATAAGACAGGTATTATACATGCTTCTATTGGAAAAGCTTCTTTTGATGCTTCAAAAATTGAAGAAAATGCAGCAGAATTATTGCAGACTATCATGAAATTAAAACCAACTGCAGCCAAAGGAACATACGTAAAAAGCATTTCAATGTCAAGTACAATGAGTCCTGGTATAGCAATAGAAGCAAAATCAGTTAATTAAGTTTAAAAACATCACATGACAAGAGAAGAAAAATCAAAAGTTATAGATAATTTAACAGGTCAATTAACTGAAGGAAACATTATCTACTTAGCAGACATTTCTGGATTAAATGCAGAAACTACTTCTAATTTACGTAGAGCGTGTTTTAAAGCAAACATTACATTGGCAGTTGTTAAAAACACCTTGCTTGCAAAAGCAATGGAAAAATCTGATAAAGAATTTGGAGAATTAAAAGATATTCTTAAGGGAAATACTTCTTTAATGATTTCTGACACTGGTAATGCACCAGCAAAAGTAATCAAAGAATTTCGTAAAAAATCTGACAAGCCTTTATTAAAAGGAGCATATATAGAAGAGTCTATTTATGTAGGAGATGATTTACTTAATACTTTAGTAGATATTAAATCTAAAGAAGAATTAATTGGAGAAATTATAGGATTATTACAATCGCCAGCTAAGAATGTTATATCAGCATTACAATCTGGAGGAAGTAAATTATCTGGAATTTTGAAAACATTATCAGAAAAATAAGAACACACTAAATAAACTAATAAATAAAAATTAAAATCAAGAAAAATGGCAGAATTAAAAGATTTCGCAGAGCAACTTGTAAACTTAACAGTAAAAGAAGTTAATGAGTTAGCAGATATTCTAAAAGAAGAATACGGTATTGAACCAGCAGCAGCAGCAGTAGCAGTTGCAGGACCAGCAGCAGGTGGAGCAGATGCAGGAGAAGAACAAACAGAGTTTGACGTAATTTTAAAAGCGGCAGGTGGTTCTAAATTAGCAGTTGTAAAATTAGTTAAAGAATTAACTGGTTTAGGTCTTAAAGAAGCTAAAGGTATCGTTGATAGTGCACCAGCACCAGTCAAAGAAGGAGTATCTAAAGATGAAGCAGAAGGATTAAAAGCTTCATTAGAAGAAGCTGGCGCTGAAGTAGAGTTAAAATAAGCTCTTTTCACCACCAAAAAAAAAGGTTTAGGTCTTAGATTTTTGTGAATCTAACGACCTAGACCATTTTGCGTATATATTCGTTCTTAATACTTGAACAGTTTTTTTAACCTAAACTTTTGTCCATTGGCAACAAAAAATAGCACCGAAAGAATAAATTTTGCTTCAGCAGCACTAACTACAGATTATCCAGATTTTCTAGATATTCAAGTAAAATCTTTTCAAGATTTCTTTCAATTACAAACAAAAGCTGACGAACGTGGTGAAGAGGGGTTGTACAAAACCTTCACCGACAATTTTCCAATATCTGATACTCGAAACAATTTTGTTTTAGAGTTTTTAGATTACTTTGTAGATCCTCCAAGATATTCTATACAAGAATGTATAGAAAGAGGATTGACACATAGTGTGCCTTTAAAAGCACGTCTTAAATTATATTGTACAGATCCAGAACACGAAGATTTTGAAACCATTGTACAAGATGTGTATTTAGGTGTAATACCTTATATGACACATAGTGGTACATTTATTATTAATGGAGCAGAACGTGTAGTGGTGTCACAATTACACAGATCACCAGGTGTATTTTTTGGTCAATCTTTTCATGCAAATGGTACCAAGTTGTATTCTGCAAGAGTGATTCCTTTTAAAGGATCTTGGATAGAATTTGCTACAGACATCAATCAAGTAATGTATGCTTATATCGATAGAAAGAAAAAGTTACCAGTAACAACACTTTTTAGAGCCATTGGTTTTGAAAGAGATAAAGATATACTAGAAATTTTTGATTTAGCAGAAGAAATTAAAGTTTCTAAAAGCGGACTTAAAAAAGTATTAGGCAGAAAATTAGCTGCACGTGTTTTAAAAACATGGCACGAAGATTTTGTTGATGAAGATACCGGAGAAGTTGTATCTATTGAAAGAAACGAAATCGTTTTTGACAGAGATACTATTATAGGAAAAGAACATATAGAAGAAATTATCGAAGCAGGTGCAAAAACAATACTATTGCACAAAAAAGATAATTTAATGGCAGATTATGCTATTATTCATAATACATTACAAAAAGACCCTACTAATTCAGAAAAAGAAGCCGTAGAGCATATTTACCGCCAACTGCGAAATGCAGAACCGCCAGATTATGAAACTGCAAAAGGAATTATTGACAAATTATTCTTTTCTGAGCAACGTTATAATCTAGGAGAAGTTGGACGTTATAGAATGAATAAAAAATTAGGACTTGATATCGATATCGATCAAAAAGTACTAACAAAAATAGACATCATTACCATTATCAAAAACTTGATAAAATTGGTAAACTCTAAAGCAGAAGTAGATGATATTGATCATTTATCTAACCGGAGAGTACGTACAGTAGGTGAGCAATTAGCATCACAATTTGGTGTAGGTTTATCAAGAATGGCGCGTACCATTAGAGAACGTATGAATGTACGTGATAATGAGGTGTTTACGCCAATAGATTTAATTAATGCTAAAACCCTGTCTTCTGTTATTAATTCATTCTTTGGTACAAACCAATTGTCTCAATTTATGGATCAAACCAATCCTTTAGCAGAAATTACGCACAAACGTAGACTATCTGCCCTTGGACCTGGAGGTTTATCTAGAGAAAGAGCAGGATTTGAGGTGCGTGATGTACATTATACACATTACGGAAGATTATGTCCTATTGAAACACCAGAAGGACCAAATATTGGTTTAATTTCATCACTTGCTGTGTTTGCAAAAGTGAATAACTTAGGGTTTATAGAAACACCTTACAGAAAAGTAGACAATGGTGTTGTTGACATAAATCAAGAGCCTATTTATTTAAGTGCAGAGGAAGAAGAAGGTATGAAATTTGCCCAATCTAATCTTGAAATTACAAAAACAGGAAAGTTTGTTAGCGATCGTATTATTGCAAGAGAAGAAGGAGATTTTCCGGTAGTTAATCCAGATGTGATTAACTATATGGATGTTGCCCCAAATCAAATTGCATCAATTTCAGCATCATTAATTCCTTTCTTAGAGCATGATGATGCCAATAGAGCATTGATGGGATCTAACATGATGCGTCAAGCAGTACCTTTATTAAGACCCGAAAGTCCAATTGTAGGTACAGGTCTAGAAAGACGTGTAGCCAAAGATTCTAGAATCTTAATCAATGCCGAAGGTGCAGGTGTTGTTGAGTATGTAGATTCTGATATAATTACAATTAAGTACGATAGATCTGATGAAGATAGACTGGTAAGTTTTGATCCAGATGAAAAATCGTATAACCTTATCAAATTCCGTAAAACAAATCAAGGTACTTCAATCAATCTAAAACCAATTGTACAAAAAGGCGATAGAGTAAAAGAAGGACAAGTATTGTGCGAAGGCTATGCAACTCAAAAAGGAGAGTTAGCCTTAGGAAGAAATATGAAAGTTGCCTTTATGCCTTGGAAAGGGTATAACTTTGAGGATGCGATTGTTATTTCAGAAAAAGTTGTAAAAGAAGATATTTTTACTTCCATTCATATTGATGAGTATTCATTAGACGTAAGAGATACTAAATTAGGTGTAGAAGAATTAACAAATGATATACCAAATGTTTCTGAAGAAGCTACCAAAGATTTAGATGAAAACGGAATGATTCGTATTGGTGCAGAAGTGAAGCCTGGAGATATCTTAATTGGTAAAATAACACCAAAAGGAGAATCTGATCCAACACCAGAAGAAAAATTATTACGTGCTATTTTTGGTGACAAAGCAGGAGATGTGAAAGATGCTTCATTAAAAGCATCACCATCATTAAAAGGTGTGGTTATCAATAAGAAATTATTTAAAAGAGCCGTTAAAGACAAAGCAAAACGTATTAAAGATAAAGAAGATATTTCTAAATTAGAAGCAATCTTTACTGTAAAATTCGAAGAGCTTAGAGTACGTTTGGTTGAAAAATTATTTACTGTTATTGCAGGAAAAACCTCACAAGGAGTACAAAATGACCTAGGAGAAGAAGTATTACCAAAAGGTAAAAAATTCACTCTTAAAATGTTAAATGCTGTAGAAGATTTTACACACTTAACAAAAGGAAATTGGGTACGTGATGAAAATCAAAACAAATTAATTAGTGAATTAATTCACAATTATAAAATCAAGGTAAATGACCTTCAAGGAGGTTTGCGTAGAGAAAAGTTCACGATTTCAGTTGGTGATGAATTACCAGCAGGAGTTGTAAAACTCGCCAAAGTTTATATCGCCAAAAAACGTAAGTTAAAAGTAGGAGATAAAATGGCAGGACGTCACGGTAACAAAGGTATTGTTGCACGTATAGTAAGAGCAGAAGATATGCCTTTCTTAGAAGACGGAACACCTGTAGATATTGTATTGAATCCATTAGGTGTACCATCACGTATGAATATTGGTCAAATTTACGAAACAGTGCTTGGATGGGCAGGTCAAAAATTAGATAAAAAATATGCAACACCAATTTTTGATGGAGCATCTTTAGATCAAATTAACGCCTTTACAGACGAAGCAGGAATTCCAAGATTTGGTCATACCTATTTATATGACGGAGGAACAGGTGAACGTTTTGATCAACCAGCAACTGTTGGAGTTATTTATATGATTAAACTAGGTCATATGATTGATGATAAAATGCACGCACGTTCTATTGGTCCATACTCATTAATTACACAACAACCATTAGGTGGTAAAGCACAATTTGGTGGTCAACGTTTTGGAGAAATGGAAGTTTGGGCATTAGAAGCCTATGGCGCATCTGCTACTTTAAGAGAAATCTTAACAGTAAAATCAGATGATGTTATGGGAAGAGCAAAAGCATACGAGTCTATCGTAAAAGGAGACCCAATGCCAGAGCCTGGATTACCAGAGTCGTTTAACGTATTAATGCACGAACTTAAAGGTTTGGGCTTAGACGTTAGATTAGAAGAATAATAAAAAAAATCAAGCAAGGAATTAATTAATTCCTTGCTTGTCATATAATTTTACAAAAATCGAAACCATTACCATGGCAAAAAGAAACGATAAATACACTGTAAAAAAATTTAGTAAAATATCTATTGGTCTATCATCTCCAGAGAAAATTTTAGAAAATTCTAGAGGAGAAGTTTTAAAACCAGAGACTATAAATTACCGTACACACAAACCAGAAAGAGACGGTTTGTTTTGTGAGCGTATTTTTGGACCAATTAAAGATTACGAATGTGCCTGCGGAAAATATAAAAGAATCCGTTATAGAGGTATTGTTTGTGACCGTTGTGGTGTAGAAGTAACAGAAAAGAAAGTACGTAGAGATCGCGTAGGTCATATAAACTTAGTTGTGCCCGTAGCACATATTTGGTACTTTAGATCATTACCAAACAAGATGGGATACCTTTTAGGTTTGCCATCTAAAAAACTAGATATGATTATTTACTACGAACGTTACGTAGTAATACAACCAGCAGGAGCAACAAATGCAGAAGGAGAACCGTTGCAAAAAATGGATTTCTTAACAGAAGAAGAATATTTAGATGTTTTAGAAAAATTTCCGATAGAAAATCAATACTTAGATGATAAAGACCCAAATAAGTTTATCGCTAAAATGGGTGCAGAATGTCTAATTGATTTACTTTCAAGAATAGATTTAGATGAATTGTCTTATGAATTACGTCATAAAGCCAATACAGAAACCTCTAAACAACGTAAAACAGAAGCCTTAAAACGTTTAAATGTTGTAGAAGCATTTAAAGATTCTAGAAAAAATAGAGAGAACAGACCAGAATGGATGATCATGAAGGTAGTTCCGGTAACACCACCAGAATTAAGACCTTTAGTACCATTAGACGGAGGGCGTTTTGCAACTTCAGATTTAAATGATTTATACAGACGTGTTATTATACGTAACAATCGTTTAAAAAGACTGATGGAAATAAAAGCTCCAGAAGTAATTTTACGTAATGAAAAACGTATGCTTCAAGAATCTGTAGATTCATTGTTTGACAATACACGTAAATCATCAGCAGTAAAAACAGAATCAAACAGACCATTAAAATCATTATCAGATTCATTAAAAGGAAAGCAAGGACGTTTTCGTCAAAACCTTTTAGGAAAACGTGTTGATTATTCTGCACGTTCTGTAATTGTTGTAGGTCCAACCTTAAAATTATACGAATGTGGATTGCCAAAAGATATGGCAGCAGAATTATACAAACCTTTTGTAATTCGTAAATTAATAGAAAGAGGTATCGTAAAAACTGTTAAATCTGCTAAAAAAATAATAGACAAGAAAGAGCCTGTTGTTTGGGATATATTAGAGAATGTTTTAAAAGGACATCCTGTATTATTAAACCGAGCACCTACACTTCACCGTCTAGGTATTCAAGCATTTCAACCAAAATTAATAGAAGGAAAAGCAATACAACTACACCCATTAGTATGTACCGCATTTAATGCCGATTTTGATGGAGATCAAATGGCTGTGCACCTACCATTAGGACCAGAAGCTATTTTAGAAGCACAACTATTAATGTTGGCATCGCATAGTATTTTAAATCCAGCCAATGGAGCACCAATTACGGTACCATCTCAAGATATGGTACTGGGGCTGTATTACATGACCAAAGAGCGTAAGTCTACTAAGAAAGTAAAAGTAAAAGGCGAAGGCCTAACTTTTTACTCTCCAGAAGAAGTGAATATTGCTTTTAATGAGAAAAAAGTAGCGTTAAACGCAAGTATCAAAGTAAGAACCAAAGATATTGAAAATGGCGAAGTTGTTACCAAAATAATCGAAACAACTGTTGGTAGAGTCTTATTTAATGAAGTAGTACCAGAAGCTGCAGGTTATATAAATGAAGTATTGAACAAAAAATCTTTAAGAGATATTATTGGCGATATTTTAAAAGTAACCGATGTGCCAACCGTTGGTAGATTCTTAGATGATATTAAAGATATGGGCTATCAGTTTGCCTTTAAAGGAGGCTTGTCTTTTAGTTTAGGAGATATCATTATTCCAGAAGAAAAAGAAAAAATGATTGCAGATGCTAATAAATTAGTAGACGGAATTATTGCCAACTATAACATGGGTATGTTAACCAATAAAGAACGTTACAACCAAGTAATTGACATTTGGGGCTCTACCAATAATAGATTGACAGAATTATCAATGAAACGCCTAAGAGAAGACCAACAAGGTTTTAACTCTGTGTTTATGATGTTAGATTCTGGAGCAAGGGGTTCTAAAGAGCAAATTCGTCAATTAACAGGTATGCGTGGTTTAATGGCAAAGCCTAAAAAATCTACTGCTGGTGGTGGAGAAATTATTGAAAATCCAATTCTTTCTAACTTTAAAGAAGGACTTTCAATTTTAGAATATTTTATCTCTACACACGGTGCGCGTAAAGGACTTGCCGATACCGCATTAAAAACAGCCGATGCTGGTTATTTAACACGACGTTTAGTAGATGTATCTCAAGATGTAATCATTAATGAATTTGATTGTGGCACTTTAAGAGGCTTAGAAGTAGCTCCATTAAAGAAAAATGATGAAATTGTAGAAACATTAGGAGAACGTATTTTAGGAAGAATTTCTTTACATGATATTATAGACCTAACTTCTGGCGAAGTTATTGTTAAATCAGGAGAAGAAATTTCTGACCAAGCTATTGAAGCAATAAATGCAGCAGGAATTACTACCGTAGAAGTACGTTCTGCCTTAACATGTGAAGCAAAACGCGGTATCTGTGCAAAATGTTATGGTCAAAGTTTATCTACCAAAAAGATGGTTCAAATAGGAGAAGCTGTTGGTGTTATTGCCGCACAGTCTATTGGAGAACCAGGTACACAGTTAACACTTCGTACTTTTCACGTTGGTGGTGTAGCAGGAAACATTTCAGAAGATAATAAATTAAAAGCTAATTTTAATGGTAAAGTATCTATAGAAGATCTACGTACTGTTAAAGGTGAAGATTCAGATGGAAAAGCTGCGGATATTGTTATATCTAGAACTTCGGAAATTAAAATAATTGACACAAAAACAGGATTGACATTAAGTACAAATAACATTCCTTACGGATCATTTATTTATACAAAAGATGGCGATAAGATTAAAAAGGATGATATTGTTTGTCAATGGGATCCATTTAATGGTGTTATTGTTTCTGAATTTTCAGGAAAAATAAAGTTCGAAAACATTGAACAAGGCATGAATTTTAGTATTGAAATTGATGAGCAAACTGGTTTTCAAGAAAAAGTAATTACAGAATCTAAGAATAAAAAAGTAATACCTACATTAATTATTGAAGGTAAAAAAGACGAAGTATTACGTTCTTACAGTTTACCAGTAGGAGCACACTTAATGATAGAAAATGGTGAAAAGATTAAAGCAGGTACTATTTTAGTTAAGATTCCTCGTAAATCTGGTAAAGCAGGTGATATTACAGGAGGTCTGCCAAGAGTAACAGAACTGTTTGAAGCTCGTAACCCATCTAACCCAGCAGTTGTATCTGCAATTGATGGTGTTGTTTCCTTCGGAAAAATTAAGCGTGGTAACCGTGAGATTATTGTAGAATCTAAATTAGGAGACGTTAAAAAGTATTTAGTAAAACTTTCTAATCAAATCTTAGTACAAGAAAACGATTTTATCAAAGCAGGTATGCCTTTGTCAGACGGAGCAATTACTCCTAAAGACATCTTAAACATTCAAGGTCCAAGAAAAGTACAAGAATATTTGGTAAATGAAATTCAAGAAGTATATAGACTGCAAGGGGTAAAAATTAATGATAAACATTTCGAGGTAGTTGTACGTCAAATGATGTTAAAAGTACGAATTGTAGATTCTGGAGATACACTATTTTTAGAAAACCAATTGATTCATAAAAATGATTTTATAACGCAAAACGATGCCATTTACGGTATGAAAGTTGTTGAAAATAATGGTGATTCAGAAAATTTAAAAGTAGGTCAAATTATTTCTGCACGTGAGTTACGTGATGAAAACTCTATTTTAAGAAGATCTGATAAAGCTTTAGTAGAAGCCAGAGATGCAAAACCTGCAACAGCAGAGCAAGTATTACAAGGTATTACAAGAGCATCATTACAAACCAAATCATTTATCTCTGCCGCATCTTTCCAAGAGACAACCAAAGTATTAAACGAAGCAGCCGTTGCTGGTAAAGTTGATACCCTACAAGGTCTTAAAGAAAATGTAATTGTTGGAAAAAGAATTCCGGCTGGTACTGGTATGAGAATGTATGATAATGTTATTGTAGGTTCTAAAGAAGAAATGGAAGAAAAACTTTAATCCTATGAAAGTAAACAAAGAAAAAGAAGGTAAATTAAATATTGAATTAGATCAAACTATAGCAGAAGGGACATATTCTAATCTTGCTATTATCAATCATTCAGTATCAGAATTTATTGTAGACTTTATTAGTATTATGCCTGGCACACCAAAAGCAAAAGTCAAGTCGAGAATTATTTTGACTCCACAACATGCAAAAAGACTGTCAAAA
Organism: uncultured Flavobacteriaceae bacterium; assembly: GCA_947311635.1. Lineage (GTDB taxonomy): Bacteria > Bacteroidota > Bacteroidia > Flavobacteriales > Flavobacteriaceae > CAMZLD01. Next base: position 295 of record CAMZLD010000037.1, on the reverse strand, counting down.
GCATTAGCAGATAATGTTAAAAAGTTTGAGGCTGCTCATGGAGAAATTAAAGATTATGATCAAGCACCGCCTATTCCAATGACATTTGGACCAGCAGGTGAAGCATAACAAAAAAGCGAAACAGAAATGTTTCGCTTTTTTTATAACTTGCTATAAACCTGAGTTCGACCTAAACTTGCAATCAAAGTTTTCAGTCTTTTTCTTAGACGAGGCGTGGCTTTGAAGGACTATTTTTAGTTTGAAAAGACATAACGAAGTATAAGGAAAAGGCTGAAAATCCTTTGGAAAGCCTTCT
>CAMZLD010000036.1 GCA_947311635.1 uncultured Flavobacteriaceae bacterium | reverse complement strand
GCAGGATTCGAACCTGCGACCTCCGCGTCCCAAACGCGGCGCGATAACCGGGCTACGCTACACCCCGAAAATTGGTTATCAAAAAAATTGCGGAGAGGAAGGGATTCGAACCCCCGGTACCCGTAAAGGTACAACTCCTTAGCAGGGAGCCCCGATCGACCACTCTGGCACCTCTCCAAATTCTTAAGAACTTATTGCAATAATTTGCGAGTGCAAATGTAACATTACAAATACAATCACGCAAGATTTTTATCGTTTTTTTAAAAAAAATTACTCGGGGTATTCTACACGTAAATGATAAATATTCATCAATTTCTTTTTCAACACTTTTTTTACGGTTTGCAACTCTTTAAATGTCACATCTGCATTCATAAATTGTTGTTCTTTCATTTGCTTGTTTACAATTTTTTCTACCAGTGCGCTCATAATTTCTGCAGTTGGCTCTTTAACACTTCTTGATGCCGCTTCTACAGCATCACACATCATTAAAATAGAGGTCTCTTTAGAAAAAGGTATAGGTCCAGGGTATTGAAATTTTGATACATCAACCTCTTCAATAGCATCTTCAGAAGCTTTTTTATAAAAATAATAAACCAAACTGGTACCATGATGTGTTCTAATAAAATCTATAATACGGTCTGGAATTTTATGCTTTTTAGCGATTTCTATACCATCAATGACATGATCTATAATAATTTTAGCACTATCATAAGGTAAAAGTTCATTGTGTGGGTTTACGGTTGTTGTTTGGTTTTCTATAAAATACAGTGGATTTTTCATTTTACCAATATCATGATACAATGCACCTGTTCTCACTAACATAGCATTCGCATCAATTTCATTCGCTACGGCTTCTGCTAAATTTGCTACTTGTAAAGAATGCTGAAAGGTTCCTGGAGCTTTTTCTGCCAATTCTCTTAATAAGGTAGAATTGGTGTTAGAGAGCTCTTTTAAAGATTCATCAGACACCAAGTTAAACATCTTTTCATAGACATAAATAAGAGGTAAAACAAATAAAGCCGCTACACCATTAAGGATGAAATACCCAAAGTTTTCCCATTTTATATTAGAAAGATTCCCTTCTTGTATAATATAAAAAGCAAAATATGTTAGAAAATAAATACCTGTAATCTGAGCTACTGAAATAAATAAATTAGCTCTTTTATGCAATTCAGAAATGGTTAAAATGGTTACAATACCAGCAATAATTTGAAGAAATATAAACTCAAAGTTATGCGGGACAATAAAACCAATAATTAAAATTGTTAATACATGCGTAAATAAACCTAAACGTGCGTCAAAAAAGGCTTTTAACACTAAAGGAAGCATCACCAATGGCACAACATAAACATACTTAATGTTATATCTAAGCACAATGGTTACTAAAGAAATCATGACTACAACATTAAAAAAAATGAAAGTCACTTTATTGTTGTTTTCAAAAATATCAAAACGGTATTTTCTTAAAAAAAGCAAAAGCATTAATAATGCCAATGCAACTAAAATAGAATAACCAACAACAATCCAAGCATAATTCGATTTGCTCCAAACTTGTGATTCATATTCTTTTTTAATCGAATTTAATGCAGCCAATTTCCTACCTTCTACAATATCTCCTTTTAAAACAATACGTTCCTTTTCTGCAATAAAACCCTTTGTATATGATATTTTTTTAAAGGCTTCTTCTATTGATTTTTGGGTAAATTTTTCATCAAAAAAAACATTGGGTTTTACAATTTCAGATACTATATTCATCAAAGTAATTTGATCATTAGTTGGCAAGCTTAAAGTTGCTGCAGAAATTAATGGCAATAGCTTTGATGCAGAAATAAAATTATCTTTAGTGACCTCTAAAACAACATTTTCTTTTCGTAGATTAACACCTAAAGCTATTGATTTAAAACGCTCTTCTGTAGCTACATCAATATATCCGTTCTTATAAATTTTGTCAATAATTGATTTCCCAATTTGGTAAATTTTCTGCTTACTACTTTTCAAAGAATCTATAGCCGTTAGTAAATTTACTTTTTCTTTAAATTGCGTTTCAATAGACTTAACTATTGATTTATCATAATAAAAATACTGCTTTGCATTCTCTTTTAGAAGTTTTTTTTCTGTTGAAATTTCTTCTGAAGATTTTAAAATAGAAAAATCAAATGGTGCATAATAACTTTCATATTGCCACGGTTTCCCCTTTTGAAAATCAAATTTAAATTTTGAATTCTTCGGAAGTAAAAAAACAATAACAACAATAGTAGTAATATACAACAATGCTTTGTAAAGCAAAGAATGATTTTCGAGAGTTTTCTGAAGAATTTTTTTCATTTCAAGGCTCAATATAACAACAAAAACAATGTCATTACAAAATTACAGTAAAAATAAGTAGTGATAAAAAATTATTAACATAAAAATATGTAAATTTGTGTACTAATTTTTAACATAAACAAGATGAGTAAAGAGGTTGTAATCGTTTCTATAGCAAGAACGCCTATTGGAAGTTTTTTAGGTGCTCTATCTACTGTGACTGCACCAAAACTAGGTGCCGCTGCTATAAAAGGAGCTTTAAACAAAATACAATTAGATCCTACATTGGTTCAAGAAGTATATATGGGCAATGTTGTGCAAGCTGGTGTTGGTCAAGCACCTGCAAGACAAGCTGCAATTTATGCAGGCATTCCAAATACCGTTCCTTGTACAACAGTTAACAAAGTTTGTGCTTCTGGTATGAAAGCAGTGATGTTTGCAGCACAAGCAATTGCTTTAGGCGATGCAGATGTTGTTATTGCTGGAGGAATGGAAAATATGAGTTTGATACCGCATTACTACCATGCTAGAAAAGGCACTAAATTTGGTCCAGCAAAAATGGAAGATGGTTTGCAAAAAGACGGTTTGGTAGATGCTTATGATAACAACGCCATGGGTGTTTGTGCAGATGCATGTGCTAGTGAATATCATTTTTCTAGAGAAGATCAAGATGCTTTTGCTATACAATCATACAACCGCTCTTCCGAAGCTTGGAAAGCTGGAAAATTTGACAACGAAGTAGTAGATGTAGAGGTACCGCAACGTCGTGGTGAGCCTATCTTGGTTTCTGTCGATGAAGAGTTTACCAATGTTCGCATGGATAAAATTGCTTCTTTACGTCCTGCCTTTACCAAAGAAGGTACTGTAACGGCTGCAAATTCTTCTACAATTAATGATGGCGCTGGCGCTATGGTTTTAATGAGCGCAGAAAAAGCAGCAGCTCTAGGTTTAAAACCACTTGCTAAAATTACAAGCTATGCAGATGCCGCTCAAGAACCAGAATGGTTTACTACAGCGCCTGCAAAAGCACTACCAAAAGCATTAAATAAAGCTAATCTTTCTTTAGATGCAATTGATTATTTTGAATTTAACGAAGCATTTGCTGTTGTTGGGTTGGCAAATATGAAAATATTAGGTCTTACAGATGATAAGGTAAATGTAAATGGCGGAGCAGTTTCTTTAGGGCATCCTCTTGGGTGTTCTGGTGTAAGAATCTTAATTACGCTCTTAAGTGTGCTAGAGCAAAATAATGCCAAATATGGTGCAGCAGCTATTTGTAATGGTGGTGGTGGCGCTTCTGCAATGATTATTGAAAGATTATAATTTTCTAATGAGCTTTGGAATTTGTAATCTTAGTATTGTTCCGTTACGTTTTGAGCCTAGCGATAAAAGTGAATTAACCTCACAAGTGCTTTATGGTGACCTATTTGAAATTATTGAAATACAACCAAAATGGTCTTATATAAAACTTGTATTTGATGATTATCAGGGTTGGATTGACAATAAGCAATTTTTAACAATTACTAAAGAATCATTTCAAAAATTTAAGAATACTCCTTTAAAGCTTACTACAAATCTAGTTGAATTTGTTACTTGTAACGATGACACTCTACTTCCTATTCCTTTAGGAGCCAATGTTAATGCTGTTACTTTTTTTGAGCATGAATTTGACGGAAGTTTTAATTCTGAAAAATTTCCGAAGAAACATCTTTTAGAAACTGCTTTTAACTATTTAAATGCACCCTATCTTTGGGGCGGAAAAACTCCCTTCGGAATTGATTGTTCTGGTTTTACCCAAATGGTATATAAAATTAATGGTCATGCACTATTAAGAGATGCTTCTCAACAAGCAACTCAAGGAGAAGTGCTTAGTTTTCTAGAAGAAAGTGAAGCGGGTGATTTGGCTTTTTTTGATAATGAAGAAGGCATCATTACGCACGTTGGCATTATCATGCCAGATAATTATATAATTCATGCGCATGGTAAGGTACGAATTGACAAACTAGACCATAGTGGTATTTATAATCTAAATACTAAACGCCACACACATAAACTTAGAGTTATTCGTAAAATTATTTCATAAAAAAAGCACTCTTTTAGAGTGCTTTTAAGTTATGTTTTACAAGACTATTTTATAGCGTCATAAACTGCTTTTAGCTCTTTTTCTTTAGTAGTCATTTCTAAATTACTATAAAGCCCCAACAAGGTTTTAACAACACTAAAATTTTTGGCATCTAAACTGTATGCTTTTTCGTAATATGGCAATGCTTCTTTATAAACTTCTAATTGTTGTTTTTCTAAACGATCATAAGTAGCCATACTGATACTGCTATCATTCATTTGATCTACAATAGCTTGTGCTTTTTTCAAAATTACGGCACCTAAATTATTATAAGCAGCTACATTTTTAGTATCTAATTCTATAGCTTTTTGAAAATTTCGTAACGCTTCTTTATCATTATTTGCTTCCATACTCATAACACCCATATTGTAAAATAATGAGGCATCATTTGGATTTAATTTTATAGCTTCGGCTAATTTTTCTTTAAACTTTACATTATTCCCTTTATGATAATATACATTTGCTTCATCAATTAATAAATCATAATCTTTTGGCGCTAATTTTCTTGCTGATTGAATTGCCTCAAGCGCTTTATCATTATCTCCTAAGTTAATATAGTTTTTAGCAATCATTTTTGCAGTATTTGTAACTCTTGATTTTGAAATAGATTTTTTACCATCTACAACAATACCTAGTTTTTGCTGTAATTTCATTGCTTTTTCTGAATCAAATTTTACAATAGCGCCTGTGGCTTTATCTTTGGCTTCAAAAATTTCTTGAATTCCTGTATAGCCTAAAGAAGCCAATTCTTTATAATGATTCAAAGAAGTTTTGTAGTCTTTTGCAAAAAAGGCTGAAAGTGCAGCATTATCAACATAAGATGTATCTCTAGGACTCAACACAAATACTTGATAAAATTCTTTGGCTGCTTGGGCATAGTTTTTTGCATTGTAATTTTTTGATGCATCAGTTGCAAATTTCTGAATCATATCATTCAACATTTTACCAGCTTCATTGGTATATTTTGGCTTTCCATTCTTTTCAATGGCTAATAATTTAGAAAATGCTTTTCCAGCATCTAATAATGCACCGCTTCCGTATAATGCTTTTCCTTTTAGAAAGTAAAATTTTGCTTTACTTTTAACATCTGCATTAGAAATAAGAGATTCCGCAGTTTTAATTGTTGCAAGAGCTGATGTGTAATCTTTCCCTTTTAAAGCTTTTTCGATGGCTTTAAGTTCATTTTTTTGAGCCGACATTGTAATTCCTACAAAAAGTGCAAAAATTACTAAAATTTGTTTTTTCATTGTTTAATATTTATTAGTGTATTTGTTAATCTTCGTTTGAAGTGTTTTCAATTTCTGTGCCATTTTGTGTTTCAAGGTTATTTTCTTGATCAAGGTCTGAAACTTCTTCTTCATCTTTCATTACTTTGGCAACAGATGCTATAGAATCATTATCTTTAATGTTAATCAATTTTACACCCTGTGTTGCTCTACCCATAACACGTAAATCTGCTACAGACATTCTAATTGTAATACCAGATTTGTTAATAATAATTAAATCATTCTCATCTGTTACATTTTTAATAGAAACCAAATTACCGGTTTTTTCTGTAACGTTTATAGTTTTTACGCCTTTTCCACCACGATTGGTAATTCTATAATCTTCAAGCTTCGAACGTTTTCCGTAACCGTTTTCTGAAACAACCAATACATTACTTTCTAAATTATCTACGGCAATCATACCTACAACTTCATCATTTTCATCTTTTAATCGAATACCTCGAACTCCAGAGGCGTTTCTACCCATTGGTCTTGTTTTACCTTCTTCAAAACGAATCGATTTCCCTGATTTTAATGCCAACATTACTTGACTTTCGCCTGTGGTAAGTTTGGCTTCTAATAATTCATCTCCTTCTTTAATTGTTATGGCGTTAATACCATTGGTTCTAGGTCTAGAATATTGTTCTAAAGAGGTCTTTTTGACTTGGCCTTTTTTAGTTGCCATAATGATATAATGACTGTTGATATATTCTTCGTCTTTTAGATCTCCTGTCACTAAAAACGCCATTACTTTATCATCTGATTCTATATTGATTAAATTCTGAATGGCACGTCCTTTTGATGCTTTTCCGCCTTCTGGCACTTCATAAACCCGCATCCAAAATACTTTTCCTTTTTGGGTGAAAAATAACATGTATTGATGGTTTGTTCCTACAAATAAATGTTCTAAGAAATCTTCATTTCTGGTAGAGACTCCTTTTTGCCCTCTTCCTCCTCTATTTTGTACTTTGTATTCATCTAGATTAGTTCTTTTTACATAACCTGCATGTGATATTGTTACAACCACTTTAGAATTTGGAATCATATCTTCAATACTCATGTCTCCTCCAGCATATTCTATTGATGATCGTCTTTCATCTCCAAATTTATCACGAACTGCAATTAACTCGTCTTTAATAATAGTCATTCTACGTGACTCATCTCCTAAAATATCTTTTAGGTCGGCTATGGTTTTAATTATCTCATCATACTCTGCTCTTAACTTATCTTGTTCTAAACCAGTTAACTGACGCAAACGCATTTCTACAATGGCTTTTGCCTGTATTTCACTTAGTTCAAAACGTTTGATTAAGTTTTCTCTTGCTTCTTCTCCATTTGAAGAGGCGCGTATTATTTTTATTACTTCATCAATATTATCTGATGCAATAATTAAACCTTCTAAAATATGTGCTCTTGCTTCAGCTTTTTTAAGTTCAAACTTTGTTCTACGTACTACAACATCATGTCTGTGTTCAACAAAATGATGGATTAAATCTTTTAAGTTTAACATCTCTGGTCTTCCGTTTACCAAAGCAATATTATTAACACTAAAAGATGTTTGTAAAGAGGTGTATTTAAAGAGTTTATTTAAAACAATATTTGGAATACCATCTCTTTTTAATACATAAACAATACGCATTCCTTTTCTATCAGATTCATCACGTATACTTGCAATACCTTCTAATTTTTTATCATTTATTAAATCGGCCGTTTTTTTAATCATATCGGCTTTATTAACTTGATATGGTATTTCTGTTACTACTAAACATTCTCTACCTTTTATTTCTTCAAAAGAAGTCTTAGCACGCATTACTATACGTCCTCTTCCTGTTTCAAAAGCAGCCTTTACACCATCATAGCCATAAATAATACCTCCAGTAGGAAAATCTGGGGCTTTAATATGCTCCATCAATCCTGGTATGGTAATGTCGTTGTTTTCAATATAAGCAATGGTGCCATTAACCACTTCCGTTAGGTTATGCGGCGCCATATTTGTAGCCATACCTACGGCAATTCCAGAAGCTCCGTTGACTAACAAATTTGGGATTCTTGTTGGTAATACTTTTGGTTCTTTCAAGGTGTCATCAAAATTTAATTGATGATCTACCGTATCTTTATCTATATCTGCAAGCATTTCTTCAGAAATCTTATGCATTCTAACTTCTGTATAACGCATTGCTGCAGGGCTATCACCATCTACAGAACCAAAGTTTCCTTGACCGTCAATCATCATGTAACGCACACTCCAATGTTGTGCCATACGCACCATAGAATCGTAAACAGATGTATCACCGTGTGGGTGGTATTTTCCTAAAACCTCTCCTACAATTCTTGCAGATTTTTTATAAGCTCCTGTAGCTTTAATTCCTAACTCATGCATTCCGTACAAAACTCTTCTATGAACTGGTTTTAAACCATCTCTAACATCTGGCAATGCTCTTGAAACAATTACTGACATTGAATAATCAATGTAAGCAGATTTCATTTCATCTTCAATATTTATAGGAATTATTTTCTCTCCTTCTATCATGTTTTTTGAAATTTATTTTATACTTAATATTAATGGAAGAGCAAGATACACATTTTGCTATTTTTGACATGATAGCACATCTGTTTTCTTGCAATAGTTATTAACAATTAACGGTTAAAAACTTCATCACTAAACAGCTTATAATCAATGGTTTTTTAAGACATTTATAGCCGACTTTTCTTACAATCATTAAAAGAGGTCTTGTTTTTGTTATAATCATAGAAAAATCTACTAACTTTACACTATAATATTAAGTATATGGACGATAATTTTTCATCAAAAGTAAAAGACGTAATTACCTATAGTAAAGAGGAAGCACTACGCTTAGGTCATGATTTTATCGGGACAGAGCATTTAATGCTTGGATTATTGCGTAAGGATGAAGGCAAAGCAATTGAGATACTGCATGCTTTAGGTGTTAATCTAGATCATCTAAGAAAAAAAATAGAAGTTTTAAGCCCAGCCAATCCAATTGCAATTGAAGGCAACGAGAAAAAGAGCTTACATTTAACACGTCAATCAGAAAAAGCACTAAAAACAACTTTCTTAGAAGCTAAATTATACCAAAGTGACTCTGTAAATACTGCGCACTTGCTGTTGTGTATTCTTCGGAATGAAAATGACCCAACAACAAAACTACTTGAAAAGTTTAATATAACGTACGAAGAAGTAAAAATACTTTTTAAAGAATTTTTTGTTGAAAGAACAAATGAAGATCATTTGCCTACTTCAGAAACACCTCAAGATGATGACTTTGACACACCGAAAAACAATCCGTTTGACCAACCTGTTCAAAGTAAGCCTTCCAAAAAATCGAAAACACCCGTTTTAGATAACTTTGGACGTGATTTAACCCAACTTGCAATAGAAGGAAGTCTAGACCCTGTTGTTGGTAGAAAGAAAGAAATTGAACGTGTATCTCAAATTTTAAGTAGACGTAAGAAAAACAATCCTATGTTGATTGGAGAGCCAGGTGTTGGGAAATCTGCTATTGCAGAAGGTTTAGCCCTGCGAATTGTACAACGCAAAGTGTCTCGTATTCTTTTTAATAAACGCATTGTATCTTTAGACTTAGCAAGTTTAGTTGCAGGTACAAAATACCGTGGTCAATTTGAAGAACGTATGAAAGCTTTGATGAATGAGCTTGAAAAAAATGAAGACATTATTTTGTTTATTGATGAGATTCATACAATTGTTGGTGCAGGTGGTGCCACAGGGTCATTAGACGCATCTAACATGTTAAAACCAGCCTTAGCACGTGGAGAAATTCAATGTATTGGCGCAACAACTTTAGATGAATTTAGAACCAACATAGAAAAAGATGGTGCATTAGAGCGTCGCTTTCAAAAAGTAATAATAGATCCTACTTCTGTAGAAGAAACGATAGAAATATTACACAATATAAAAGAAAAATACGAAGATCATCACTATGTAAAATATACTGACCAAGCTATTGAAGCCTGTGTAAAATTAACAAACAGATATATGACTGATCGTTTTTTACCAGACAAAGCAATAGATGCGCTTGATGAAGCTGGTTCAAGAATTCATATTACAAACATTGTTGTGCCTAAAGAAATATTAGACCTCGAAGCAGAATTAGAAAAAGTTCGCAGTGACAAAACAAACGCTGTTAATAGTCAAAAATATGAAGAAGCAGCAAAGCTTCGTGATGATGAAAAGCGCATAGAATCTGCATTACAAACCGAACAAAAAAAGTGGGAAGACGCCTCAAAAATCAATAGAGAAACTGTTACCGAAGACAATGTAGCAGAAGTCGTTTCTATGATGACAGGCATTCCTGTAAACCGAGTAGCAGAAGCAGAAAGCAATCGTTTAAGTGAACTACCTACATTAATTAAAGGTAAGGTTATTGGGCAAGACGAAGCTGTTTCTAAAGTTGTAAAAGCCATACAACGAAACAGAGTTGGTTTAAAAGACCCAAACAAACCTATTGGATCATTTATCTTTTTAGGACAAACAGGTGTCGGTAAAACACAATTAGCCAAAGTACTGGCAACAGAACTATTTGCAAATGCAGACGCTTTAATTAGAATTGATATGAGTGAATATATGGAGAAATTTGCCATATCAAGATTAATTGGCGCGCCTCCAGGTTATGTTGGTTATGAAGAAGGTGGTCAGTTGACTGAAAAAGTACGTAGAAAACCCTATTCTGTAGTTCTTTTAGACGAAATAGAAAAAGCGCATCCAGATGTGTTTAATATGCTCTTACAAATTTTAGATGATGGCTATATTACAGATAGCCTCGGAAGAAAAATTGATTTTAGAAATACCATTATCATTATGACTTCTAATATTGGCTCACGTCAATTAAAAGATTTTGGAACAGGCGTTGGTTTTGGTACAACTGCCAAAAACAATCAAGCAGATGCCGCAGCTAAGAGTGTTATAGAAAATGCGCTCAAAAAATCTTTTGCTCCAGAGTTTTTAAATAGAATTGATGATGTTATTGTATTTAATGCGCTAGAACGTGAAGATATTCATAAGATTATCGATATTGAATTAGGTAAATTATTAAATCGTATTTCAGATTTAGGATATCATCTAAACCTTTCAGAAAAAGCAAAAGATTACATAGCAGATAAAGGTTTTGATAAAAAATATGGAGCAAGGCCTTTAAAAAGAGCCATTCAGAAATATATTGAAGATGCCTTGGCAGAAAAGATTGTGACATCAAAGCTAGATGAAGGTGATGCTATTTTTATGGATCTAGATGAGAAAAAGCAAGAACTTACCATCAAGATAAAAAAAGGAAAAAAGAAAGTCGAATAAATACTTTCATACATTTAAAAAGCCTCAAAAAATATTTTTTTGAGGCTTTTTTGTAAGTATTATTCTAATCGGCTATTACTCTTAAAATATATGAATTAAATTGTATATTTGGACTTTAAATTATAAAATACAACTCATGAAAAAAATTCTTTTAGCTGTTTTAGTAATTGCAGTCATTACTTCTTGTAAAAAAGACATCCCTAAAGATTACGCTACACTTTCTGGAAAAATATCAAATCCAAATAGTGATTCTTTGGTTATTAGTAACCGAAAAGGCTTTAAAAAAGTGATTCACTTAAAAGATGGCGGTCAATTTAGCGACACCTTAAAAATAACGAAAGGTGCATACCAACTTTTTGACGGAACAGAATACGCAATTTTATTTATAGAAAATGGCAATGACATCCACCTTACTTTAGATACCAAAAAATTTGATGAAACACTTTCTTTTTCTGGAAAGGGTTCTGAAACCAGTACCTATTTAGCTAAAAAATCGATGTTTCAAGAAAAAGTTATTGGAAATCCTAAAGATTTATTTGCACTAGATAAAGCTGCTTTTTCTAATAAACTAAAAGAAATAAAATCGAGTTACGAAAAATTATTAACTGTAAAAGGGATTGACTCTACATTTATTGCAAATGACAAAAAAGGGATTACTAATTTCATTTCGTATCTTGAAAAAAACTACGATACTCAGCACAATGCTGCTCAAAAATTGGCAAAAGGAAAACCTTCTCCAAAATTTGTGAATTATGAAAATTTTAAAGGCGGTACAACTTCATTAGATGATTTAAAAGGAAATTATGTTTACATAGATGTTTGGGCAACTTGGTGCGGACCTTGTAAACGCCAAATACCATCTCTACAAGCAATAGAAAAAGAATACCATGGTAAAAAAATTAAATTTGTAAGTCTTTCTGTTGACAATGTTAATGGCAAAAGAGGAAGCCATGAAAAATGGAAAAAAATGGTAGCCGATAAAAACCTTGGAGGCATTCAATTATTTGCACCAAAAGATTGGTCTTCAGACTTTGTAAAAGCTTACGGAATTAACGGAATCCCTCGATTTATTTTAATAGATCCTAACGGTAATATTGTAAGTGCTGATGCACCTAGACCATCAGATCCTGCTTTAAAAGCTTTATTTAAATCATTGTCTATTTAGTCTAATCTTTATAAACGTATAAAAAAAAACGCCCAAATGGGCGTTTTTTTTATACATGTTCTCCATCTTCTTCAATATCATCACCATCACTAGGATCTTCTACTACCTCTTCAAATTTTGGTTCTATAAATAAATCTAAAATTGCATCTGGTAAATAAGATAAAATATCACTTGCTGTAAAAGTTTCTACAGCCATTTGGTTCATTGCTAAATCTGCGGTTTTTCCATGTAGATACACACCGAAAAAAGCTGCTTCTAAGGCATTGTATTGCTGCGCTATTAATCCCGTTATAATACCCGTTAGCACATCACCACTACCTGCAGTAGCAAGTGCAGGGTTACCTGTATTATTAAAATAGATAGCTCCATCATTAGAAATCATGGTATACGCATCTTTTAAAACAACAATAACTTTATGCTTTTTGGTAAACGCAATTAGCTTCTCTAATTTTTCAAAATCATCTTTCCAAGAGCCAACCAAACGTTCAAATTCTTTAATATGAGGTGTTAAAACACTTTGTGACGGAATAAGCTTTAATAAAGATTTTTTCTTCGAAATACAATTAATGGCATCTGCATCTAAAACTAAAGGCAAGGTGTTCTCTTTTAAAAATTTCTCAAACCCTTTTATGGTTTTATCTGATGTACCAAAACCAACGCCAATACCAATTACAGAAGCCTTCGCTTTATAATTAAAATGCTCTAAAAAATTATCTGCATCTACTTCTACCATTGCCTCAGGCACTGCTACCTGTACAATTTGATAACCACATTTTGGTATGTAAGCGGTTACCAAACCGCTTCCTATTTTTAGTGCTGCTTTAGTTGTTAAGGTGACTGCTCCTATTTTTCCGAAACTGCCTCCTATTATTAAAGAATGCCCATAATCTCCTTTATGTGAAAAGCGTTTTCTAGGTTTATATAAAGGAATAATATCTTTCTTTTGAAGAAAATAATAAACTGTTTGTTGGCTTTCTAAAAATTCTTGATCCAAACCAATATCTAAAACTTCCCACGTATTTATAAAGTCTTGACTCTGCGGAAGGAAAAAAGCTATTTTTGGCGCTTGAAACGTCAAAGTATGTCCCGCTTTAATAACTGCTTCTTTATCGGTAACTGGTTTGTTTCCGTAGAGCCCCGACGGAAAATCAATGGCTAAAATCCAAGCTTTTGTGGCATTAAGATTTTGAATTAAAGCTTTGGTAAAACCAGAAGGACTTCTTTTAAGACCTAAGCCAAAAATGGCATCAATAATTATATCTTCAAAAGCTACTGTAGGAAAATCATCTTCAGAATTTATAGTTACAGGCCAAAGCCCAGTGTCTTTTAAACGCTTGTAATGTTCTAAAAAAGCAGGTGTTCTTCCTTCTTTGTAATTTACAATATAACATTGTACGTGATAGCCGTATTGGTGCAAATGTCTTGCAATTACCAATCCGTCTCCACCGTTATTCCCTGATCCACAAAAAACATGTATTTTAATTGGGTTGCCTTGTAGTCGTTCATCTAACCATTGAAAGCAAAGAGTTGCGGCCCGCTCCATCAATACTTCTGCAGTAATTTGTTGTTTTTCTAAGGTAACTTTATCTGCTTTGTAAAATTGCTTTGCGGTAAGTATTTTCATAAAAAATTAGCTCTTATAAACACCCATTTCTGCATACTTTTCCATCCGTTTTTTTACCAATTCTTCTTCTGAAAGGTCTTTCAAGTCGGCATATGCTTTTACAATTGTGTTTTTTACATTTTTAAAAGCTTCTGGTCTATTTGTATGTGCTCCACCTAATGGTTCTTTTATAATGGCATCTATCAATTTCATTTTTTTCATATCGTTTGGTGTTAATTTTAAAGCTTCTGCAGCTTGTTCTTTAAACTCCCAACTACGCCATAAAATAGATGAACATGATTCTGGAGAAATTACAGTATACCAAGTGTTTTCCATCATAAATACGCGATCTCCTACTCCAATTCCTAATGCTCCACCAGATGCGCCTTCTCCTATAACGATGGTAATAATTGGCGTTTTAAGTCGTGTCATTTCAAAAATATTTCTTGCAATGGCTTCGCCTTGCCCACGCTCTTCTGCTTCTAAACCTGGGTAAGCACCTGGTGTATCAAGCAATGTTACTACGGGTATTCCAAATTTTTCAGCCATTTTCATCAATCGTAATGCTTTACGATACCCTTCTGGGTTTGCCATACCAAAATTACGATATTGTCGTGTCTTGGTATTATATCCTTTTTGCTGCCCAATAAACATATAACTTTGATTGCCAATTTTTCCTAAACCTCCAATCATGGCTTTATCATCTTTTACATTTCTATCTCCATGTAATTCCATAAAGGTATCACCGCAGAGCGCATTGATATAATCTAATGTGTAAGGTCTATTTGGATGACGAGAAAGTTGAACGCGTTGCCAAGCTGTTAAATTTTTATAAATTTCTTTTCTTGTAGCTACTAATTTTTTCTGAATTTGTTCACAAGTTTCTGTGACATCAATATTACTTTCTTCTCCTATTAATACGCATTTATCTAACTGATCTTCTAATTCTTTAATTGGTGTTTCAAAATCTAAATATTCCATGAGGTTTTGATTTAGTTGGAATTACAAATATAGTAAATCTAACAAAGTAGCTTCTATTTAGCGCTCTTTTTTTAGTACGCTATTTTTAAGTTTATTTTTTATGATTCCGTTGATGATGACAACACTTAAAATAAGAAGAGCTCCAATATAAAATGCGGGTTTCATTTGTTCGGTTTCTTTAAAAATAAGGGTGGCTAAAATGATTCCGTAAATGGGTTCTAGATTAATGGTAAGCATTACAGTATAAGGTGTTAATTGTTTCATAACATGTACAGAAGCAATGAAAGCATAAGCCGTACAGATACTTGACAAAAGTAATAAGTAAAGCCAATCTGTTTTTGATAATTCGAAGAACTGTTCTGTAAAACCAGCTGTAAACCCTAAATAGATTGTAATACAAATTACACCAAAAAATAACTGATAAAAAGATATTAAAGACGCATCTTTTGTTTTAACTAACACACCGTTAATTACTGCAAAAAGAGCGGATAAAAAGGCTGAAAAAAGTGCTAATAAAATTCCGAAGATATGATCTTCTTCTACTTTAAAAATAAAATAAATCCCAGCAACAACCAAAAGTCCAAAAATAAGTTCTAAAGTATTTATCTTTCGTTTAAAAAAAACAGGCTCTATAAATGAAGTAAAAAATGCACCGGTACTCATCATTACCAATGCTATTGAAACATTTGATTCTTTTATAGCCATGAAAAAGGTTACCCAATGCAAAGCTACAATAGCGCCACTAATGAGAAATACAAGAAATTCTTTAGGCGCTATTTTAAGTCGTTTTTGTCTTACTAAAAAATAAGCTAAAATAAAAAGTGTTGCTAAACTCATTCGGTACCAAACAAGTGGAATAGCATTTATATGAATTAGTTTACCTAATACAGCAGTAAAACCCCAAATAAAAACTATAAAATGTAAATGAATATAGCTTAAAATTTGTTTATTTTCTAGCATTAGAATACAAATAGATGGCTAAAATTCCGAAAATAATATTTGGTATCCAAACCATTAAAAGTGCATTTGCACCAGCTACTGCTGCTAATATTTCGAATACTTTCATAAAAAATACATAAAAAAACATTAACCCAATACCAATGGCTAAGTTAACACCCATACCACCTCTTCTTTTTTTAGAAGCTAAGGTAACTGCAATAAGGGTTAGTATAAAAGAAGATATTGGCAAACTTGTACGTTTGTATAACTCTACCAAATAAGCATTTACATTTTTTACACCTCTTTTTTTAGAACGTTTTATAAATGTGTTTAATTCTGGCGACTTCATGTATTTGGCTAAATGCCCTACGTAGACAAGATCTTTGGGAGAAAAAGGGAAAATGGTATCTAATTTTCGTCCGTTTTTAATATTATCATCGTTTTTTAAAAGCGTACGTTTATGGTAATTGATTAACCTATATGTACTGTCTTTTTTTTGCCATGTAATATTATCTGCCGTTAGCCTGTATTTTAATTGCAAACCATCATATTTTTCATAAGAAAAATCATAACCTCTATTTGATTTTGCACTAAAACTTCTAATAAAAATATAATTATTAGCATCTAATTGAAGACTTATGTTTTTAACATAATCTACTTTTAACTTTCTGTTGTTTAGATATGTAACGTCAAAATCATCCCATTTCTTGGTGCTGTTAGGCACAACATAATGATTCATATACAATGCTGTTATCGCAACGATTGAAGCGCCTATAAAATAAGGTTTTAGAAATCTTGTAAAAGATATTTTAGCGTTATGTAGGGCTATGATCTCTGTATTATCTGCCAATCTTGATGTAAATAACAAAACAGCTATAAACAATGCCAAAGGCATAAAAGTATTTACGTAATAAATAATAAAATGCTGGTAAAAGCCAAACAAAACATCATGAAATGTAAGTTCGGTATTTTTTAAGAATTTATCTATCTTCTGTGACAAATCTATAACCACAGCAATTGGCACTAAAATCATTAGTGTAAACAAAAAGGATAGTAAATATCTTTTTAAAATGTATTTATCTAAAATTCTCAATAGTAATTATTTACAATCTATTATTCATTTGTATAACCATTTTGTTTTTCCATTCATAAAAATCACCATCAATGATGTGTTTTCTGGCTTCTCTAACTAACCATAAATAAAAACCTAAATTATGAATTGTGGCTATTTGTTTACCTAGTAATTCTTTTGCAGCAAAAAGATGGCGCAAATAAGCTTTAGAATAGTACGTATCTACATAAGTGATTCCCATTTCATCTATGGCTGAAAAATCATCTTCCCATTTTTTATTTTTTATATTAATGGTTCCATAGGCGGTAAACAACATCCCGTTTCTTGCATTACGTGTTGGCATTACACAATCAAACATATCTACGCCTAGTGCAATATTTTCTAGTATGTTTATAGGGGTGCCTACTCCCATTAAATAACGTGGTTTATCTTCTGGCAAGATACTACAAACTATATCTGTCATTTCGTACATTTCTTCTGCTGGCTCTCCTACAGAAAGACCTCCAATGGCATTTCCTACAGCGCCAACGCCAGCTATATATTCTGCAGACTGTTTTCTTAAATCTTTATAAGTACTACCTTGAACTATTGGAAAGAAAGCTTGATTATGACTATATTTTAATGGTGTTTTATCTAGATGTGTAATGCAACGTTTTAACCACCGATGTGTCATGTGCATCGATCTTTTTGCGTATTTGTAATCGCAAGGATATGGCGTACATTCATCAAATGCCATGATAATATCTGCACCTATTTTTCGTTGTATTTCCATAACATTTTCTGGAGAGAAAAAATGATAAGAGCCATCAATATGGCTTTTGAATTTTACACCTTCTTCTTTAATTTTTCTTCTTCCTGAAAGTGAATATACTTGATACCCACCGCTGTCTGTTAAAATGGGCTTATCCCAATTCATAAACTTATGCAAACCTCCGGCTTTCTCTAAAATAGGTGTTTTTGGACGTAAGTATAAATGGTAAGTGTTTCCTAAAATAATATCAGGTTTAACATCTTCTTTCAACTCTCGTTGATGAACTCCTTTAACAGTACCAACAGTGCCAACTGGCATAAAAATTGGTGTTTCTATAGCTCCGTGATCTGTAAAAAAAACTCCAGCTCGCGCTTTTGTTTTTTCATCTTTTACTTTTAATTCAAATTTCATTGTTGACAAAGATAGAAAACAGATTGGTATAGTAAGAAGGCTTTACTATAATTATATGCTAAAAATTATAAAATTAATCAATAGGCTTATAAAACTTTGGCAAAACCCATTTGTGTTTTACTGCAAGAATTCTTAAAACAACGACTATGGTGCTGGTAATAATATAGTTTATATTTAAAGGAATCTGTGCATTCAGCAAAATTAAAAAAACAATTCCTCCAATAATACTTAACGATGCATAAATTTCTTTATGAAAAATTAAAGGTACTTGATTACAAAGAATATCTCTAATTACTCCTCCAAAAGAAGCGCTTAAAGTACCTAATAAAACGCTTATTATAGGATGCAAATTTGCTTTTGCTCCCAATTCAACTCCCACAATAGTAAAAATACCCAATCCAATGGCGTCAAATAAAAACATTGTTTTTCTAAAATAAGCCAACTTTCTTCTAAACAACATAGCAACAATGGTTGCTATGATTATGATATAAACATATTCATAGCTAAGCATCCAGCCAACAGGTGTTCTACCAATTAAAACATCCCTTAAACTTCCACCACCTATTGCAGTAACAGATGCTAAAATTAAAACCCCAAAGGGATCAAATTTTTTGTTCATTGCCGCTAAAGCACCCGAAATGGCAAAAACAAATGTGCCAATAAAATCTAAATATTGAAATACATGCATTTCGCAAAGATAAAGTTATTGATGTATAAAAAAAATAGTATCTTGACCGCTAATTTATTAGAATAAAAAAACTATAATCTAAATTCTATATATCTACATGATAGATAGCTTAAAACAAAAATACGGACATCTTTTTGAAGATAAACTTATAGACGATATTGCCATTTCTGGTACTTTTAAAGAAGTTAAAGAAGGTGGCAAAATGCTAGAAATAGGAGAATATGTTAAAACCATGCCATTACTTATATCTGGTGCAATTAAAATATTAAGAGAAGATGAAGAAGGTGACGAATTACTCCTTTATTTTTTAGAAGCAGGTGATACCTGTGCCATGACTTTGTCTTGCTGTATTGGTCATAAAAAAAGTGAAGTCCGTGCCATTGCTGAAAAAGATTCTACTTTGATTATGATTCCTGTTCAAAAAATGGAAGAATGGTCTTCAAAATATAAAAGCTGGCGTAATTTTGTTTTTGAAAGCTATCAAAATAGACTCAATGAAATGCTAGAAACTATAGACAGTATTGCATTTTTAAAACTTGATGAAAGATTATTAAAATACCTCAAAGATAAAGCAAGAATAACAGACAACCCTATTATTAATAGTACACACCAACAAATAGCGTACGAATTACATACATCTAGAGTAGTAATTTCAAGATTATTAAAAAAATTAGAAAAATTAGAAAAAATACAACTACACAGAAACCATATAGTCATAAAAAATATATAAATAAAACACCAATCCTGTCCTAAATAAATTTTAGATAAATATTGAAGTATTGATTTTACTACAAAATTAGGTATAAAAGGCATCGATGTTAAATGAGACCAACTAGTAAACCCTTTTTGATGTTTATCGGTTTAAGTTCTTTTATAGTAGTGTCCGTCTAGAGATGTAAGACCGTTTCACT
>CAMZLD010000035.1 GCA_947311635.1 uncultured Flavobacteriaceae bacterium | reverse complement strand
TATTGCGATAAGGCTCACCTCTTCCCATACCGAACAGAGAAGTTAAGCTTATCAGCGCAGATGGTACTGCCATTGGTGGGAGAGTATGTCACCGCCTTTCTTTTGAAAACTCCATAACATTCGTTATGGAGTTTTTTTATGAAATAAAAAGATAATAATTTATGATATTTACGTTTTAAAACTATATCTTGGTTTAATTGCATCTAAGTTTATGAATAAATATTTAACGCTTTTATTTTTTATTTCTACCCTGGCATATGGGCAAGTAGGAGGTGAGCAAATATATACTTTTTTAAATGTTCCAACTTCTGCTAGACAAGCTGCATTAGGAGGCAATGTGTTGACATTGATTGATGATGTTAATCAACCACTATGGAATCCTTCTACTATTAATCCAAAAATCGATAATAGCTTTGCTGTTAATTATGTTGATTTTTTGGCCGATTTAAGTTATTTATCTTCGACCTATGCACATTTGGTCAATAGAAATTTTGGAACGATACATGCTGGTATAACTTATGTTGGTTATGGTAAATTTATTGCAGCTGATGAAAATGGTGTAGAGACTGGTATTTTTAAGGCAAGTGATTTAGCTTTTTCTGTTGGCTATTCATACAATATTCCTTGGTCATCATTTTATTTAGGAACAAATTTAAAAATCATCAATTCTACCATCGCAAATTTTTCATCTTTTGGGTTTGGGGCTGACTTAGGACTCATGTATACTAATGAAAATAGCCCTTTAATTATTACAGGTGTTGTACGTAATATTGGCTATCAGGTTACCACCTATGATGGATTTAAAGAAAAACTGCCTGTAGAAGTAGCTATTGGCGCTTCTTTTGATGTCGAGAATATTCCTTTACGGTGGTATGTAACCATTGATAAATTACAACGTTGGAAATTAGCTTACAGTAACCCTTCTAATTCTCAAACAGATATAGAAGGTACTACAACACAAGAAAAGATTTCTTTTTTTAATAATGCCGTAAGACATTTTACATTAGGAGCAGAATTTTTTCCGAAGGGAGGATTTAATATACGTTTGGGCTATAATTTTAGAAGAGCAAAAGAATTACAATTAAATGATGTTCGAACCTTTGCTGGTTTTACTGCAGGAATTGGACTAAAAATGAACAAACTTAAATTTAATTATGCTTTTTCTAAATACCATCCTGCTTCTAATACAAATACCTTTAGTTTACAAATTGATTTAAATTAAAAAACATTGAAAAAAATTACTATTGCCATTGATGGCTATTCTTCTACAGGTAAAAGTACTATTGCAAAACAATTAGCAAAGCAATTAGGCTATGTATATGTTGATACAGGTGCCATGTATAGAGCAGTTACTTTGTATGCAATGCAAAAAGGGTTTATAGGTGATGGCACAATTGATAAGGATTCTTTGGTAGCCCATCTAAATGATATTAATCTTGCTTTTAAATATAATAAGTATTTAGGTTTTGCAGAAATGTATTTAAATGGCGTTAATGTTGAAAAAGAAATTAGAACTTTAAATGTTTCAAGATACGTGAGTGCAATAGCAACAATTTCTGAGATTCGATCAATGTTAGTAAAGCAACAACAAGAAATGGGCAAGAAAAAAGGAGTTGTTATGGATGGAAGAGATATAGGAACTGTCGTTTTTCCGGATGCTGAAATGAAACTTTTTATGACTGCTTCTCCAGATAAAAGAGCTAAAAGAAGGTATAAAGAATTGTTAGAAAGAGGAGATGATGTTATATATCAAGAAGTTTTAGAAAATGTTATCAATAGAGATCATATAGATTCTACAAGAAAAGATTCACCTCTTAAAAAAGCAAAAGATGCTATAGCTTTTGATAATTCTGACATGGGCTTACAAGAACAGTTTGAGCGTATCTATTCATTAACCTTAAGAATCATAGAGGCTATTTAATTAGTAAGAAAATTTTGTGTACAATGATTTTGCTTTTACACTAAATGCTGCTTTATGACGATTCCATAATTTGATGTATTGAATTGTCTTATCACTATATTTTTTGGTATCTGAAATCATTTCAGAATAAATATAAATAATATCTCTGTGTGAAAAATTTTCTTTAAGTAAAAGTGTTGCTTGGTCTAATGATGTGGCAACCTCTTCATCCATGATTTTATGAAATTCAGAAGCTTTAGAGGCTTCCATATTTTTACTTAATTCATCTGTTATAGAATTGTACATACCCATACCATTTTTTACTTTCATTAACTTATGAATGTCTTGAGAAAAACTATCTACTTGAGAAAATGAAGTAAAACTAATACAAAAAAGTGCTATAATTAATGTTATTTTTTTAAACATGGTTCTAAAATTTATTGCAATTTAATAAACTATTATTAAATATAATAAATAATTTAAGGAATATTTAAATACTTATGTGTTTGTAATGAAATTTTCCATTTAGGATGCTGCATAACATAATCTATTATTAAAGGAGTCATTAGCTCTTTTTTACTCCACTCTGGTTGTAAATACAATATGCAATTGCTATTTACTTTTGCAGCTTCTTGTTCAGCAAATTTAAAATCATTTTTATTATGGATAATCATTTTTAATTCATCTGCAATGGTATAACTTTCTTGTAAAGGTAGTTTGTTTTTTTTTGGAGATAAACAAAACCATTTCCAGTTTCCACTTACTTTATAAGCTCCAGAAGTTTCAATATGAGTTTGAATACCATTTTTTAATAATTCAGAAGTTATAAAATTTAAATCCCACATTAACGGCTCTCCACCAGTAATAACAGCTGTTTTTGCTAATTTCTTGCAATTTTCAATAATAGAAACGGCATATTTAGCTGGGTGTAATTTGGCGTCCCAACTCTCTTTAACATCACACCAATGACAACCAACATCGCAACCACCAATACGTATGAAATAAGCAGCTGTACCTGTATGGTAACCTTCTCCTTGAATGGTATAAAACTCTTCCATTATAGGAAGCATTTCTCCTTTATTAATCAATGTTTGTACTTCTGAAGTCATACTGCAAAGATAAGAATGCATTTATGATTTTACGCTTTATTAAATAAAAAACAATACAAATTTTTGTGTTGCTATTTTAAATAGTATTTTTATAAAAAAATTTATTTAATACAATCATTACAATGAGTCGAAAAGAAGATTTTCTAAATTATATTAATGAAGGTTATAAAACCAAAGGTGAGTTTTTAAATATGGGCGCAGCCATGTTAGGTGATGAAACCATTACCAATGCTTTTGTAAAAATACCACTAAAAACCATGAATAGACATGGGTTAATTGCAGGTGCAACAGGTACAGGTAAAACCAAAACATTACAAGTGTTGGCAGAAAATTTATCTGAAGCTGGTGTACCAGTTTTATTAATGGATGTTAAGGGAGATTTGAGTGGTTTAGCGCAACCAAGTCCAGGACATCCTAAAATTGATGAACGTCACGAGAAAATTGGTTTTCCTTTTGATGCCAAAAAATTTCCGGTAGAAATACTTTCTTTATCAGAACAAGATGGGGTGCGTTTAAGAGCAACTGTTTCTGAATTTGGACCTATTTTACTATCACGAATTTTAGATTTATCTGAAGCGCAGAGTGGTATTGTATCTGTGTTATTTAAATATTGTGACGATAATAAACTACCACTTCTTGATTTAAAAGATTTTAAAAAAATATTACAATTTTCAACTGAAGAAGGAAAACGTGTTATAGCTGCCGAATACGGTAGAATATCTACCGTAAGTACAGGTTCTATTTTAAGAAAAGTAGTTGAGCTGGAACAGCAAGGAGGTGATTTGTTTTTTGGTGAAAAATCTTTCGAAGTTGATGATTTGGTTCGTTTTGATAGAAATGGAAGAGGAATGATTTCAATTTTGAGGCTTACAGATATTCAAGACAAGCCAAAGTTGTTTTCTACTTTTATGTTGCAATTATTAGCAGAAATTTACGAAACATTTCCAGAGCAAGGAGATAGCGGAAAACCAGAGCTTATCATTTTTATTGATGAAGCTCATTTGGTATTTAAAGAAGCTTCTAAAAGCCTAATGTCTCAAATAGAAAGTATTGTAAAGTTAATACGCTCTAAAGGCATTGGTTTGTATTTTGTAACCCAAAACCCTAAAGATGTTCCAGAAGATGTGTTGGCACAATTAGGACTTAAAATTCAACATGCTTTAAGGGCTTTTACAGCTAAAGATAGAAAAGCAATAAAATTAGCAGCAGAAAATTATCCTGATTCTGATTATTATAAAACGTCTGAAGTGTTAACACAATTGGGTATTGGAGAAGCCTTTATTTCTGCATTAAATGAAAAAGGAATACCAACACCATTAGCAAGGACAATGTTACGTGCACCTATGAGTAGAATGGATATTTTAACCCCTAACGAATTAAAAGAAGTTATAGACAATTCTAAACTTATAAAAAAATATAACAAAGAGATTGATAGAGAAAGTGCTTATGAAATGCTGAATGGTAAAATTGATAAAATTACACTAGAAGAAGAAAAAAAGCGTTTAGAAAATGAACGAAAAAAAGAAGCAAAAAAGAAAACAACTTCTAGAAGAAAAAGTACACGAATGAATCCTATTTTAAAAGTGGTTACAAGCGCCACATTTATTCGTTCTGTTTTTGGAATATTAAAAAAAATTATGCGATAGACATTTTGTCTATATTAAAATTACAATCAAAATTACAATCAAAATTATATGAAACCATTTCAGTATTTGTTGCTCTTGACAATTTCCTTATTATTTGTTCAATGTACTAATAGTAGCTTTACAATTGCCAAAAAACAAGTCGGTAAAATAACAGCAACAACGAAAGTTTCTGATTTAAAGACGCTCTTTAAAAAAGATTCTTTAGTAGTTAATTTGGCTGAAAGTGATTTAGGAACAGAAAAAAATTATTTTGTACAAGACAATGATGTCTATCTCGTATTTGAAAAAGGAGGAAAGCCGTTACTTAAAATTGTACCTAAGATTTCTGATGATAAAAATGCTACTATGCAATTTGTTCAAGTCTTAAGCCCAAAATATAAGACTGCAAATGGAGTTAATTTAAATTCTGATTTTAAAGAAGTACATGCTAATTATAAGATTAACAATATTGAAACTTCTTTTACATCCATTATGTTATACATTGATGAGTTAAATATCACAATTGCCTTAGATAAAGCTGATTTAGGCTTTAAAAATCATACCAATACAAAAGTGATCGTTGATCAAATACCAGATACAGCAAAAATAAAATATTTTACTATTTGGTTTGAGTAGTATTTTTATACGCTAACAGTGTATTTTTTAACAACATGGCTATTGTCATTGGGCCAACGCCTCCTGGTACAGGAGTAATAAAAGCTGCTTTTTTTGCTACTCCTTCAAAATGAACATCACCTTTTAAAGCGTAACCGTTTTTTTTAGAAGCATCTTTAACACGTGTAATACCAACATCAATAATGGTGACCCCTTTTTTAACCATGTCTTCTGTTAAAAATTCTGGAATACCAAGTGCTGCAACAATAATATCTGCTTTTAAAGTAAGTTCTTTTAGGTTTTTAGTTCTACTATGAGCAAGGGTAACGGTCGCATTACCTTGAGGTCTTTTTTGGCTCATTAAAATACTCATTGGTCTACCAACAATGTGGCTACGACCAATAATTACCACATTTTTTCCGCTAGTTTCTACCTTGTATCTTTCAAGTAATTCTAAAATACCAAAAGGAGTTGCTGGTAAAAAACAAGGTAGCTCTAAGGTCATTTTCCCAACATTTGTAGGGTGAAAACCATCTACATCTTTGTTAAAATCTACAGCTAATAATACCTTGTCTTCGTCTATATGTTTTGGTAATGGTAATTGAACAATAAAGCCATCAATTTCTGAATTTTGATTTAAATGTTTAATTTCATTGAGAAGTTTTTCTTCCGAAGTGTTTTCTGGAAGTTTTATAAGCGTAGAATTAAAACCAACACGCTCACAAGCTTTTACTTTACTATTTACATAGGTCATGCTTGCACCATCACTACCAACTAATATGGCAGCTAAATGTGGAGGGCGCTGACCTTTAGAGATGATTTTTAATACTTCTACTGCAATTTCTTGTTTAATATTGTTTGAAGTTTGTTTGCCATCTAAAAGCACCATAGTATTTTCTATTTTAATTTTTTTTAAGCTGTTGTTAGCGCATGCCTTTCATCATTTGCATCATACGTCTTCCGCCACCACCTTGCATCATTTTCATCATTTTACTCATTTGGTTAAATTGTTTCATGAGTTGATTTACCTCTTGTATTGTAGAGCCAGATCCTTTGGCAATGCGTTTTTTTCTGCTAGAATTTATGCTAGCAGGATTACTACGTTCGTGCGGTGTCATTGAATAAATAATAGACTCTATGCCTTTAAAAGCATCATCATCAATATCAATATCTTTCATAGCTTTACCAGCACCAGGAATCATACCTACAAGGTCTTTCATGTTTCCCATTTTTTTGATTTGCTGTATTTGCTTTAGAAAATCATCAAAACCAAATTGATTTTTGGCAATTTTTTTCTGAATTTTACGTGCCTCTTCTTCATCAAATTGTTCTTGAGCTCTTTCTACTAAAGATACAACATCTCCCATGCCCAAGATACGGTCTGCCATACGGTCTGGATGAAAAACATCTATGGCTTCCATCTTTTCTCCTGTACCTATAAATTTAATGGGCTTGTTTACAACAGACTTTATAGATAAAGCTGCACCACCACGCGTGTCACCATCTAGTTTTGTAAGAATAACACCGTCAAAATTTAAAATATCATTAAAGGTTTTTGCTGTGTTTACGGCATCTTGCCCTGTCATTGCATCTACAACAAATAAAGTTTCTTGTGGGTTAATTGCTTTATGAATGTCAGAAATCTCATTCATCATTTCTTCATCAACTGCTAAACGACCAGCGGTATCAATAATCACTACATTTTTACCGTTTGCTTTTGCATGCTTTACAGCATTACTAGCAATTTCAACAGGATTGGTATTGCCAACTTCTGCATAGACTTCTACACCAATTTGATCTCCAACAACTTGTAATTGATTAATAGCTGCCGGTCTATATACATCACAACCAACAAGTAAAACTTGTTTTGTTTTTTTGTTTTTTAAATAGTTGGCAAGTTTTCCAGAAAAGGTTGTTTTACCAGAACCTTGTAAACCAGACATTAAAATAACTGTTGGTGCTCCAGAAAGGTTTAAACCTACGGTTTCACCACCCATTAACTCGGTCAATTCATCCTTAACAATTTTCACCATTAATTGCCCAGGATTTAATGTTGTTAATACATTTTGCCCTAATGCTTTTTCTTTAACACGTTTGGTAAATTCTTTTGCTGTTTTAAAGTTAACATCGGCATCTAATAACGCTCTTCTAACTTCCTTTAAAGTTTCTGCAACATTAACTTCGGTGATTTTTCCATGTCCTTTTAAAACATGAAAGGCTTTATCTAATTTTTCTGATAAATTATTAAACATACGCTGTCTTTTCTCTTAAAATTTCTGAAATACAAAATTACATATTTTTTAAGTGAATTGTCTTTATTTCTTCGGAAAAAATAGTGAATAGCGAAAAATAATTCCGCTATTTATACATTGCTGTAGTAAATTGCCCTTTAGAATTTGCAATACCTCTAAACATACCTCTGGTATTAAAAAGCATGCTGTAATTTCCTTTTTTATCGACAGCAATAAAACCACCTCGCCCTTTTAGTATGTTTAGTTTTTCTAGGGTTTCTTTGTTTGCTTCTTGTAAGTTAAGTCCTTTAAATTCCATAAGGGCTGCAATGTCTCTTGCAATGGTGCCTCTTATAAAAAACTCTCCAGTACCTGTACAAGATACAGCACATGAAGCATTGTTTGCATAGGTACCTGCACCTATAATTGGAGAATCGCCAATTCTGCCATATTTTTTATTGGTAAGCCCACCTGTAGATGTACCAGCCGCTAAATTTCCGTAGGTATCTAATACAGCACAGCCAACTGTTCCAAACTTTTTTAAAGTTTTGTCTACTGTATGATCTAAGGTAATGGTATCTTTTTTTAAAGCTCTTTGATATTGTTTCCAACGATACTTTGTGTAAAAGTAACTACTGTCTGCATAAGTAGCGCCTTTGTTTATACAAAATTCTTGTCCTCTTTTTCCGTAAAGCAACACATGTTTAGTGCTATCTTTTACAATTCGGGCTCCTTCTATTGGATTTTTCAGGTTTGTAACTCCTGCAATTGCTCCAGAACTTAAGTTGCTACCGTCCATAATAGAGGCATCCATTTCTTGAAAGCCTAGATTGTTAAAAACTGCACCCTTACCTGCATTAAATAAAGGGGAATCTTCTAAAGTCTTTATAACCAATTCAACAGTTTCAACTGCAGTGCCACCATTTTTAAGATGGTCATTGCCAATTCTTAATGCTTTTTCTAAAGTAGTTTTATAAGCAGTTTCTTTTTTTGGGGTGAGGTTTTCTTTTTTAATAGTACCAGCACCTCCATGTATTACAATTGTGTACAGTGGCTTATTCGTTTTTTTTGGTGTTGAATTACATGCAATTAGCATCGACAGAAAAATAGATAGACTTATTTTACGCATTGTTTATTTGGTTGTTATTTTTATGATAGTGGCTTTTTGTTTTTCTATAACGAATTGGATTGCCGATTCATTTAAGATTTCTAATAGAGGGAATTCATCTACAATCAGTATTTTTTTATTACAAATCATTCCTCTAATAAAACACAATAATTCATAATGCGTAGCAGAAAGTTTTGATCCATTTTCACCTATTTTTTCATCAATAACTAAAGGTGTTACGTTTATAAATTGAGATTGAATAGATAAAAACTGTTCTGTTATTTTGTCTTTCGTTTTCTTTGATCTAGAAAAAGTGATGGCTTCATAAACACTACGTCCAATTAGAGGAATTTGATTTGATACAACAGCAATATTAGCTCGTAATGATTTGGGAGAATAATTTAATATGTTGATATTATTAATATTTATAATACCATTATATTGATCATCAATTCTTGTAAGTGCATTAATAATATTTAAAGGAGTAACTCCTTTAGGAAGTAAAAGGGATGTCCCAGTCATTTTTTTTGAAGTAAAATGAATTGGTAAATGATCATTAAAGCGAACGTTATCGAATTGGACACGTGGATTGTTAATACGAAGAGTATTTCCTTTCTGAATTTCTTCTTTTTCTATTTGGATAATGTTGTTGAGTTTGGTTAATGAAATATTGCCTAATTTATAAACGGTCTCTAAAGAAAACAGTCTTCTTAGTACAGGTAAAATGGTAATGTAAAGCAAAATAAAACTTATTAAATCACTACCATGTGTTTCTGTTCCGTTTTTTGTATCTATATAAAATACATACAAAACAGCACATAGAATAGCATATTGAGTAAATGCAATAAAGCCTTTGTTAATTACAAACCATTTGTCATAAATAATGGCTGTATCTTTAACAGCATTCGACTTTATTCTGTATTTTTTGTGTTCTATTTCTTGTTTGTTTAAGATAATAACACTTAATATACTATTGAGCGTTCTGCTAACAAAAGATAACTGCCCTGATGTTTTATTTCGTTTTTCTAAGGAGTAAAATTCTACTTTTTTATTTAACATGCGTATAATTAAATAGGCAACTAAAGAGAGTGCCACAATTACTAGAGCGCCCTTTGGGTTTAATAAATACAACCAAAGTAAAGCAATAAGTATCATGATAATATCTATAACAACGCGAATACTTCCTTTAAGATATAAATTTTTTAAACTATTAATATCACCTGTATAGCGCAATAAGTATTTACCAATACCTTTTTCTTTATAAATGTCATATTTTATTTTTAACTGATGTTTAAAAAGGTAATCCTTTATTTCTTTTACAAAAATTTCGCCTTCCTTTTTTAGTAAAAATTGATGTAGAAAAAAGAAAAAATACCTTAAAGTGACTAAACCAATAAAAAATAAAAGAAATTTAGGTACAGTATTCCAAAGTGTTTCTGGAATAAAACTTAACACTTTTGCTCTACGGGCGTTCAGATGAAATACCAATTCATAATACTTACCAATACTCACAGGAATAATAATTGTTAGTAAATTGGAGATGACACCTAAAACTATTATACCAATTGTTATTCGTTTACGCTCTAATAAAAACGTTTTAACTAAATTAGTATGTAGGCTAAAAATCATAAAAAAAATATCTTCTCAAACAAAACTAATCAATTTAAAATACAAAAGGTTGATTACTTAAAAATTCGGTTAAAAGTTGTTGGTTCCATAAAATCATCTAAGGTTAAAACCGGAATTTTTGTATTTTCTTTTACTTCTTTAATCATTAACGGGCTGGCAGTAAACATGCCACTTAACACCATTGGTGTATGATTTAATTTTGATAAAATGGAAATGCCATTTGCCACCGAAAGACTGTCTGCACATGAGAGCAACACTTTATCTACAAGATTCATAAATGGTTTGTGATTGATTAAGGCTTTGGTTTCTTTTTGTAATAAACCATCTGCAATTTCAATAACAACAACATCTGGATCAATACGCTCAACACGATCTAACAGTGTCTCTAATATGGTTAAAATTTCTTTGGTAGTATTTAAAAAGGTTGATGGGTAACCACAATACGAAAAATCAATGGCGGTATCTGCACCACAATCTCTTACAAAACTACAATCCTTTGCATATACGGTGCCTGTTAGTTTAATAAAGCCCACTTTTTTCTTTTGCCCTCTAAAACCTCTGCTTAAAAACGCAGCAGTTGTTGTCTTACCACTATCCATACTAGCACCGAGAGACAAGTAGATTTTATAGTTTCTTTTTTTATTTGCTTTAAATGGTTTAGATTCAACACCATTATAAATACTATTGATTACGTTTCCTTCTTCATTAACAGCATAACCTATAAGTTTTACTTGTGTTGCACCTATATCTTCAAATTTAGCATGCATGCTTTCTAGTACGCCAATGACACCGCCTTGACCTAAAATTTGATATTTTGAATGGTGTTTTTTTGGCACATAACCCTCAAATTGAGCGGTTGCGTAACGCGTACCAAAGACTGCCAAAATTTTATCGCCCGGAAAAATATAATTATTATTTCCGTTAATACCTTGTACCGCTTTATGCTTACCAATTTCTAATATTTCAAATATAGCAACATCACCAGCTTTAGGTATATAAGAGGTTCTTATTTTTCTGTTTATTTTATAATCATTTACACTTTTTGTAATGATACTTCTTTTAATATTTTTCATGTTTAAAAGTGTATTTATAGTTTAAAACTTAATGATAATCCTAATACTGAAAAATCATAAAAAGATCTGGATATATTGTTGGTATTGGGGTTTAAGACATTAATATTGTTAGATCCAGCATTAAATTCTTTTTGCTTTAAATAATACAATGCAAAAATGAGCTTATCTGTTGGGTATAATTTCACACCGGTTTGTATTCTATAGGCATGTAGCCCATTTGGGGATTTATTTTCTGCTAAGCTTCCATCTGCATTGAAATATTGCAATGGTTTTCCGTTAGAATACACATAGAGTTTTTGATTGATAAAGGGTCTTAATTTCCAAGGTAATTTGGTGTCTCTATAAAATAAATCAAGTCTGTAATAATAACGTTGCTGAAATTTAGAACGCTGCGTAAAATGTTGCTCGGCAACAAGTGCATTACTCATTCTAAAACGTTTGCTAATTTTAGTTTTTACTTTTACTTTACCAGATATTCTATGATAAAGTGATTGGTTATTTGGATTGTTATCAATAGAAAAAGTGGGTGAATAATGAAATTCTAAAGACCATTTATTGTTGAGTTTATACGCCAATCCTAAATCTGGTTGAATAAAGTTAATACCGCCACCTTTTAAATTTATTGAGTGTAATTGGTAATAACTAAGCTTTAAATTGTCATTTAGTTTTGTGCTAACACCTAAAGTTGACCAAAGCATTGTTTTGTTGGTTTCATTAACTTGGGCATTTAATGAGATGCTCAAAATAAGAAATAAAATTAATGAGTAGTTTTTCATGTTTTTAAATTTTTGCTCGTTAAACATAACGAACGGGTTTTTATTTGGGGATTTATTTTTTCATTTTAAATTATATTAAAGGTTGATCTTTTCAGACCAACCTTTAAAGTATGTTTATTATAACTGCTATTAAGTATTTTTATTGTTTAATTACCTCCGTCACTATCAGTATCATTACCTTCTCCAGATTCATTGTCATCTCCGTTATCATTG
>CAMZLD010000034.1 GCA_947311635.1 uncultured Flavobacteriaceae bacterium | reverse complement strand
CTAGTGATATATTTTAACATGTGCCAAAATTTCATTGTTAATATTAGGATTTAAGACATTAATAGACTGTATCCAATTGTTTGTGTTTGCTGTAACAGTTGTGTTGTTGAAAATAGTTTTATAACCACAAGACCTCGATACAAAGATGTCTTCTGTAGTATAATTTATGGTAAGAGCATCTATCATGTTGTTCACAATGCTTCCGTCAATAGTATTTGATTTAAAATGATATTCTGTAAAAGTAGCATTGACAGCTAACGGAATTGCAATAGAATCTGTCGTTAGACTATTGTAGTTTACTAAGGTGTCTTTACCTGTAGCCCAAACAGAAAGCAGTTTTACATCTTTTAGGTTAGTAGGGTTATTTGCATCATAAAACCGAATAATAAGTTTTGGTGTTGTGGGTTCAATGCAAATGTCATCACGTTCGCAGCTTGTTAAAAGCAGTAGCCCTAAAATAAATATAGATAGGTTTTTTTTCATTATTGTAATTAATAAGGTCAAAGATACTAAAGTTATGCTTTCTATAATAAATCTTAATTGCTTTATATACGCATACCTACTGTTTTAATTCTAACAGCACCACATTTTCTACATGATGTGTTTGCGGAAACATATCTACAGCCTGTGTTTTTACAATGTTATATAAATCTTTCAGCATAGCTAAATCACGTGCTTGAGTAGCACTGTTACAGCTAACATATACAATTCGCTGCGGTGCAATTTGTATGATTTGTTCTACTACTTTTTTATGCATTCCATCTCTTGGCGGATCTGTAATAATTACATCGGGTTTACCATGTGTTTTAATAAATTCTGAAGTAAAAACAGCTTTCATGTCGCCCACATAAAATCCACAATTAGTAATTTTATTGAGTGTTGCATTCTTTTTTGCATCTTCAATGGCTTCGGGTACCGATTCTACACCAATCACTTTTTTTGCATTTTTGGCTACAAACTGTGCAATAGTTCCTGTTCCTGTATATAAATCGTACACCAATTCATTGCCTGTTAAATTGGCAAAATTTCTAGTGATTTTATACAATTCGTAGGCTTGGTCTGAGTTGGTTTGGTAAAAAGATTTTGCATTTATTTTAAAGCGTAAACCTTCCATTTCTTCAAAAATATGATCACGTCCTTTAAATACTACAACTTCTTGATCGTAAATAGTATCGTTACCCTTACCATTAATAACATATTGTAATGAAGTAATCTCCGGAAACCGTTCTGCAACATAATTCAATAGCAATTCACGCTTTTCTTTATTTTCTTTAAAAAATTGAATAACAAGCATAATCTCTCCAGTAGAAACAATGCGAAGCATGATGGTGCGTAACATGCCGTCTTGAACTCTTGGATTAAAAAAAGGAATCTCATTTTTAATAGCAAATTCTTTGATGCTGTTTCTAATATTGTTAGATGGGTCTTCTTGTAAATGACACATATCAACATCTAAAATTTTATCCCACATACCAGCAACATGAAATCCGCAGGCATTTCTACTGTCAATTTCATCATCAGAATTTATTTCTTCATAGGTAAGCCACCTGTTGCTAGAAAATGAAAACTCCATTTTATTTCTATAAAAATAGATTTTTTCACATCCTAAAATTGGTGTGACTTCTGGTAAATCTAAATGACCTATTCTTTTTAAATTTTGAATTACTTCTTTTTCTTTATAAAAAAGTTGTTCTTCATATTTCATGTGTTGCCATTTACAACCACCACAATATTCAAAATGAGCACAAACAGGTTCGGTTCTTTTATTAGAAAGTGTATGAAACTTTATGGCTTTCCCTTCATAATACGCTTTGCGTTTTTTACCTGTCTGTATATCAACAACATCACCCGGAACGGTATTGGTTAAAAAAATAACACGTCCATCTGGTGCTTTAGCTACCGTTTTACCGCGCGCACCTGCATCTATTACTTCTATATTCTCAAAAACCTGATTTTTCCTCTTTTTTCTTACCATAAATGCAAAAATACTTTTTTAAACAAAAAAACACCTCTTTTAGAGGTGTTTTTATAACAAAAATAAGCTTGTTTATTTTTTATTGAACTTATCTAATATTTTTTCCATTTGTTTACCTGCAGCTTCACGACCACCAAGACCGAAAGATAATACCACAGTTAACGCAACAGCGCCAAGAGTAATGCCAAAGGCAAGATTAATAATATTATCTGCTATACCCATTTTGCCTAAGCCAATGGCTAAGAAAACAGCAATGATAGCCACTTTTACAATGCTTGCTACAAATGCATTATCACCACTTTTCATTAGATGTTTAGATGCTGTATTCGCAATCCAATTGCCAATAGCCAAGATGACTAAACCAAATAAGATATTTCCAGATAAATTTACGACAGTGTTTACAATTTCTGACAATTTTTCAAATTCAAGTTTATCAATAGCTGTCATTAGACCAAATAAAATAATAAAAATGTACACTATTTTAGCAATAAGCTTTTCTATATTTGCTTTACCTACTAAAGTGTTTAAGTGT
>CAMZLD010000033.1 GCA_947311635.1 uncultured Flavobacteriaceae bacterium | reverse complement strand
TGTTTTTTTAATTTTATGTTATCTATCAATAACCATAATTTTCATATAACTGTTTATGGTATAGTTACAATCAAGTCTTTTATCTTTCGTCTAATAGTGAAACGGTCTTACGTCTTTAGACGGACACTGATAATTTTTAAAGATAAACAACATTGAAGGAGTAAAAAATTATCGTGATGAGGTGGTAAATAGTGCTATGAAAAAAAGCACCTAAATTCAAGAATTAGATAGTCAAATAATGACTACTTTTAGATCATTAGATTCTTAGAAAAGTGGCATGATAGAAGGAAAACCTGTGGATAGTCAGCTAACCTTTAAATTTGAAATTTCAGAAGGAAGATTGATGTTAAAAGAATAATTATTTGTCTATGGATCCTAATACACGTTTCATAAAACCATTAAGAGCATCTTTTTTAGTTGCACCATTTTTAATCATTTTATCGACTTCTATCGCCCCGTAAAGGTTTGAGATAATTTCTCCTAGCACATCTAACTCTTCATCTTTTAAAGAAGAAACTTCTGTCATTGCTTCTAAGGTTTCAATAGCTTCAAGCACATAATCTTGATCATTTTCTTCAATAAAATTAGTCATGTGTTTTATGATAGGTAATTTCATATTTTTTGTTTTTAAGTTGTCATTCCTGCTTTACAGCAATGATAAAGCTGTTAAACTACTTCGTTAACCAATTCTTTTAAAACTTCAAACTTATTTGTCTGTGTTTGATTCACAAATTTACCTTCAACAAAAGTTGCAAAAGTTGGTAAATTACTTACATCTGCTAACTTTCTACTTTCAGGAAATTTTTCTGCATCTGCATAGACAAAAATAATGTCTTCATTTTCTGAAGATAATTTTTTGAATTTTGGTTTCATAATTCTACAATTACCACACCATGTTGCTGCGTATTGTACAATTACTTTTTTATTTTCAGCAATAATTTCTGCTAAATTATCTTGATTTAATTCTTGTATCATAATGAATTACGAATTTATGAATTACGAATTACGAAGCAATCTTTTTTAATTAATGAGATTGCTTCGTACCACGCAATGACTTTTTTAATTAATGAGAAGCTAAATATTCAGCGGTTCCTTTTGCATTAGGTTTCATGGCATCTTTACCTTCTTCCCAGTTTGCAGGACAAACTTCTCCGTGAGATTGTACGTGTGCATACGCATCTATTAAACGTAAATATTCTTTCACATTACGCCCTACTGGCATATCATTGATTCCTTCATGAAAAACTTTTCCATCTTCATCAATCAAATAAGTTGCTCTATAGGTTACATTATCACCAACTACTTGTACAGTATCTGTAGCTTCATCATACACCTCATCTGTAATGTCTAAAATACCTAAAACACTAGATAAATTGCGATTACTATCTGCTAAAATTGGGTAGGTAACACCTTCTATACCACCATTATCTTTAGAAGTGCTCAACCAAGCAAAATGTACTTCTGGTGTATCACAAGATGCGCCTATTACGATTGTATTTCTTTTTTCAAACTCTCCTATTGCTTCTTGAAAAGCATGTAGTTCTGTAGGACAAACAAATGTAAAATCTTTAGGATACCAAAATAAAACAACCTTCTTTTTGTTGTTTTTAGCTTCTTCTAAGACATTTACCTTAAAAGTATCTCCCATTTCATTCATTGCATCTACACTAATATTCGGAAATTGTTTTCCAACTGCTGTTGCCATAATTTTATTTATTTAATAATTAATATTTTATTTTCTATGACAAAGATACAGCAAGACATGCTTACTTTTAGTAAATTATAATGATAATATTTTATACCTGCATAAATTTTATTTATACAATTAATTATAAGAAAAAACATACATTTGTTTTATGATACACCACAAAAAAACAGCAAAAAAAACAGCTGAATTGCTTTTACAAATAAAAGCCATTACATTGCAACCGAAAGAGCCTTTTACTTGGGCATCTGGCTGGAAATCGCCAATATATTGTGACAATAGAACTATTTTATCATACCCTGCCATTCGTACTTATATTAGAGAAGAAATAGCAAAAACCATTGAGCACAAATACGGCAAACCAGATATTATTGCCGGAGTTGCAACTGGAGCAATTGCCATAGGCATGCTCGTGGCACAATACTTGAACATACCTTTTATATATGTAAGGCCAGAAGCAAAAAAACATGGTAGAAAGAACCAAATAGAAGGTCATTTAGACAAAGGAAAATCCATTGTTGTAATAGAAGACTTAATTAGTACTGGCAATAGTGGCTTAAAAGCAGTAAATGCGTTGCGAGAAAGTGGTGCTAATGTGAAAGGAATGGTCGCCATTTTTTCTTATGGGTTTAAAACAGCACAAGAAAATTTTGAATATCATAATGTCGAGCTTACAACTTTAAGTGATTATGAGCACATGTTAGAAGTTGCAAATGAAAAACAATATATTTCTGATCTAGAAAAAACAGTATTGACCGCTTGGAGATTTAGCCCAAGTACATGGAAAAACGAATAAATATGAAATTAGAAAGCAGTAAAATAGCACACCCTAAATCACCAAAAGAAATTTTTGATTTTCTTACAGATTTAAACAACTTTGAAAAATTAATGCCCGAAAACACTCAAAAATTTGAAGTGGATGGCGATTCATTTCTATTTGCATTAAAAGGCATGCCAGAAATTCGATTGGTTTTAAAAGAACAAACACCAAATAGTAAAATTGTACTCGGTTCTGCAAGTAGTAAATTTGCCTTTACTCTCACTGCAATTATTGATGAATTAGAAGATAAAAGTAGTCATACACAATTATTTTTTGAAGGTGATTTTAATCCAATGATGGCAATGATGATTAAAAATCCATTACAAAAATTTGTCAATACACTTTCAGAAAATATTCAAAATATCTAATTTTAATTGACAAATTCTTGAAATGCAATTGTTTTAAGTTGGTAGGCATCTACCCTTTCATCATTGTGCTCTAGTAGTAATTCTCCTTTTAAAGAAACACCAACAATTTTTGCCATTAACAAATTTTTATTATTATCAATAAACATGGTAGGTTTTCTAAATTTATACATTTTAGAAAAATACAATTCTTTAAGCTGAAGGTGATTTTCTTCTAAAAGTAGCTTGTATCCATTTTCTAATGAAGCTACTATTTCATGTAATAAATTTTCAATATTAAATTGGGTTTTAGCGCATAAAAATAGTGAAGTTGCTTTTGGTAAATCTACTGGAAAATGTTCTTGATTAACATTTAACCCAATACCAATAATACTTTTAGTGATTTTTGAGCCTTTGACAGTGTTTTCTATTAAAATTCCGGCAATTTTTTGCTTGTCTGCCAAAATGTCGTTTGGCCATTTTACAGCAACTTTTTGCTGAAGATACTTCTCTAAAACAGTAACTAAAAGAGAAGAAACATACATAGATAAATAAAACTGCTGATGAATATTCAAATTCATTTCATTCATCAAAACACTAAAGGCAAGTGACTTACCTCTTTCTGATTGCCAAATAGATCCAAATTGTCCTTTACCATTGGTTTGATTTAACGTCCAAACTACCGTAAAGTTTTCACAACTGTTTTCTTGAGAATATGCCTTTAAAAAAGCATTGGTAGACGCAATGGCATTAAGTTTGATTAACTTCATATAGATTTCGTAAAATTAAGAAAAGAAAAAAGTTAAATACTAAATAAAAGTAATAACTTTGCCACTAAATTAAACAATTTTTAATGACCAAACAGAAAGTGCAGATTGACAACCTAATTGCCACCATTTTAAAAGCAATTGATGAAATAAAAGGAGTAGACACACAGCTTTTAGATTTAAGAGAAATAGAAAACACCGTTTGTGATTATTTTATTATTTGCACAGGTACTTCAAATACGCATGTCAATGCCATTTCTGGAGCCATTCAAAAAAAAGTTAGCAAAGCGCTAAAAGATAAACCTTGGCATATTGAAGGTGAAGAAAATTCTGAATGGGTTTTAATGGATTATATCAATGTTGTGGTTCATATTTTTCAAAAAGAAACAAGATCTTATTACGACATTGAAAGCCTTTGGGGCGATGCAAAAACAACTTCATTTGCTTAATCAGCAAAACTATTTGAAACAATTTACATGAAAAAAAAAGAACGAAAAAATAAAAAAGAAACAATCAAAGCACCTAAATTTAATATGTATTGGATTTACGGTATCATTTTTTTAACATTATTACTTTTTAATTTTTTAAGCAGCGGTAAAATAGGAACTAGAGAAATCTCTGATAACGAATTTAGCACAACGTTAAAAGCTAACGATATTTCTAAAATTGTTGTAGTAAACGAAGACATCGCAGAGATTTACATTAAAAAAGAAGCCCTTTCAAAAGAAAAATATAAAAAAATAACAAGCTCATCTTTTTATAGTTCTAGCGCACCAATTTACACCTACGATTTTGGCGATTTACAAAATTTTGAAAACGAAATTAAAAGTGCAAAGACCAGTCTTTCTTTAGATTTTGACAAGACAAGTCAAAAAAGAACAAATTTTTTAGATCAAATAGGCTTTTTACTTCCCTTAATACTAATGGTTGGTGTTTGGATCTACTTTATGAAAAGAATGTCTGGTGGTGCTGGCGGTGGTGGCGGTGGCCAAATATTTAACATCGGAAAATCAAAAGCAAAACTTTTTGATCAAGATAAAAAAGTAAAAACTTCTTTTAAAGATGTAGCAGGACTCGAAGGCGCCAAAGAAGAAGTGCAAGAAATTGTAGATTTCTTAAAAAATCCAGATAAATATACCGCTCTTGGTGGTAAAATTCCGAAGGGAGCATTACTTGTTGGTCCTCCTGGAACAGGAAAAACTTTATTAGCAAAAGCTGTTGCAGGAGAAGCAGGCGTTCCTTTTTTCTCATTATCAGGATCAGACTTTGTTGAGATGTTTGTTGGTGTTGGTGCTTCAAGAGTACGTGATTTGTTTAAACAAGCTGCACAAAAATCACCTTCTATTATATTTATTGATGAAATTGACGCCATTGGTAGAGCACGTGGTAAAAATAATATGACCGGTGGTAATGATGAACGAGAAAACACATTAAACCAACTACTTACAGAAATGGATGGCTTTGGAACAGATACCAATGTTATTGTTATAGCAGCTACAAATAGAGCTGATGTACTAGATAAAGCTTTAATGAGAGCTGGTCGTTTTGACCGTCAGATATTTGTTGATTTACCAGATTTAAATGAACGAAAAGAAATTTTCGAAGTACATATTAAACCTTTAAAATTAGCAAAAGATGTAGATATTAAATTTTTATCTCAACAAACACCTGGTTTTTCTGGAGCAGATATTGCAAATCTTTGTAATGAAGCAGCTTTAATTGCCGCAAGAAAAGATAAAAAAGCCGTACATCATCAAGATTTTCTAGATGCCGTTGACCGTATCATTGGTGGTTTAGAAAAGAAAAATAAAATTATTACACCCAAAGAAAAGAAAGCAATTGCGTATCACGAAGCGGGACATGCAACCGTTAGCTGGATGCTAGAACACGCCTCTCCTTTAGTAAAAGTTACAATTGTACCTAGAGGACAGTCTTTAGGTGCTGCGTGGTATTTACCTGCAGAAAGAATGATTGTAAGAACAGAACAAATGTTAGACGAAATGTGTGCTACCATGGGTGGACGAGCTGCAGAAAAAATCATTTTTGACAAAATTTCTACTGGCGCATTAAGTGATTTAGAAAAAGTTACCAAACAAGCCAAAGCAATGGTAACCGTTTACGGCTTAAATGATAAAATAGGCAACATTACTTATTACGATTCTTCTGGGCAAAGTGATTATGGATTTACCAAACCGTATAGCGAAGAAACTGCAAAAGTAATTGATCAAGAAATTTCTAAAATCATCGAAAAAGAATACCTAAGAGCCATTCAAATTCTTGAAGATAATAAAGAAAAACTGACAGTTTTAGCAGAATTACTGTTAGAAAAAGAAGTGATCTTTAAAGACGATTTACTAAATATCTTTGGAAAAAGACCGTTTGATGAACAAGAAACAGAAAAAGTTGAAAAATCAACGGATGTTGATAACATTTTTGAAAACTCTAACCAATAGTTTTTTATCACACTAACAATTGTTTTAGCTTTGTTACAAACGTTTTTTAATGAACTTTTTAAAAAAAATTCTTTCAAAGATAGAATCAAAACAACCACAGCAAAAAGTTGTACAAGAAAGTACTGATTTAGAACAAACTTTTGTACAACATTTTGTACAAAAAGGCGGTAAATTTCTTTATTGTACAAACATTTCTGAAGTTGTAGAAAATTTGCAAAACATTCTTTTAGAAAATCAATGGGACACATTAAATTGCATCTCTAAAGAGCTCACACAACTTTATGCTACGTTAACAGTTAAAATA
Organism: uncultured Flavobacteriaceae bacterium; assembly: GCA_947311635.1. Classification (GTDB taxonomy): domain Bacteria; phylum Bacteroidota; class Bacteroidia; order Flavobacteriales; family Flavobacteriaceae; genus CAMZLD01. The sequence continues at coordinate 5,577 of CAMZLD010000033.1, read as the reverse complement.
AAACCAGAAATCTCTAAAGACTATCCTATTTTAACAAAATGCGAATGTCTTATTGCTGCTAATGGAAGCATTCTTTTTTCTTCCAATCAATTAAAAAACAATAAAATACACGAGCTAAATACAAATTTTATAGTATTTGCTAAAACCAGCCAATTTGTCAAAAATAGAGGCGAAAGTCTTACTGCTATAAAAGCAAGCTACAAAAAGGATTTACCAACCAATATTAGTGCCATTGACAAATTCTCACCAAAAAAAATAGATGATAATTTTATGAATTACGGAAACAATAACGCAAAAAACCTATATTTGCTATTGTTAGAAGATTTATAAAATGAACGAACTCACCAAACGCCTTTTATCTGGTATTATTTACGTAGCAGTTTTGATTTCCTGTTCCTTATACAGTCAATTTACATTTATTTTGCTATTTTTTATTTTAATGCTCTTTAGTCTTTATGAGTTCTTAAAATTAATTAATCTTCAAAGTGTTTTTGCGTATGTTTTAGCTATTTTAATGTATGCAATAACAGCACTTTATCATTTTCCAGAAACAACAAAACTAGACATCAATAAAATAATAGATGTGCTTATTGTTTTATTATTTATAAGTGCATTTATTCCTTTTATATTTTACCTTTTTTCAAAAACAAAACAACTTAATACGGCACTTGGACAATTATTTTTATCCATCATTTACATTGCAGTACCTTTTTCTATGATGATACACATTCCGTTTTTAAATCCTGAATTTGAATATATAGGTAAAACATTTGTTGGTATTTTATCGCTCATCTGGATCAATGATACTTTTGCTTATTTAGTTGGAAAAAACTTCGGAAAAACAAAACTTATAGAAAGAATATCGCCCAACAAAACTATTGAAGGTTTTATTGGAGGGTTTGCATTTACACTTTTAGCAAGTTACTTTTTATCAAAATATTTTCAAGAACTCAGTCATATTCAGTGGTTAGTAATCGCAATTATAGTGAGTGTTTTTGGTGTTTTAGGAGATTTAATAGAGTCTAAATTTAAACGAGAAGCTAAGGTAAAAGATAGTGGTAATTTTATACCAGGACATGGTGGTTTTTTAGACAGACTTGATAGTGTTATATTTGCTACACCATTTATTTTTATTTATTTATTACTCATTTAATAATCAAATATGTTTCATAAAGAAGGTTACAAAATTATTTTTATTACCATGCTTCTAGCTGTTGCTGGGTTACTTGCCATAGATACGTTTATACCTATCTTTTGGCTTAACAAATTACTCTCAATTGGTATTCTCTTTTTATTAATTATTGTATTACAATTTTTTAGAAACCCAAAAAGAAATACAAAGGTGAATACCAATCATGTCATTGCTCCTGTAGATGGCAAAGTAGTTGTTATAGAAGAAGTCTTTGAACCAGAATATTTTAAAGAAAAAAGAATTCAAGTTTCTATTTTTATGTCGCCTTTAAATGTGCATGTAACCCGCTACCCTATTAGTGGAAAAATAAAATATAGTAAATACCATCCTGGCAAATATTTAGTTGCATGGCACCCGAAGGCTTCACAAGAAAACGAGCGTACTACTATTGTTGTCGAAAACGAAACTTTTGGCGCTATTTTGTATAGACAAATTGCTGGCGCATTAGCACGAAGGATTGTAAATTACGCAAAAAATGATATGGAAGTAATTCAAGGATCTGATGCAGGTTTTATAAAATTTGGATCTAGAGTTGATGTTTTTTTACCTTTAGGAACTAAAATTCTTGTAAATTTGAATCAAAAAGTTAAAGGAGGTGAAGAAATAATTGCTACTATTTAGTGCTTTTTGTACTTTTAACATAAAATATGTCTGAGTTGGATAAAAAATTTGAAGAAGCTTTTCATATAGCTTCAACAACAAAAGTAAAATGTCCTCCAGATATTATGTTGCAATTTTACGCCTATTATAAACTTGCGACAGAACAGTATTTATATAACAACAATGCAGATTCTAATGAAGATACACTTATTAATGCATTTAAAATGAATGCACTAATGCAATTAAATAACATCACCAAAGAAGAAGCAAAACAAGCCTATATTGATCTCGTAAAAAAATACCTAAAAACTTAAAATCATGAAAAAAATCTATACATTTTTGAGCATAACGCTTTTATTAGCATTATTTTCTTGCAAAACAGAAACTTCAAAAAATAAAACAAATACAGCCATAAAAAAATATACGGTAGAAGCCCTTACAACAAGTATTGGTTGGACGGCTTATAAAACTTCAGAAAAAAAACCTGTAAGCGGAAAATTTAATAAGGTAGAAATAACAAAACAAAATTCTGGAAGTACAGTTTTAGAAGCCTTAAATGGTTTGGAATTTAAAATTCCGGTTAATAGTATTTTTTCAAAAAATAAAGACCGCGATGCCAAATTAGTGAACATCTTTTTCGGAAACATGAAAGATACCAAAGAAATTACAGGTGTTATTACAACCAATAATAAAAACTCTGGAAGTGTAAAATTAAAAATGAATGGCATTACACAAGAACTACCTATTACCTATATAATAGACAATCAAATGGCAACAATAAATGCCACAATGAATCTTGATAATTGGCAAGCACAAGCTGCAATTGCAGCTTTAAATACAGCATGTAAAGATTTACACAAAGGTACAGATGGTATTAGCAAAACCTGGAGCCAAGTAACTATCAATATAGCAACATATTTAAAAGCTAACTAACTTAATCAGCCTTTTAAATAAAAAACCAGCTTCTATGAGCTGGTTTTTTATTCATTCATTCATTCATTAAAAATCTAACGACCTTATATAAGAGAGTTTATCTTTTAAAAGGCTTAGGTTTTCTTTTTGAGTTTCAATATTCTTTCTAGCATTTAAAAGCAACGGATTATCACTTTTCGTGTTGGAAAAAAAATTAATATTGTTTTCTAGTAACTGAATTTCTCTGACTAATTCATCTATTTTTTTACGCAAATAAAATTGCTCGTTTTCTAATTTTTTAATATCGTTTTGAGCCAAATAACTATCAATATTATTTTGAAATTTTAACATTTCTGAAGTCGCTTTTGGAATAGACAATTTAGAAAAAGCAGCATCAATTACTTTATTAAATTTAGAGTCAATATACCTAACATTGTAAGGTACTTTACCCAAAGACCTCCAATTAGAAATAGTTTCTTTGATGGTATCTAGTGTAAATTCTGTACTGGCTTCAAATTGTTTTTTAACAGTCTCTAACAAGGTTTTCTTTTTATTATAAACTTCCATTTCTGTCTGTTTGCCCTCATCTTGTACTGCATGTAGGCGGTCAAAATAATAATTACAAGCTGCTTTAAATTGTTTCCAAATTTTATCTGAAATAGGTTTTGGCACATGTCCAATATTTTTCCATTCAGACTGTAGTTGTTTCATTACAGCTGTGGTCATTTCCCAATCTTCACTTTCTTTTAAATCTTCTGCACGCTGTATTAAAACTCTTTTTTTGGTTAAATTTTCTTGTTGGTAAGCTTTTATTGTTTTGTAATAATCATTTTTTGATTTGTTAAACTTTTTAGTAGCTTCTTTAAAAAGATTCCAAATTTCTTCATTTTTAGAACGTGGTACTTTTCCTATTTTAAAAAATGCATCTCTTAATTCATTAATCTTCTTAATGCTATTTTGCCAATCTGCATGGCTCGTATTGCTACTTGTATCAAAATCTGCTATTTGAGTAATAACCTCTTTTTTCTTTTGAATATTGGCTTCATATTGTTGTCTTAACACTTTGTAATGTTCATGCTTTTTATCATGAATTATCTTTGTGGCTTCACTAAATTGTTTCCAAATAGCTTCTCTATGCTCTCTAGCTACAGGTCCAATGTCTTCTTTCCAAGCTTTATGAAGGTGTTGTAATTCGTTAAAAGCCTCATTAACATCTTCTAGAGCTGCTAATTGATTCACTTTCGCTATCAATTTTAACTTTTCTTCTAAATTGTGTTTAAAATCTAAATCTCTTAAATCATTACTGATGTGGAGTAAATCATAAAACCGTTCTACATGATGATGGTATATTTTCCACGTATCATTATAGGTAGCTCTTGGAACTGGACCTATTGATTTCCAACGATCATCTAGGGCTCTAAAAGATTTGTACATGGTTTTTCCATCTCCTTTTTCAATCAATTCTTTTAAAGCATCAATAATATCATTTCTGGCGATTAAGTTTTGTTTTAATTGATTATCTCGTTCTTTAAAATAAGCTTGTTGCTGCTTTTTATAAGTGCGCATTAATTCATTAAAAGCAACTTTTACAGGACTGTCAAATTTAAAATCGATAGACGCTCCACCTGTTGCTAAAAAAGCTGCTTTTTTTTCTGCAAGTAATTTTGAAAAGCGATCGTTAAATGCATTTTTGATGGCATTTACATTGTCTTTAATAGCTAGAACATTAGACTCTTTAATTAATTTAGTCAATTTTTCAACCAACTCATTCAGATTTAAATTAGAGTAATCTATGGCTACTTGTTTTTCTTCTTGAACAGCTTTTTCTGCAGTGTTTGCTACAATTTCTTCTATTGCTTCTACAGCATCCAAACTAGAATTCTTTACTTCTTGATTGTCTAAAGTTTGGTCTTTTAATGTATTATCGTCTAACATAAAAATATGTTTATAAGGTCGTTTAACTTTATTTTGTCTTTAAAATAAGTAAAAACTAATTTTAAAAGCAACAAAGTGATTTAAAATTAGGTAACAGTTTGCTAATTTACAAAAAAAAAGTTGCTTTATCAGCTTTTTTCATTCCATAGTTTCCAAGCTTTTTCTGCCTGAAATACTAACATTTTACTACCATTTTGAATTTGTGCACCTTGATTTTTTCCTTTCCGAAGAAATAATGTTTCTGAAGGATTATAAATTAAATCGAAAAGAATATGCTTTTTAGTAATATATTGATAGGGAATATTTGGGCACTTCTCTACATCAGGAAAGGTGCCTAGTGGTGTACAATTAACAATGATTGTAAATTTTTTAATTATTTGTTTTGTAAGTTGATTGTAGGTAAGGTAAGGTTTCCCTTTTTTACTTCTTGAAACAAATTTAACTTTTAGCCCTTTCTTTTTAAAAACATATGCAACCGCTTTAGAAGCACCACCTGTACCAAGAATCAATACTTTTTTATGATGCTTCTTCAGCAATGGATTTACCGATTTTTTAAAACCATATACATCCGTATTATACCCTTTAAGTTGACCATTTTGTAATACCTTTACCGTATTCACAGAGCCTACTTTTTTTGCTGTTTTAGATAAACTGTTTAATAATGGAATTACTGACTCTTTATAAGGAATGGTGATATTAAAGCCTTTAAGCTCTTTTACTTTTTTCAATAAAAAAAATTCAAGAGCAGCTATCGTGTCAAAGTCATAATTATCATATTCATAATTTTGCAAACCCAAATCCTTAAATTTATTTGTAAAATATTTTTTAGAAAAAGAATAGGATATATTTTTACCAATTAAGCCAAACTTAGCTGTTTTCATGAAGCCTTTTATTTTTATTACCAAAATAATCTAATGCCAATATTAGAACAATGCCTA
>CAMZLD010000032.1 GCA_947311635.1 uncultured Flavobacteriaceae bacterium | reverse complement strand
CAATCAATTAGGTTTGCCAGTAGGTTCTACTAGAATTTTTTCTCAATTTAATATAGATAAAGAAGGAAATATTGCAAACATTAAAGTAAGAGCAGATCATGTTAGGCTGAAAAAAGAAGCCATACGTGTTTTAAAAATGTTACCAGTAATGAAACCAGGTATGCAAAGAGGAAAGCCTGTAAGCGTACAATTTATGTTACCAATTAAATTTGCTGTAGAACAAAATTCTTTACCAAAAAATCAAAGTGGAAAGCAGCGTATTGCTATTAATTTTGATAAAACATTCAACATCGTTTTTGAAAACGATGATAAATTGTCATTAAACAAAAAAAGAGTTGCTCAAGCCTTTGCTAGAAAACAAAAACCCTTAAAAAACCAAAGTTATTTATCTGCAATGAATGATAACAATGCAGAAGCGGTTGTTTGGATTAAAGATGTGAACGGCTTATATGGCAATTATTTTAAAAACATTTACAGCAAATTTGGCGGAATGACGAATATGGCAGGAATGTTAGACATGCAAAAATTGTATGGAAAAAGTGAAATGGTGCTCAAACTATTTTTAGAAAAAGACCAAATGCGTATGAGTACATCATTGTCTGTTGATGATCGCTGGAAAACAATGTATACCAAGATGTTTAACGCTAAAGTAAATCCAAAATTTTATAACTACATAAACACCAAAAATATTTTGGGTTATGTAGGTTACGCTGTAAATACAGAAGCTGTTTTACAAGAATATCCAAAGTTGTTACAAACCATGCTTTCAGGAGTTCCTCAAGCAAAAGAATATAAAGAAGAAGCGGCATTAGTTGGCGACTTATTTTCTTTATTATTAGATGAAAAAGCGGTAGGCGATTTAATTAACGGAGATTTGTTAATGGTTCTTACAGACATTAAAACAAAAACACGCTCTTATAAATCATTTGAATATGATGCAGATTACAACAGAAAAGAAGTTACCAAAACAAAAACTGAACCTGCACCAGAATTTATGACAATGTTTTCTACCAAGAATGACGCGTTTTTTAACAAACTATTACACATTGCTCAAAAAAGAGCTGGTTTAAAAGCTATAAAAGGTGGTTATTTTATGGCAGCATCTTCTAAAGATTTACCATTTAACATGTTTGTTGGTGTTAAAGATGGTGTTGTGTTTTTAACATCTTCAGAAAATGGAATAAAAAAAATAATGAAAGGATCTAGAAAATCAAGTCTTACTGCAAAACAACAGGCTATAATTTCTGAAAACAACGTTAGTTTTTATATGAATGCAAAAGCACTTATCAATAAAATTCCGAAGGATAAAAGTTCTAAAAGAGAGTTAGATTTATTTAATTATGTAGAAGACAATGTAGAAGATATGGTTATTAAAATACGCCAAGATAAAGACGGAAAAATGCTTTCAGATTTTATTATCAACATACCAAAGTCTAGTAAAAATGCATTAGAATATTTTTTAAATTTTGGAGAAGGTCTCTCTAGAAGAATGTAAAAATTTACAACACCAACTATAAGCCTAACAATATGTTGTTAGGCTTTTTTTATGCACATAAAACATGATGGTATACAGCCATAAAATGACCAAAACTACCAAGCAATACAAACACATGAAAAATAGCATGATTGTAGGCTATTTTACCGTCTTTTAGATAAAAATAGGCGCCAATAATATAACTAACACCACCACCAATAAGGTACCAAAACCCACTTAGCGGTAAATTTTGTAATAAAGGCTTAATTAAAACAACAACAATAAAGCCCATACCAATATAAGCATAAGTAGAAATTTTTTCGAATTTTCCTGTAAAGAAAAGCTTAAAAACACTACCAACAATAGCTACAATCCAAACCGTAGCAAGCATTGTTTTTCCGTAGCTAGATTGTAAGGTAATTAATGTAAAAGGAGTGTATGTGCCAGCAATAAGTACATAAATAAACGCATGGTCTAAAATATTTAATTTTCTTCTATATGAGGGTTTTTTTGCAGCATGATACAAAGTAGAAGCTGCATATAAAAAAACCAAACTCAAACCAAAAATCCAAGCACTAAGCTGCTGTCTAAAACCACATTGTGCTGTTTTAATTAGCATTGCAATTAGTGCAAGAACACTTAATACAAAACCAAAACCATGGGTAAGAATGTTTAAAAATTCCTCTTTTTTACTATATGCATGACGTGTTTGTTCCATTATTTATATGCAAGCATTTCATCAATAGTATTTCGTGTTACTGAATGGTAATTAGGACGTGCTTTTTTGTAAATAGCGAAGGCTTTTTTTATTTCGCCATTGTTTTTTAAAGCGCTATAAATGGTAGAAACATACCACCGTCTTCCAACATGCATTAAAAAATCTTCAATTTTAGAATCTACATTGTTTGCGTGGTAATCATGGTTAATAGCTTGTTCAAACCAAACCATTGTAATGTAAGAATTGGTTGAGTTTGTAAACGAACAATGCGTATCTAAGGCATTCATTTTTACTTTTGAAATTTCCTTCGGAATATTACGTATAAAATGTATTTTTTGCTGAATATTCCAATCTTGATTACAGATTTCTTTGGCTGTTATTTTTCCATTTTTCCATTGATTAATGCTGTTTTCTACGTCTTTAAATTTTGTAGACTTAACAGTAATAGCATTTTTTGGAATGCCTGGTTTGTAAATCCATTCATTCACATTAAATGTAATGTCATTTTTATCTAATAGGTTTTTATTTAGGTAATCAATAAACCGTTCTGTGGTCATTGTAGAAAAGGCATGTTCATTAAAATAAGTTTTTAAAAAAACATCCATTTTTGAACGACCAACAGTATTTTCTAAGGTTCTTAAAAACAGATACCCTTTATCATAAGCAATACTATTCATACCATCATCTGGATTTCTGCCTTTTAGATTCAGTTTTAATTTGGTGTCGTTTGGAGTGTTTTTCATGCCTTGTAATTCTTCTTCTAAATCTTGTCTTCCAATAGCAGCAAGCATGTTAGCATGATCTTTTCCGTAAAGCGCTTCCATAATGCGCATTTCAAAATAAACGGTAAAGCCTTCATTTAACCAAAAATCATCCCAAGTGGCGTTGGTTACTAGATTTCCAGACCATGAATGTGCTAATTCATGAGCAATTAAACTTGTTAAGCTACGATCGCCTGCAATTACGGTTGGTGTTGCAAAGGTTAAGCGTGGGTTTTCCATACCACCAAAAGGAAAACTTGGCGGTAAGACCACAACATCAAATTGTTGCCACGCGTATTTTCCGTAGAGGTTTTCTGCAGCGGTCACCATTTTTTCCATGTCAGCAAACTCATAATGCGCCTTGTCTATGACGGTTTTTTCTGCATAAACACCCGTTCTATCACTTATTTTTTTATACGCTAAATCACCAACAGCTAAAGCAATTAAATAAGGAGAAATAGGTTGTTTCATTTCAAAATGATAGACACCATCTTTTGATTTTTGTTTTGGGTTTTTAGCACTCATCACCGCCATTAATTCATTCGGAACTTTTACAGTTGCATTGTAGGTAATGCGTATTTGTGGCGAATCTTGAATAGGAATCCATGTGCGCGTTAAAATAGCTTGCCCTTGGGTTAATAAAAAAGGATGTTTTTTATCGGCAGTTTGTTGTGGGTTTAAAAATTGAAGTGCTTCAGTTTTAGCCGTTGTTTTGTAGTAAATAGTTACGGTTTTTGCATTTTTAGGAAGCTCAATTTTTAATGCTCGCCCTAAAATGTCATCCGTTTTCTCTAATTGAAATTTTGTTGGTTTTTTATTTGCTTCTACTTTTAAGATTTCTAAATTTTTGGTGTCAAAAACAATAGCAGAAGCATTGTTTTGTGTTGTAATTAAGTAACTAGCAACACCATCTATAATTTTAGTATCAAAATGGACATCTAATTTTAAATTTAAATGTGTTGCTACCGCTTTATTAGGTTGCGCATACGAATGATAATCTATAGCATATTGTTGAGTTTTCACTTTATTATTTGTTTTTTTAGTACAGCTTAATATTAAAATAGTAAGCAGCATGTAAAGACTATTTTTGAAGTTCATTTTTTGCTTTATTTGTACAACGCATATATGCCTTGTCATTGATTAATTCGTTATAAATAATTGAGTATGCCTTTTCTTTTAAAGCTGGCAAGTCTTTTAAAGCGAGCCCTTTGGTTTGTATAAATTTGTGCACTTTTACGCGTAATTTACCAGGACCACCACTAAAAAAAGTCCAAGACAATCTTTCTTTACAGTCATAAAATGTCATTGGCACAATTTCTAACTCATGTTCTATGGCTAGCCTAAAAGCACCGTTTTTAAATTCGCTCATAATAACATCTTCTGAAGGAACAAGACCTTCAGGGTAAAAAACAATACTTAAACCATCTTTTATTTTTTGTCGTGCACTATCATATACTTCTTTTCTACTTTTAGGATTTGAGCGATCTACCATGATACTTGTTTTACGAAAAATGTAACCAAAAACAGGAAGTTTTTTTAATTCCTTTTTTCCGACGAAAACACCTGGGTTTTTCATTACAGCAAACATTAGCATAATATCAATCAAAGAAGTGTGATTGGCTATAAACATGTAACTTTTGTTTGGGTCTATCTTTTGTTCATAAATAGTTTCTGCTTTAAAGCCCATGATAAATAAAATGGTTTTTCCCCAAGCAATGGCTATTTTAAAGTAGGTTTTGTAAAAACGGTCTGTAGAAACCAAAATAACCAATACGGGTAATATTACAGCAATTGTACCGACAACCCACGCATAAAACCAAAGTCTCCAAAAGAGGCGAAATATATTTTTAATAAAGTTCATAAGTTTTCAAAAATAGAGATTTTAAAATTTAAAATCTCTATTTTTGTTTTTTTATAGAACGAAAGATTGATATGGCAAGAATACTAACAGGCATTCAAAGTACAGGCACACCACATTTAGGTAATATTTTAGGAGCTATATTGCCCGCAATAGCGCTGGCTAATAATCCAGCAAACGAGTCTTTTTTGTTTATTGCAGACATGCATTCTTTAACACAAATTAAAGATGGACAAACGTTAAGAAAAAACACATATAGTACTGCTGCTACTTGGTTGGCATTTGGTTTAGATATTCAGAAAACCGTTTTTTACCGTCAAAGTGATATTCCACAAGTAACCGAATTGTCATGGTATTTAAGTTGTTTTTTTCCATATCAACGCTTAACATTAGCCCATAGTTTTAAAGATAAAGCAGATCGATTAGAAGATGTCAACGCAGGCTTATTTACATATCCAATGTTAATGGCAGCAGATATTTTGTTGTATGATGCCGCTATTATTCCTGTAGGAAAAGATCAATTGCAGCATATAGAAATGACACGTGACGTAGCTTCTAGATTTCATGCTAAAATGGGAGAAACCTTTGTAATTCCAGAAGGGAAAATTCAAGAAAATACCATGTTAGTTCCTGGTATTGATGGCGAAAAGATGAGTAAAAGCAAAGGAAATATTATCGATATTTTTCTAGACGATAAAAAGTTACGAAAGCAAATTATGAAAATTCAAACAGATTCTACACCTTTAGAAGAACCTAAAAATCCAGATACGTGTAATTTATTTTCATTGTATAAAATTGTTGCTTCAAAAGAACAAACAGCACAGATGCGCCAAAATTATGAAGCTGGAAATTATGGTTATGGACATGCAAAACAAGCATTTTATGAACTTATACTTGAAAAATATAAGACAGAAAGAGAACGCTACCAGTATTACATGAACAATTTAGATGAAATTGACAAAGCTCTAGAAATTGGAGCAGAAAAGGCACAAAAAGTGGCTACACAAGTTTTACAGCGTGTACGAGAAAAATTAGGATATTGATGCACCAAACAAAAAGCAGAAGAGATATCTTAAAACTAATAGCTTTATCTGGCTTAGGGCTTTGCATACCATCGTGTAAATTTTCTTCGGAAAAGAAAAAAATAAAACAACCAAAAGATACGATTGCTGTATTAGAAAAAGAACTTGTTTCTAACAACGTTGTATACTTACAAAAAGAAACCCAAGATTTTATAAAATATAACCAAGGATTTAATTTAAGAACACCAAAAAACCCGGCATACATTGCGCTTTGTAAAAACACTAAAGGTGTTTCTGAAGCCATTAAATTTGCCATAAAAAACAAACTGAAAGTTGCTGTAAAAAGTGGCGGACATAGTTTTGAAGGTTTTTCTTCGATAGACAATGGTTTGCAAATAAACCTTTCATTATTAAACAATGTTTCATTACAGACAAACACCAATTTAATAGCAGAACCTGCGTGTTTGTTACGTGATTTATATGATTATTTACTTCCAAAACAACGCTTGTTGCCTGCAGGGTCTTGTGGTTCAGTTGGTTTAGGAGGATTAACTCTTGGTGGTGGTTATGGTTTTTTTTCTAGAAAATACGGACTCACATGTGACCATATAGTTAAAGTGACATTTGTGGATGGAAAAGGAAACATTCATCAAACAACTCAAAAAGACACATTACTTTGGGCTTTAAAAGGAGGTGGAAATGGAAATTTTGGTGTTGTTACTAAGTTTGAGTTTATAACACAAAAAGCCCCCAAGACTTTTACAAGTTATCGATTTAAAGCATATAAATTAGATAAAAATCGTACAAAAATATTACTTCGAAAATATTTTGAATTATCAAAAGAATTGCCAAACACTTGTTTTGCTGCATTTGTTTTAAATTATAAAACATTAACACTTCTAATTACTAATTACGGAGAAAAAAACACTTCATTAGAAAAAATGCTGACTGTTTTTAAAAAACTAACCGATAAAACACGTCTTGGAAAGCCAAAGAAATTAGCGCAAGCATTGTATCCGTTTTATGGAATACAATATCCAATTTATTTTAAAAATGCTTCGGCAGGTTATTATCAAGGGTATGAAACAATAGAAACAAGTATTGATGAGGTATTAGAATTACTTTTAAAAAAGCGAGGATTAATTTATCAAATAAACACTTTGGGCGGCAACATCGCTAACAAAAATTTTGAAGTAAAATCTTGTTATCCACATCGTAATCAACCATTTCTTTCAGAATTACAAGCGTATTGGAAAAAGGATAAAAATCCTTTAGATGTATTAGAAAGATTTGCTAAAATTCAAGAAGTTTTTTACAAAAATGGCGTAGACAAACAATATAGAAATTATCCAAATATTGATTTTAAAAATTGGGAAACTGCTTACTTCGGAAAAAATTATAAAGTATTAAAAATGTTAAAACAGCAATACGATCCGTATAATTTGTTTTCTAACAAACAAACCATAAAAGCATAATTACCATTTAGAAAAGGGTTTTTTACTTAAACAGGAATTGTAATATTTTTCCTTTCCTGTGACTTCTTTTCCTAACCAACTTGGTTTTGAAAACGATTGATGTTCGTGTTCTAATTCTATTTCTGCAATAATTAACCCTTTGTTTTTTCCGAAGAATTCATCGACTTCAAAAACAAAACCATCGTACTTAACATAATACCTAATTTTTTCTATGATTTCTTTTTCACAAAGTAATAGTAAATTCTCAGCATCTTGTAAAGCAATTTCTTTTTCCCATTCAAATCGTACTGTACCTGCTTTATTAGATTTTCCTTTAACGGTTAAAAAACCTTTACCGTTAGCTATACGCACACGCACTACTCTTTTTTTATGACTGTTTAAAAAACCTTGTTTTATAGTTGCTTTTTTATAAGCTTCTTTTTTAAAATCAGAATTTTTAACTAAAAATTTGTGTTCTATTTCTAATGTCATATATTTTTTATTAAAGCAGGTCTTTCACTTTTCTTTTAAAAAAATTATAAAAAGAAACAATAGGCTTGTAGGTAATCAACGATCTATAAAAGGAAGCCATCTTTACGTTATTTTAAACAAAAATAACATTTTTTATTACTTACAGTTATTATAATTTATATTTGTGTTTTTATCATTAATGTTTTTAGATGCTTTTTAGTAGCGCAATATTTTTATTTTTTTTTCTTCCAATACTGTTATTTACGTATTATTTAGCTCCTAAAAAACTAAAAAACACAGTTTTATTTGGTGCTAGTTTGGCTTTTTATACTTACGGAGAGCAAAAATTAGTATTGCTGTTAATAGCTTCAATTGCTGTTGATTATTTAGCGGCGATACTTATAGAATCTGGAAAACGGAAGTTAGGACTGTATTTTTCTTTGGTATTTAATGTATCAATTTTAGCTTATTTTAAATATGCAGCATTTGCATTTGAAAACTATCACGCATTTTTACATTATTTTGGGGTTCAAACATCATTCTTTAACGAAATGCCTAACATAACACTTCCTTTAGGAATTAGTTTTTTCACTTTTCAAACCATGTCATATACCATTGATGTTTATAGAGGAAGTGTAAAAGCGAATCGTAATATTATAAATTTCGGCACCTACGTTACAATGTTTCCACAATTAGTTGCGGGTCCAATAGTACGCTATGTAGACATTGAAAAACAATTACAAAACAGAAGTTTTTCTACTCAACAATTTGCACAAGGAGTAGAGCGTTTTATTTTAGGTTTAGCAAAAAAAATGTTAATTGCTAATAATCTTGCTTTTATAGCAGAAGGCGCATTTAATTTACCAGTAGAGCAACTTTCCACAGGGTTTGCTTGGTTTGGAGTTATTGCATATAGTCTTCAAATTTATTTTGATTTTTCTGGATATTCTGACATGGCAATAGGCTTGGGTAAAATGTTTGGTTTGGATTTGTTAGAAAATTTTAATTACCCATATGTTTCAAAATCTGTTCGAGAGTTTTGGAAACGTTGGCACATTTCTTTATCAACGTGGTTTAAAGACTATTTATATATTCCTTTAGGAGGAAATAGAAAAGGGGCTAAAAGAACCTACTTGAATTTAATTATAGTTTTTTTTATTACAGGACTTTGGCACGGAGCAAGTTGGAATTTTGTTGTTTGGGGAATGATTCATGGTTTTTTTATAATATTAGAAAAAATAGGCCTAGAAAAAATATTAAAAAAAGTGGGTGTTTTTTTTCAAAGAATCTACACTTTATTAGTTGTAGTAATCGCTTGGGTGTTTTTTAAAGCATATCATTTACCCGAAGCTATAGCATATCTTAAAAAAATGTTTACTTTTTCAATTTCAGAAACAGAACAAATACCAAGTTTTTATTTAAGAACAGAAGGTCTTGTTGCATTTATTTTGGCGATGTTGTTTTCTACTAAAATTTACAAAGTACTTAGCACAAAATATCATATAGAAAAATACGGATCACTAAAAATTATTTTTTTATTAATACTATTTGGTTTATCAATTATGTATATTGCTGTAGACTCATATAACCCTTTTATTTATTTCAGGTTCTGATGAAAAAACACGAACATAAAATATTGATTGTTGCATTTATACTAATGCTATTAATACCTACAATAGTTCATGTTTTTGGAGTTGAAAAAACAATGCTAAAAGCAGAGAGTAATACGATAAAAAGTTTTCCTAAACTAACAATCAATCAACCAAGATTGTTTACTATTAATTTAAGAAATTACTACAAAAACCATTTTGGACTAAGAAACACCCTTTTTGAAATTTACCGTGATTTTATGCAAAATGTATTACAAGAAGACCCTCTACCAACAAAAGTCATAAATGGAAAAAAAGGGTGGTTGTTTTTAGGAGATGCAGATAGTAATGTATTAGCAGAATCTTTAGGATATGTTAATTTTTCAAAAACAGAATTACAACAACTTACACAAAAAATTAAATCTCAAAAAGAATGGTTAGCGCGTAAAAACATCCAATACTATATAGCTGTTGCTCCTAATAAACACACCATCTATTTGGATGAGTTACCTTTAAAAAAAGGATCTTCTAAAACA
Organism: uncultured Flavobacteriaceae bacterium; assembly: GCA_947311635.1. Taxonomy (GTDB): domain Bacteria; phylum Bacteroidota; class Bacteroidia; order Flavobacteriales; family Flavobacteriaceae; genus CAMZLD01. The sequence goes on along the minus strand of CAMZLD010000032.1, from coordinate 31,774 downwards.
AAGATTACAACACTTAAACAGTATTTAAAAACGAAAATAAATTTTGATTTAATTGACTTAAAAACATATTTAATACCACAAAAAGACTCCATAAAACTATTTTATCAACACGATACACATTGGAATGATTTTGGAGCCTTATTAGGATATCAAAAATTAATAGAAGAACTAGAGAAAAACAATCCAACACTTTCAAAGCAAAAAATACACAGTTATGATGTTGAAAAAGACACCATTGTTTATGTTGTAGGTGACTTAAACGGAATGTTAAATAATGGAATAAAAGAAAAAAGAATAATCTTAAAGAAAAAAGGTAAAAGCAATGTCGTTGAGGCACCTAAAAAATTAAAAATACCTTATGGCTATAATAGAGATTCAGATATCTATGAATATCGATATAAAAACACTACTAAAAAATTAAAAATACTTATTTTTAGAGACTCTTTTACGCAAGCATTAAGAAAGTATCTCAACGAAACTTTTAACGAATGTGTTTATATTTGGGATTATACTTTTAACAAAGCGCTAATAGAAAAAGAAAAACCAGACATTGTACTTTATATTGTAGTAGAACGTTATATAGAAAGAATTAATAAGTAAAAAAAGAATAAAGACCACTAAAATGAAAAAAAAACTATTAATTTTACTTTCTTTTTGGGCCTCTTTGTCCTTTTCTCAAACAGATTATAGCCAAAATTGGGAAGATTTCTATTCGTATAACAATGTAAAAGATTTCATAAAAGTAGATGATTTAATATATGCAGTTGTAGACAATGCGGTATTTACATACAACACGGTTACCAATAAAATCACAAAAATGTCTTCCGTTAATGGACTCTCTGGCGAAACAACAACAAGTATTTTTTATAGCGATACCTATCAAAAACTTGTTATCGGTTACGAAAGTGGATTGATAGAAGTTATTGATAATCAAGGTAATATTACAATTTCAAGTGACATTACAAATTTTAATATAGCGGGCAATAAAACAATTAACCATATAGCAGCCTTCGGAAGTAAGCTTTACTTATCAACCTCCTTCGGAATTGTAGAATATAATATTGAAAACCTAACTTTTGGAGACACTTTTTTTATAGGAGCAGCGTCTTCAAATGTGGTAGTAAATCAAACCGTTGTTTTTCAAAACAACATTTATGCAGCGACAGAAACCGGTATTTTTGTAGCAAATGTAAACGACCCTTTTCTTATAGATTTTAATAACTGGGCGCATTATTTCTCAGGAAATTTTAGCGCAATACTTACATTTAATAATGAAGTTTATACTTCAAAAACCACCAAATTATATTCAATTACAAGTTCAAACACATTACAAACAAGACGATTTTTACCAAGTACGATTAAAGATTTAAAAGCGACACAAGATTATTTAACAGTTTCTTTAAATAGAAGAGCTCTCATTTTTGACACATCATTAACACTACTTTTTGATGTTGTTGCTGACAGTAATTCAGATTATTTTTTTGAATTAAATACTGCGTTTGTAGAAGATAACAGGGTTTATTTAGCAACTAAAAACTTCGGAATTTTACAAGCTTCTTTTTCAAATGTTCAAGATTTTACCGAAAGACACCCACAAGGACCATCGTCTAATAAATTATTTTCTATCACCGCTAAAAACAATCATTTATGGATTGTATACGGCGGCTACAATCAATCTTATAATGTGCAAGGTAAAAAATTAGGTTTTAGTCATTATAACAATGGTGTTTGGATTAACACCCCTTATAATCCAGCATTTAGAGCAAGAGATTTAGTAGATATAACCATAGATCCAGAAAATGAAAATAAAGTATACTTAAGTTCGTATTTTGACGGCATTGCTGTTGTAGAAGATAATATAATTACAACAATATGGGATCAAACAAATTCTGGAATAGAAACTTCTTTTGGTGTTTTTGAATTAGTTACAAGTACCACATTTGATCAACAAGGAAATATGTGGGTTGCAAATCCATTACCCGAACAACACTTACAAAAAAGAGCACCAAATGGCACTTGGTCTAGTTTTAACTTAAGCGCTATTATGTCAAATAATAGTCTAGGGTTAAATGAAATAGAAGTTGATAGAAGTAACACTGTTTGGATAGGCTCAAGAAGAGACGGAATATTAATTTACAATGAAAATGGAGACCGTAAAAGAGCACTAACTACAGAACCAACAAAAGGTTCATTGCCTCATGAAAATGTTAGAACAATAGCCATTGATAAATCAAATAGAATTTGGATAGGCACCAAAAAAGGCATGGTAGTTTATAACAATGCTAGCGGAGTTTTTGATGCAGATATTTATGATGCAAATCCAATCATTATTTTAGACGATGGAATACCGAAGAAATTATTAGGAGACCAAGTAATTAATACTATAGAAGTAGATGGTGCAAATAATAAATGGTTTGGGTCAGACAACGGAGGGGTACTCTACACCAACCCTTCTGGTAGAGAAACACTTGCTATTTTTAACAAAGACAATTCACCATTACCATCTAATACTATATTAAAAATACAAGTAGATGAAAGCACAGGAGTTGTATACTTCGGAACCGATAAAGGTATTGTAGCTTACAATAGCAATGTAGCACCATTTAGTGACGAATTAGAAGAAGTATATGCCTATCCAAACCCCGTAAGAAGCAACCATGAATTTGTAACTATTGACGGAAGAAATGGTACACACCTTCCTAAAGGAACCAATGTAAAAATACTAGATGCCTCCGGAAATTTAGTTTTTGAAACAAATGTAGTAGAAGGACAAGAAGTAAACGGCGGAAAAGTAGTTTGGAATAAAAGAAACCTAGCAGGTCGTAAAGTTGTGTCTGGCGTGTATATTGTTCTACTTACAGCAAATGAAAATTCAGAAACAGCAATGACCAAAATAGCGATTATCAATTAAAAATGATTACAGCTACAAAAGCGATTGTCTTAAGTACCCTTAAATATGGCGATGCGCATCTTATTGTTAAATGCTACACAGAAATTGAAGGCTTAAAAAGCTATCTATTAAGAGGTGTTTTAAAATCAAAAAAAGGAAAGTTAAAACCAGCCTATTTTCAACCACTAAATCAGCTAGAAATTGTAGCAAATCACAATAACAAAGGTGCTTTAAATAGCATAAAAGAAGCTAGTGTTGCGTACCATTATACAAATATTTATCAAGACATAAAAAAACAAACCATTGTACTTTTTTTATCTGAAATGCTTTCTAGTATTATAAAAGAGAAAGAGCAAAACAAGGCTCTTTTTTCTTATTTAGAAACCGCATTTGTTTGGCTAGACACAAACAAGCATACATCTAATTTTCATTTGTTATTTTTACTAAATCTAACCAAGTTTATTGGTTTTTATCCAGAAATTCCCAAAAAAAAGGACACTTATTTTGAGTTATTAAATGGCCGTTTTTCAGAAAGTAAACCATTACAATCACATTGTCAAGGCAATACAGTTTTTCAATTTAAAAAACTCTTTGGCATTAGTTTTGATGCCCTAGAAGCGGTACAGTTTAGCGCATTAGATAGACAAGAAATCTTGCATGTTTTAATTCAATATTTAGAATTACATTTGCCAGAGTTAAGAAAACCAAAGTCACTAGCCGTTTTAAAAACAATATTTAGTTAAGAATGAATAAAATTATATTTTTATATTTCTTATTTCTTACTTTTTTATCGCAAGCACAAGACGTAACAGTGTTAGATAAAGAAACAAATAGTCCGTTAAAAAATGTAGCTATTACGAATGATTTTTTTAACCAAACAGTATACACAAACAGTCAAGGTAAGGCAACAACAAATCCATTTAAAGACAACGATATTCTTACTTTTTTTTTAGAAGAATATATTGAGTTTGAAGTTTTAAAGCGAGATTTACCAAAGCATCATTATACCATAAAATTGGTTAAAAAAACAGAAAAAATAGACGATGTCCTTATTTTTTCGGCTTCAAAAAATGCTGAACACCGTAAGCGTTTAGCAGAGCAAATTATTGTAACTTCTGCAAAAGAAATAGAAAATGCTATGCCACAAACTTCAGCAGATTTTCTTGCTACCATACCAAGTATTAAAGTTCAGAAAACACAATTTGGAGGAGGAAGCCCTGTATTAAGAGGAATGGAAGCAAATAGAGTATTATTGGTTGTAGATGGCGTGCGTTTAAACAATGCTATTTATAGAAAAGGACATTTACAAAATGCCATTACTGTATCTCCAAGTAGTTTAGAAAAAACCGAGGTGGTTTATGGGCCATCGTCTGTGCTTTACGGATCAGATGCCTTAGGCGGCGTAATACATTATTACACCAAAAAGCCAAAAACAACTTTAGAACCTACATTAAAGACAATGTTACATTCAACATTCAGTACGGTTAATAAAGCAACAACCTCAACAATAGGTGTAGCTTATGGTACTCAAAAATTTGCTACATATACAAGTTTTTCGCACGCAAAATTTGGAGATTTAACCATTGGGAAAAATAGAAAAAACACTTTTAATAACTGGGGAAAAGTATTTCAATATTCTAACAATACAAACACCTATTATAATCCAAACGCAACCATTAATACACAACCAAATAGGTTGCCAAACACTGGCTATTCGCAATTAGATTTTTTACAACGTGTACTTATTCCGTTGCATCATAAAGCGGATTTAAACTTAAATTTTCAATATTCTGAGTCTACAAATATCAATCGTTTTGATAAGTTAAATGAAAAAACTAACTCAAATAACTTAAAGTTTGCTGAATGGTATTACGGACCTCAAAAAAGGTTGTTATTTTCTTCTCAACTACACATTAAACCCGAAAAAAAATGGATAACTAAAGGAACGATAACTGCAGCATATCAAAACGTTCAAGAATCTAGAATACAAAGAAAATTTACAAGTTTAGACAGGTCTTATAGAAATGAAAGCGTAGACGTTTTTAGTTTGAATGGTGATTTTTTAGTACCCTTAGCTAGCAAACGCATTTTATCATATGGATTTGAAGTTACACATAATGATGTGCAATCTATTTCCGAAGGTAAAACCTTAGACGTTTTAGGTAATGAGATTCTTGGGTTTTCAAATACATTTTCGGTACAATCGCGTTATCCAGATGGAGGCAGCACATACACCAGCGCATCGCTATATGCTAATTACCGACAAGATATAGCAGAAAAACAAACGTTAAATACAGGTATTCGATTTACAGACACTTATTTAAAAGCAAAATGGGTAGACAACAGCTTTATTACTTTGCCAGCTACAAATATTTCGCTCAATAATTCTGCTGTAACCGCTACATTTGGATATATTTATAAACCAACTGTCAATTTGCAAATCAATGCCAATTTAGCTTCTGGATTTAGATCGCCAAACATTGATGATGTTGGAAAAATTAGAGAGAAAAATGGCAACGTAACTGTCCCAAACATTTACTTACGACCAGAATACGCTTACAGTGCAGAATTAGGAACTTTAAAATATTTTAACCACAAAAAATTTTATATAGGTTTTAATATGTATTACACATTACTCAATAATTATATCATAAGAGAAGCCTTTGTATTAAATAACAATACAACCATATTATATGATGGCGAAACAGCCAATATTGTTGCCAATGTTAACAAAGGGCAAGCATATATTGTTGGGAGCACATTAAGTTTTAAAGGACGCTTTACAAAGCAATGGAAAACCAACGGGTCTATAACATACACCAACGGTAAAACCTATGATACTAAAGAACCACTCTCTTCCATTCCTCCATTATTTGGAAATATTGGTTTGACCTTTGTTAAGAAAAAGTTTGAAACAAGTGCCTCTATGATCTTTAATGCGCATAAAAAGGCATCAGCATATAATATTTCTGAAGGCATTGATAATTTAGAAGAAACACCTTTAGATAACAGTAATAATTACTTCGGAAGTCCAAGCTGGATGACGATTAACTATTTTGCAAATTATAAAATTAACAGCAAAATAAAGCTACAGTTTTCTGTAAAAAACGTATTTGATATACATTACAAAGAATTTGCCTCTGGCATAAGTTCACCAGGAAGAAATTTTACTTTTGGCGCAAAAATAAAGATATAACAGTACCGCTTATTTAAAAGCAGGGATGCCTGTAATATCCAATCCTGTAATTAATAAATGAATATCATGTGTACCTTCATAGGTAATTACACTTTCTAGATTCATCATATGGCGCATAATTGAATATTCGCCAGTGATTCCCATAGCACCCAAAACCTGTCTTGCTTCTCTGGCTATGTGTAATGCCATGTCTACATTGTTACGCTTTGCCATAGAAATTTGAGCAGAAGTAGCCTTGCCCTCATTACGTAAAACACCCAAACGCCATGTTAATAATTGGGCTTTGGTGATTTCGGTAATCATTTCTGCTAATTTTTTTTGTTGTAATTGAAAAGAAGCAATAGGCTTTCCGAATTGAATACGCTCTTTAGCATAACGCAAAGCAGTATCGTAGCAATCCATGGCAGCACCAATGGCGCCCCAAGCAATTCCGTATCGAGCAGAATCTAAGCATCCTAAAGGAGCTCCTAAACCATCTTTGTTAGGCAATATATTTTCCTTCGGAATTTTTACATTATCAAAAATTAACTCACCTGTTGCACTAGCACGTAAAGACCACTTGTTGTGTGTTTCTGGTGTTGTAAAACCTTCCATTCCTCTATCTACAATTACACCTTTAATTCTGCCAGCTTCATTTTTTGCCCAAACTACCGCAACATCTGCAAACGGCGCATTAGAAATCCACATTTTAGCACCATTTAAAAGATAATGATCGCCCATATCTTTAATATTGGTAACCATTCCGCTTGGATTAGAACCATGATCTGGTTCTGTTAAGCCAAAACAACCCATAAATTCACCCGAAGCTAATTTTGGCAAGTATTTATTACGTTGCGCTTCGTTACCATATTTCCAAATAGGATACATCACTAACGAAGATTGTACAGAAGCTGTAGAACGTACGCCAGAATCTCCACGTTCAATTTCTTGCATGATTAAACCATAACTAATTTGATCTAAGCCAGCACCACCATATTTTACAGGAATATAAGGGCCAAAGGCTCCAATTTCTGCCAAACCGTTAATGATAGACTTCGGAAAAACGGCATTTTGAGCAGCTTCTTCAATAATAGGAGACACTTCGCGTTTGGTCCACTCTCTTGCAGCATCTCTAATTAATTTATGCTCTTCGGTTAGTAAATCATCTAATTGGTAATAATCTGGTGCTTGAAATAAGTCTGGTTTCATGAGTTTTATTTTATAACGACACAAAAATAAGCATTTACATGAAGTTAAAAAGCAGAAAAAGAAACTATTTTTTATCTTTTAAACGGTTTGTCTTTACCTTTTAGGTCATATCTCTTTTATTACTACATTTACCTCGTGAAAAACACTTTTTCAAAACACGAAAAATTAAAAAGCAGAAAAGCTATTGAAGCTTTATTTGGAGACGGAAAGTACTTAAAAGCATTTCCTATTCGTTTGGTGTATTTGCATCAAAAAACTTTTGAAAAAGAAACCTTTCAGGTTGGTTTTTCGGTTTCTAAACGCAATTTTAAAAGAGCTGTTGATAGAAATAGAATTAAACGTTTAATGCGAGAAGCGTATCGTTTAAACAAAAACCTTCTTACTTCCGAAGTAAAAAAACAACATATTGCTATGTTTATTTATAGCGGAAAAACCTTACCTACATTTATAGAAGTACAAGATAAAACACGACACTTATTAAAGGCATTCAATAAAAAATTAGAAGGGTAAGCAACTTTTTTGGTATATTTGTTGTTCTAGTAAAAACACCATGAAAAAACGCATTCTTACCGCCATTTTAGGTCTTTCTATCATTGTTTCTGTTGGCTATTCTTCAGATTACTTTGAGGTTGCCAAACAAATAGAAATATACACAACGCTTTTTAAAGAGCTTAATATGCATTATATAGATGAGGTAAATCCAGCACAGTTAACCAATAATGCTATTACTAACATGTTAAAAAATCTTGATCCTTACACGCGTTATTATGATGAGCAAGGTGTAGAAGACGCAAAAATACGCAGAAATGGAGAATATGCTGGTATAGGAGCTACGATGAATACGCACGATAAAGAAATTGTTATCCGTGAGGTTTATCAAAACTCTCCTGCAGCAAAAGCTGGTTTACAAGCAGGAGATCATATCATTCAAATAGATGATATTATTGTTAAAGATTATGAAGGTAGTAATGTAACTTCATTCATTAAAGGTGCTGTTAAAACGAAGGTCAATTTAAAGGTAAAGCGTCAAAATAAAACCTTAAATATTGAAATTACTAGAGATAAAATCATTGTAAATCCAGTGCCATTTTACCACATGATAGATGATGAGGTTGGTTATATTGCCTTTATAAAATTCAATGCAAAAGCTTCTACAGAAGTTAAAAAAGCCTTTTTAGATTTAAAATCACAAGGCATGAAAAAACTTGTGATAGATATACGTCACAACGGAGGTGGTTTATTAAACCAAGTAATAGATATTGTAAATTTCTTTATTCCGAAAGGAAAAATAGTTGTGACCACCAAAGCAAAAACAAAACAATGGAGCAGCACTTATAAAACAAAAAAAGAGCCTTTAGACACAGAAATTCCTATAGCTATTTTAATAGATAATCGTTCTGCTTCTGCTTCAGAAATTTTAGCAGGTGCATTGCAAGATTATGATAGAGCTGTTATTGTTGGGCAGCGTTCCTTTGGAAAAGGATTGGTGCAACGTACACGAAAACTAACCTATGGTACCATGCTTAAATTAACCATTTCTAAATATTACACACCAAGTGGCCGTTGCATTCAAGAGTTAGATTACACAAACAGAGATAAAAAGGGAAATATTCCTAAGTTTTCTGACGGTAAAAGAAATACCTTTAAAACAACCAACGGAAGGTTGGTTTATGATGGTGGCGGAGTTTTGCCAGATGTGACACTTCACCTTCCAAAGAAGACAAAAGCAACAAGTGCTCTGTTGCGTTCTAACGTGCTTTTTAATTATGTTACAGATTATTTTTACAAACACGAAAACATTGTAAAAGCAGCCGATTTTAAGTTAAAAGACAGTGATTACCAAGATTTAAAACGTTATATAAAAACGACGAAAGCATCTTATGATTTACTGACTAACAAATATTTAAAAAAAGTACAAGAAAATGTTAAAAAAGAAGGTTTAGAGTCAAAAATAAGTAATGAATTAGAAGCTTTAAAAACCGCCATTGAAACAGAAAAATTAAAAGAATTAGATGTTAATAAAGAAGAAATATTAAGCACATTAACATCAGAAATTGTAAGACGATATTATTTTAAAGAAGGAGAATATATTCAGAAAATACATGCCAATAAAACACTTCAAAAGGCGGTTGCTGTTTTAAAAGACGCTTCAAAATACACCAAAATTTTAAAGTAAGAAAAGCAGTCAAATTTTTTATGATTATCTTTGCATAAATTTTTTAAATGACAAAAAACATACATAGAACAAAAGCGCAAGAATCTTCTAGCGCTATTGAGCAACTTTATATTACCATGCGACACCTTTTTAGTCGTGGCTTTTACAAACCTATGGGTATTTCTGGAGAATCTCTTAGGCAATCATTATTAGTATTACAACCAGAAATTTACGGATCAATAGCCGAAGAAAAAGTAGAATTAAATGGTTTAACCTATGTTATAGATAGACTGCCAGAAGGTATTGAACAATGTAGATATATTAACCTTACAGCAGATGAAGGTTTTTCTGAATCACATTTTAAAACCATTATTCCCGCTAAAAGAAGACGTAACTGTTATAGAATTGACCAAGATCAAATGAATATTGAAGTAACGCGAGGACGATCAGAAATTTACGATATTCTAACACATTTAACTTTTTTATACATAGAATCTCATAAAATTGCAACAAAAATACTTATAAATAATGGTACAGAAACCGTTAGAGAATGGAGTAAGCTAGAAAACATTGTATTACATAAAAAGAAGCTTACACAAAAAGAATGCGAAGTGATTTTAGCGCATGTAGCCAATATTTTAGGCAGAACTTTTGACGAAACAAAAGACGTTTATAATGCATTTTCTTCAGAAAAAAACCCAGACCGTTTCTTGCAAATTATTTATTGGTTAGGCGCCTTAGCAATTAAAGAAATTAGCAAAAACGAAAAACGATTAATTACTTTTAGTGCCATTTTAAGAGAACGTATTGGGCATCATATTTACGGAGATATTTGGGCAACAACCATAAAAGAACAGTTAGAAAAACTTCAGATTATAAATAGGCCAATTCATATTGTAAGCGCCAACATGCACAGCGTAATGAATTCTTTATACGCAACAATGGCGTTGCCAAAAGAAGCACAAAAACACAAAGGAATGGCACTTTTTGAAGAGCTAAGCAAAGACGCCAATGATACATTGCGTAAAAAAGTAAAAGATATTGCTTCTAAAAACGGTCTAACCTATGTTAAAGACACCTCTGGCACTAATATTAATGTGCAAATAATAGACACTTCAAAGATAGATTTTAAGAAAACACCTTACACGTTTAACACAAAAGAAAGCCCAGTTATAATTGTAATGGATTACGCTTTTGGAGAACAAGCTTATGAAACGATGGACGAGCTTTTAAAGCCATATATAAAAGCAGACAAACGCATACATTTAGATGTAAAGTCAGTTTCCATTATGGGAAAAGCAGGAATATTAGAAGGAGGAAAAGGAGATATTATGATACCAAGTTCACATATTTTTGAAGGTACAGCAGATAATTATCCATTTCAAAATCAACTATCAAAACAAGATTTAGAAGGCTTCGGAATGCAAGTTTTTGACGGTTCTATGGTAACCGTACTAGGTACTTCGTTACAAAATAAAGAAGTCTTAACTTTTTTTCACAATTCAACATGGCAAGTTATTGGGTTAGAAATGGAAGGAGCACATTACCAAAAAGCCATACAAGCCGCTTCAAAAATTAGAGGAAATATCAACGAAAATGTACAAGTTTTATATGCATATTATGCATCAGATAATCCGTTAAAAACAGGAAGCACCTTAGCCTCAGGAGGCTTAGGTACAACAGGTGTTAAGCCAACGTATATCATTACACAAAAAATCTTAGAGAAAATTTTTGCATGAAAAATTTTGCACTCATAGGCGCAGCAGGATTTGTAGCACCGCGCCATTTAAAAGCCATTAAAGACACCCAAAATAATTTGGTTGCCGCACTAGATAAATTTGATAGTGTTGGTATAATGGACAGCTATTTTCCGAAGGCAAACTTCTTTACAGAATTTGAACGTTTTGATAGACACTTAGAAAAATTAAAGTACGAACAAAATACACAATTAGACTTTGTAAGTATTTGTACACCAAACTATTTGCACGACGCTCATATACGTATGTCATTACGAAGAGGCGCAGATGCAATTAGTGAAAAACCACTTGTTTTAAACCCTTGGAATTTAGATGCACTATCAAAAATGGAAGCCGAAACAGGTAAAAAAGTGTATAATATTTTACAATTAAGAGAGCATGAAAGCATTAAAGCTTTAAAAAAGAAAGTTGCTGCCGCACCAAAAGATAAAATATTTGATATCGACTTAACCTATTTAACCTCAAGAGGAAACTGGTACTACACATCTTGGAAAGGAGATATTCAAAAATCAGGAGGAATAGCAACAAATATTGGTGTTCATTTTTACGACATGTTATCTTGGATATTTGGAGACTTAAAACAAAATACAGTACATATTCATGAGCATGATAGAGCTGCAGGGTATTTAGAATTTGAAAGAGCAAGAGTTCGTTGGTTTTTATCTATTAATTACGATATTTTACCCGAAGCTGTAAAAGCAAAAGGACAACGTACATATAGATCAATAATCATTGAAGGAGAAGAATTAGAATTTAGTACAGGCTTTACAGACTTACACACAAGAGTTTACGAAAGTATCCTCTCAGGAAAAGGATACGGACTAGAAGACACAAGACAAGCCATAGAAATTGTACATACCATACGGCATGCAACACCAATTGGCTTAAAAGGAGAATATCATCCTTTTGCAACCAAACAATTAGCAAAACACCCTTTTAAAAGATAAGATGAATAAAAATGTATTGGTAACAGGAGGTGCAGGTTTTATAGGCGCAAACTTTATTCCCTACTTTTTAGAAAAAAATCAAAATATACACATTGTAAATCTTGACAAACTTACCTATGCAGGAGACATTAGTAATTTAGAAGACATACAAAACAATGACCGCTACACTTTTATTAAAGGCGATATTTGTAATAGAAAATTAATAGAAGACTTATTTAAAAAGTACGATTTTAAAGGCGTTATCCATTTTGCTGCAGAATCACACGTAGACAATTCTATTAAAAATCCAGACGCTTTTATACAAACCAACATATTTGGAACATTTAATCTATTAGATGTTGCAAAGAAACATTGGATGAATGGTCCAAACGATTGCAAAAAAGGCTACGAAAACAGCAGGTTTCACCATATATCAACAGATGAAGTTTATGGCACATTAGGCGAATCAGGCTTGTTTTTAGAAAGCACACCATACGCTCCAAATAGTCCATACAGTGCATCAAAAGCATCTTCAGACTTTATTGTTAGAAGTTATTTTCATACCTACGGAATGAATGTAATCACCACAAACTGCTCTAACAATTACGGACCAAAACAACACGATGAAAAATTAATACCAACCATTATAAGAAAAGCCATCAATGCAGAACCTATTCCCATTTATGGAGACGGTAAAAACATTAGAGATTGGTTGTATGTTTTAGATCATTGTAAAGGAATAGAATTAGTCTATCACAAAGGAAAAGCAGGAGAAACCTATAATATTGGAGGTAGCAACGAAAGAGATAATTTGTATATTGTACACACTATTTGTGAGCTATTAGACAAGCAAGTACCAAAAGAAAAGTCGTATAAAGAGTTAATTACCTTTGTATCAGACAGACCAGGGCACGATTTTAGATATGCTATAGACGCCACAAAAATAGAAAAAGAATTAGGCTGGAAAGCAGTAGAAAATTTTGAAACAGGAATTTTAAAAACCATTCAATGGTATTTAAACAAGTATAAAACAAGATAGCATGAAAGGTATCATTTTAGCAGGAGGATCAGGTACAAGGCTACATCCACTTACCTTAGCGGTAAGCAAACAATTGATGCCTATTTATGATAAACCCATGATTTATTACCCTCTTTCTACCTTAATGTGGGCAGGTATTAGAGATATTTTAATCATCTCAACACCACAAGACCTACCGTTATTCGAAAAACTTTTAGGTACCGGAAAACAATTAGGCTGTAATTTTCAATATGCTGTTCAAAAACAACCAAAAGGATTGGCAGAAGCCTTTATTATTGGAAAAGAATTTATAGGAAAAGAAAAAGTTGCCCTAATTTTAGGAGACAATATTTTTTACGGAACAGGACTTTCAAAGTTGTTAGAAGCAAATAACAACCCCAACGGAGGCATTGTGTATGCCTATCATGTAAATGATCCAGAACGCTATGGAGTTGTTGAATTTAATACCGAAGGAAAAGCCATTTCAATAGAAGAAAAACCAACACACCCAAAATCAAATTATGCAGTGCCAGGTATTTATTTTTACGACAATTCAGTAGTAGAAATTGCAGCCAGCATAAAACCAAGTGCCAGAGGCGAATTAGAAATTACAGACATTAACAAAACCTATCTTCAACAAGGAAATCTAAGTGTAAGTATTTTAGATAAAGGAACCGCTTGGTTAGACACAGGCACATTTAATTCTTTAATGCAAGCATCACAATTTGTACAAGTTATAGAAGAACGTCAAGGACTTAAAATAGGAGCAATAGAAGAAGTTGCTTATAAAAAAGGTTTTATCACAAAAGAGCAACTACTAAAACTAGCAGCACCATTAACCAAAAGTGGCTATGGTAAACATTTATTAAGTATTTTATGAAAGCAACAGAAACAAAATTAAAAGGTTGCTTTATATTAGAGCCTTCAATTTTTAAAGACAGCAGAGGTTGTTTTTTTGAAAGTTTTAACCACAAAACATTTACTAAGTTAATAAATAAAGAGGTAAATTTTGTACAAGACAATCAGTCTTTTTCTACAAAAGGTGTGTTAAGAGGATTACACTTTCAAAAAGGGAAGCATGCACAAGCAAAATTAGTAACCGTGCTTCAAGGAGAAGTGTTAGATGTTGCGGTTGACTTTAGAAAAGACTCACCAACTTATTTACAGCACGTTTCTGTAAGACTTTCTTCTGAAAATAAAAAACAATTATTTATTCCAAGAGGATTTGCACATGGTTTTATAGCTTTGACAGACCAAGTTACTTTTTTTTATAAATGCGATAATTATTACCATAAAGAATCAGAAGAAGGTATTATATATAATGACGAAACATTAGCAATAAATTGGATGCTACCAAAAGAAACTTTTATTCTTTCAGAAAAAGACTTACAATTAAAAAAGGTAATAGAGTTACAATAAATGAAAACAATACTAGTCACAGGAAGTAACGGACAGTTAGGTTTGAGTTTAAAAGAAATTGCTACAAATCACCCACAATTTAAATTCATTTTTACCAATAAAGATTCTTTAGACATTTCAAATTCATTAAATGTTGTAGCATTTTTTGAGAAGAACAACATAGATTATTGTATAAACTGCGCAGCATATACAAATGTAGACAAAGCTGAAACACAGCAAGAAGTAGCACATAAAATAAATGTGATTGGTGTTAAAAATATAGCCAAATCTTGTAACCATCACAATACAACCCTAATACATATATCTACAGATTTTGTTTTCGACGGAAATAAAAAAACACCTTATACCGAAGAAGACACACCAAATCCACAAAGTGTTTATGGTAAAACAAAATTGTTAGGAGAAAAAGAAGTAGAAAAAAATTGCAAAAAACATTATATAATTAGAACATCTTGGCTATATTCTCAACACGGTAGTAATTTTATGAAAACAATGCTACAACTAGCAAAAACAAAAAAAGAAATACGAGTTGTCGAGGATCAAATAGGCACACCTACCTATGCGTTAGATTTAGCCAATGCTATTTTACACATTATCAACAGTACAAAAAATGAATTTGGAGTTTACCATTATAGTAATCAAGGCGAAGCTAGTTGGTATGATTTTGCAAAAGCAATTTTTAAAGAAAAGAAGCTAAAAATTAAAACAGAACCAATCAAAACAAGCCAATATCCAACATTAGTAAAAAGACCAAAAAACAGTGTGCTTAACAAAAACAAAATAAAGGAGAATTTTTCAATTAGCATATTTGCTTGGCAAGACAGTTTAAAACAGGTAGTTAAAAACCAGCATAGTTAAGAATTATATCAATAATAATTTATACTTTTGCAAAAAAAAGAAAACATGGGAGCAAGTCCAGAAGAAGAAATAGATTTATTTCAATTAATGGAGTATTTTAAAAAAGGAATTAAGAAATTTTTTATTGGAATTAAAAACTTTTCTATAAAGTTGTTTAATTTTTTTATACTAATACTACTCTTTTTAAGAAAGAATATTAAACTTATTGTATTACCTATGATGGCAGCATTTTTATTAGGGCTGTTTTTAGATTCTATTAGCTCTGTAATCTATAAATATGACGCTATTATAGAACCACAATATGGGTCAGAACATCAAATAAATGAATATTTAGAAGATATTAGGAGTAGTATTGATAATCAAGATACTTTAAGATTATCAACACAGCTTGTAATTACTCCTGAAGAAGCCGCCACTATAACAAATTTAAATTTAGCATCATATGATAGTAAAATAGATAAGCTTTTATATTTTGATAGGATTATTAAAAAACTAGATTCAACAACAAGAAAGAATGTAAATTTTAGCGAATTTAACAAAGAGATTTACACACTTTTTTCTAAAAGGTTTGTAATAAGAGTTAAATCAACTGATCAGAATTTAAAACTATCAATAGATACTATTTTTAATAAAATAAAGCAGAATAAAATGTTAATTCTCGCTAAAGACTTAAGGATAAAATCAATTGAAGAAAAAGAAAAAAACATTAAAAAATCTCAAAAAGAAGTTGATAGCTTAAGGAGTTTTCTTAAAAAATATGCTTTAAATAGTCTTAAAAAAAATGTCCCAAATACAACTATTGATTTGTCAGATAAAAAAAATTCTGAAAACCTAGAATTAAAATTATTTGGTATTTCTAAAAATTTAACTGAAGATCTTTCAAAAGTCATTCTAAGTAAAGAAAAAAGTGGTGAAATTATAAACGTTTTAACTGATTTTCCTCAAAAGGGAACAAAAGTAGAAATTCCTGTTTTTAAAACATATAAAGGTATGCTACCACTAGTTGTAGTAGGTACAATTCTTTTAATACTGCTCTTATCGAATTTAAATACTTATCTTACAAATTATAAGCGAGAAAATGAGTATAGAAAAAAATAGTAAAAAAATTGCCGTTATTGGGCTAGGGTACGTAGGTTTGCCATTAGCCGTAGAATTTGCAAGTAAATATAAAGTAATAGGTTTTGATATCAATCAAAACAGAATAAAGGCTTTAAATGCAGGTCATGATGCAACCTTAGAAGTTTCGGATGAAAACTTGCAATCGGTTTTAAATTTAAAAGATAACGGAATAAAATTGAGTTATCAATTATCAGATTTAGAAGACTGTAACGTTTATATTGTAACTGTTCCAACCCCTGTAGATAAAAACAATAGACCAATTTTAACCCCTTTAATTAAAGCATCAGAAACAATTGGTGGGGTATTAAAAAAAGGAGATGTTGTCATTTATGAATCTACAGTATATCCAGGAGTAACGGAAGACGATTGTGTTCCCGTTTTAGAAAAAGTAAGTGGATTAAAATTCAATATAGATTTTTTCTGTGGATATTCTCCAGAGCGTATCAATCCAGGAGATAAAACGCATACAGTAACAAAAATTAAAAAAGTAACATCAGGTTCTACTCCAGAAATTGGGTTATTAGTTGATGCTTTATACAATTCAATTATTACGGCAGGTACGCATTTAGCACCTTCATTAAAAGTTGCAGAAGCAGCAAAAGTAATTGAAAACGCACAACGTGATATTAACATTGCTTTTGTAAATGAATTGGCAAAAATATTTAATAAATTAGATATTGATACACATGCGGTTTTGGAAGCAGCATCTTCAAAATGGAATTTTTTACCTTTTAAACCAGGGTTGGTTGGGGGGCATTGTATAGGTGTAGATCCATATTATTTAGCTCAAAAAGCACAAGAAGTAGGTTATTATCCAGAAATTATTTTAGCAGGAAGACGCTTAAATGATTCTATGGGCGAATATGTAGCAACAGAAGTTCTGAAATTAATGGTGCATAATGAAATTTCAGTAAAAAATGCAAAAGTATTGATGTTGGGGATTACCTTTAAAGAAAATTGTCCAGATATTAGAAACACCAAAGCTATAGATGTTTATCGTCAATTAAAAGACTTTCACATGGATGTTGAGGTGTATGATCCTTGGGCAAATTCCGACGAAGTACAGTATGAATACGGAATAGGTACAGTAGCAGATATCAAGGGTAAGAAATATGATGCCATTGTGCACACCGTAGCACATGATAAATTTAAAGATTTAGATTTTGCCGCATTAAAAAACAAAAATGGAGTATTGTATGATGTTAAAGGAACATTGCCACAAAATGAAGTAACTAAAAGATTGTAATTTATGTTTAAAACACCATATCATACCAAAGATTTATCTAAATTTACTTTTTTAGTAACAGGTGGCGCAGGATTTATAGGATCTAACTTGGTCGAATATCTTTTGAAATACGATGCTAAAAAAATCGTGATTTTAGATAATTTTGCAACAGGCCATTTAAAAAATATTGAAAGTTTTTTAAAGAATTCCCGTTGCGAACTAATTGAAGGCGATATTAGAGATATAGTAACCTGTAAAACCGCAATGAAGGGAGTCGATTATGTATTGCATCAAGCAGCCTTAGGTTCAGTGCCAAGATCTATAAATGACCCCATTACTACTAACGCCGTAAATGTTTCTGGACATTTGAATATGTTAGTAGCAGCAAATGAGTCTGACACCGTAAAACGTATGGTATATGCCGCAAGTTCTTCTACATATGGAGATCATCCAGGGTTGCCAAAAGTGGAAGATGAAATAGGAAAACCGTTATCACCGTATGCGGTTACGAAATTGGTAAACGAATTATATGCCGATGTTTTTTATAAAACCTACGGTTTAGAAACTATTGGCTTGCGTTATTTTAATGTGTTTGGGCAACGTCAAGATCCTAATGGAGCGTATGCAGCGGTAATACCAAAGTTTATCGGTCAGTTATTAAATAAAGAGGATATTACCATAAACGGTGATGGATTCCATTCGCGTGATTTTACCTTTATTGAAAACGTTGTGCAAGCTAACATAAAAGCCGCTTTGTCAGACAATCCAAAAGCAGTAAATCAAGTGTATAATGTGGCTTTTGGAGAAAACATCAACTTAAATGATTTGGTAGAGGCAATAAAAGAAGGTTTAACTGCGCTGGGTATTACAGTCAATGAAACAAAAGTAAACCACGGTCCAAATAGAGCCGGAGATGTAGTACACTCATTGGCAGACATATCTAAAGGAAAAAAACTAATAGGGTATCAGCCCAAATATTCTTTTACAGAGGGTATTGAAAAAGTTGTAAAATGGTATTGTGAGGGTTAGTTATGAGGTTGAGGATCTTTATAGCTAAATATAATATTACACTATTCGCTGTTTTTTCTTTTTTAATTCCATTTGGACAAAAAACAACAACAGTGTTAATGTTTGTATTATTGTTGGAGAGTTTTAGGGCAGGACAGTTAAAGAATATTAAAATTTCTAAAAATATTTTATTACCAGCTTTAATGTATTTGTTTTTAGTTTTTTCATTACTGTATTCGTCCCGGTTTGATATAAAGTTTTTAACGCAAAAGACCCCTTTGTTGATATTTCCTATTATTTTTTATTTTAGAAAGAAATCCCTTAATGAATTTCAAATTAAGAGAATTCTTAATACTTATGTACTTGGCTGTGTAATGTCTATATTAATATTAAACATATATGCATTTTATAGGGCGGCAACATTTTATCCTGGAGGGTTTCATGCAATTGTACAACCAGGGCATAACTTGTTTCAGTCTATGAGTGAAGGAGGTAATTTGTTTTTTGGGAAATACTTTTCAGCAATACATCAAACAGTATATTACGCTGTTTTTTTACTATTTTCATATGTATTATTATTATTTCAGCCTATTAAAAATAAAAAAATTAACACTTTTTTTATAATAATTGTTTTAATAGGCATATTTCAAATATCAAATAGAGTTTCGTTATTAATCACACCTTTGATTTATGTGTATTATTTAATTTCTCAACGGGGGGTAAAAAAAAGATTAGTATTGTTGATTTCAATAATACTGCTGTCTGCTGTTATTTTTGTTAACCCCAGATTTAACAAAATAATAGGCGACATATATGAGAAGGAAATTATCATAAATCCTACTTCTAAAAATTCTTTTCATACACGTTTATTAACATGGAATGCATCCATTCAAATAATTAAAGAAAACATATTGTTAGGTGTTGGTGTTGGTGATCATGACTTAAGGCTAATGAGTACATACAAGGAGTTAAATTATATAAACCCATTAAGAGCTCAATTGAATTCGCATAATCAATTTTTAACTATAGCAATTCAAATTGGGATGATTGGGTTTATATTGTTGTTAGTTTCTTTGGGAGTTCTGTTTTTTAATAGATCACGGGAGTATCATTATGTAATTCGATCCTTATCAATAATCCTCTTTGTTTCGTTCTTGTTTGAATCAATGTTTCAGCGTTATTCTGGACTTATGTTTTTTTCTTTTTTCTATAGTTTTTTTGCATACGTAGATAGTACAACAAAGGTAAAGCTATGAAAAAAACATCTTTTTTATCAGCAATTATTTCTGCAACAACTATTTTGTCAAGTGTAATTATAGACAAAATAGTGGCAATGTATTCTGGTGCGCAAGGGCTGGTTGTAATTTCTCAATTTAAAAATTTATTTTCTATTGTAAGAACGTTGTCTAATGGAGCAATAAATGATGGTGTTGTAAAGTATTCTTCACAGCACCAAAACACATCAAAATTAGATGATTATTTATCATCAGCTTTTAAGATTACTATAATTTTTTCAATAATTATTGGTTTGTGTTTGGTGTTTTTTTCAAAAACAATATCACAGTTAGTTTTATATACGGAAGATTATTATTACTACTTTATAGCATTAGGTGTTAGCTTGCCAATGATTGGGTTTTATGATTTATTGATGTCAGCAATCATTGGATTAAAAAAGATTAAAGATTTTTATAAAATTAGTTTATCAACACAGTTGGTAAATATTGTTGTAACATTATTGTTAACTTATAAATACGGTTTAACTGGTGCATTTACATCAATTATAGTAAATTTAGTTTTCGGATGTGTGGTTCTTTTTTTTTACTTAAAAAAGGACAATTGGTTTTCGGTTAAAAAAATAAGGAAAGGGTTTGTGAGGTACACCATAAAAGGATATACTAAATTTTTTATCATAACAGTATCTGTAATGGTTATATCACCTTTAATTTTCATGATTCATAGAGATTTTATTATTTCTAAAATGAGTATAGATCAAGCAGGTTATTGGCAAGCAATGTTTCGTATTTATTCAGTGAGTGTAATTTTTATTCAAACAACTATGAGGCGGTATTTATTGCCTAAATTTTCAAGTTTAACTAAAAAAGTAGAAATAAAAAAAACAATAAACAAATCATTGAAAATGATATTTTCATTTCTATTTCTAACTATTTTAGCAATGAGTTTGTTAAAAGAGTTTATTATAGAAATACTTTTCACAAAAGATTTTTTGGTGATTTCATCTATTTTTGAGCTAACATTAGTAATCTCATTTTTTGAAATATTAGGATGGGTTTATTCTGTATGGATGATTTCTAAAGAAAAATATATTGGGTTTAGTTTTAGTATTATTTTATTTGGTGTTAGCTTTATATTTTTCACAAATTTATTTATTGATAGATATCTTCTTAGGGGTGTTGTGTATGCATTTTTTGTGAGTAAGGTTATTAAAATGTTATTTAATTACATGTATTATAAAAAAACGGTTAGTAAATGTTAAAGGTAAGAGGAATTTCGTTTAATAAAAGCCTTTTATTATTAATAAGCTGTTTTTTTATTATTAACACTAATATTGTTGGGAATTTTAGCTATTTAGATGTTTTTTTAATAATATATGTAATTAAGCATGTAATTAGTGTAAAGCATTTTTCTTTAAAAAGACGAACCGTAAAGATTATTACGGTATTAAATATATTTTTATTATTAGCCTTTGCTTTTGTTCCTTTTGCTAATCAAAAAACTGAGTCCTTTTTGTATTTATTCCAAATGGTATTGGCCTTTAATTTTATTCCTATTTTTTTAGATATAATACAAAAGCAACAGTTGTTTGATTATTTTTTAAAAACAGTTTTTAAAATGATCATTATTGTAGGAGTATTGTATATTACTTATGCAATACTACATTTTAGTTATGGTAAAGGGAAGTGGTTGTTTTTTACATTAAGAGGAAATCATAGAATGGTATGGGGAGATGGTTTTGTAGCTAATGATTTAGCTCAATATTTAGTGCTAGCATTTTTGTTAAGTGAATCTTTTATATCTAAAAGAAGCAATGTTTTAAGAGTAAATTTACTGTTATCAATAGTTTTTTTATTAACATTATCGAAAACAGTATTATTAGTAATTATACTTTATTTTTTATTTAGATTTACTAAAAAAACTATTCTTTTTGGGTTGTTTTTGGTGTTTATAGTCTTGCTATTGAATATTAATTTCATATCTGATGTTAATTCTGATACTAAAAACACAAGAGTATCTCGGTTGTTTAAACTGAATGCGGACGGATCTGCAGATAAAGGGAGACTCAAAGTATATATAGAGGTGATAAGGACTTTGCCAAGTTTTATTACAACACCTTTATATGGGCAACGGGAAAATGTTAAATTTAAAACAAATTCAAAAAAATCACCCCATTTCATGTCAAGTGTTCACAATATTATTTTGTCGATATTAGTTAATTTTGGGCTGATACCATTATTGTTTATTGTAAGTGTTTTTTTTATTGTATTTTTTTATTTAATTAGCAAAGGTAGTTTTTATAACCTTTCAACGGTACTTACCTTTTTGTTTTTATTAATGGTAATACTGTTTTTAAACGCATTTATGTTGTCTCGATCATTAATAATGCCGTCATTTATTATAATATATATGTTAAAAAGCAATAATATAAAGTATGATAATAAATATATAATAGAAAATAAATGAAAAAAATAGTACATATTATACCTAATTTTTCATTTGGAGGTGCAGAAAAATATTTACTAGATGTGCTTAGGAATTATGATTATACTCAGCATGAAGTATCGGTTATAACATTGATGCCAAACGTTCATTTTTTTGACACTGAATTAAATAAAATAAAGGGGCTTTCTGTGTATTCTTTAAATATAAAGTCATTAAAAAAAATTACTTGGGTATGGAGTTTTTATAAAATATTAAATAAAATAAAACCAAACGTTGTTCATTCACATTTAAATCTAGCTCTTATTGTATTAATTTTGTTTAAAAAAATTATAAAAGCTAAATACGTACTAACACAACATTCTGTATATAACAACACTTCATTTTACTATAAAACATTAATTAAACTTACAAGTTATTATGATTATGTGTTATCAAACTCAAATTATACACGTGCATTTTTAATAAAAAACAAATATATTAAAGACTCTAAAATATTAAATTACTCGTTAGGTGTTGATTTTAGCAGGTATGAAGTTGATAGAAGCAGAAGAGAATCAGTTCTTGATTCGTTAAACATCGCTAATGATAAAATTGTTATTGGAAACATTGGTAGTTTCAAATTTCATAAAGGACACATTCATTTAATAGATGTATTCGAAAAATCCCTTAAAAACAAGAAAAACTTACACTTATTATTAGTTGGTGGAGGTATTTTAAAGAAAAGTATAATTGAGGTAGTTAAATCTAAAGGTTTGGCTAATAATGTTACATTTATAGATTCTACAACAAATGTGTCTAAATTTTTTAATTGTTTTGATGTTTATTGCAGCACTTCTGTTTCAGAATCCTTTGGTATTACATTATTAGAGGCAATTTTATTTCAAGTTCCTATAGTGTCTTTTAACACGGATGCCATACCAGAACTAGTGATTGATGGTAAAACAGGGGTTCTTGTAGAAAAAAATGATACAAATCAATTTTCAAAGGAATTACTTGGTTTACTAAAAACCCCTTCATTAATAAAGTATATTAAATTAAATCAAAAGGACTATGCTGAAAAATATAAAATTAAAAACCATGTAGAAAAATTGATTTCATTTTATAACACTATTTAAATAAACAATAACTGTTGTATTGTTTGAGGATAGTTTTGCTGATGAAACCAAAAAAAAAGGACAGTAAATTAAGTTTAAAAAAAGGAACTTACTTTATATGATGACACGAAGAAAATTCACATCGAAATTTAAGACTAAACTAGTTTTAGAGGCTTTAAAAGAAAGGTATATCATCCAAGAATTAGCACAACAATTTGAAATAATTCCACAACAAATTAATTTATAGAAACGCGAATTTTAAATTTAGCAGAATATTCCTTTGGTAAGGATTTAAAATCATAAAAGATATGGGATCAAGAGAAAGCGTAGAGATTATTAAAGGTTTTTGGGCAGCAAAAGTAGAGCTTGATTTTTTCAAAACATCTTGCGATAATCCCTAAAAAGAAACGACAAACAATGATAAGCAAGGCTCATTCTAAATTAAGCATTTTCAAGGAATGTAATTTATTAAAGATTAATAAAAGGTATTTAAACAAACAACATAATTAAGCTCTTTAAATTATGAAAAAGAAACTAATAAGAATAACCACAGTATCAGGGTCGTTACGCACCCTTTTAGGGGCTCAATTACTTTTTGTAAACAAGCACTATAAAGTCATTATTGCATCTAAGAATACAAACAACGATTTAGTAGCATTAAGTAAAGAAATGAACTTACCCTATAAAGCATTTAATTTAACCAGAAAAATAACACCATTTACCGATATAATTACTCTATTTCATATGGTTGTTTTTTTAAAAAAGGAAAAACCATTTATTGTTCATACCCATACTCCTAAAGCAGGCTTGCTAGGCATGTTGGCAGCTAAAATTTCTGGTGTACCAAATAGGCTTCATACCGTTGCAGGGATGCCTTTGCTTGTTGCAGTAGGAAAAAAAAGAAAATTACTTAATTTTATTGAAAAATTAACCTATGCCTGTGCAACAAAAGTATACCCCAACTCTTTTGGATTGAAAGAAATAATATTAAAAGAAAAATTTACAACCATTAATAAATTAAAAATAATAGGAAATGGGAGCTCTAACGGAATTGATATTAATTATTTTTCTCCTTCGTTAATTACTTTAACGCAACAAGAGGCTTTAAAAACAAAATTGAATATAAAACAACATGAATTTGTATTTATTTTTGTTGGAAGGTTGGTTAAAGATAAAGGAATTAACGAACTTATAGAAGCTTTTAAAGAATTGCAACAAACCTGCAAAGTGAAGTTGCTGTTACTTGGGCGTTTTGAACCACAATTAGACCCATTGTTGCCCAAAACAAAAGCGTTTATTAAAACAAACAAAAACGTTATACACGTAGGATTTCAAAAAGATGTTAGACCGTACTTTGCAATAGCTAACACACTTGTTTTTCCAAGTTACAGAGAGGGCTTTCCAAATGTTGTAATGCAATCTTGCGCCATGCAAACACCCGCTATTGTAACAAACATTAACGGTTGTAATGAACTTATAGAAAACAATAAAACAGGCCATATAATTCCTGTAAAAAACACCAAAGAAATTTTAACAAGCATGAAATATTTTTTAAGCAATAAAGATGAAATAAAAAAATATGGCTTAGCATCAAGAAAGATGATTATAGCAAAATATAATCAACAATTTGTTTGGAATGAGATTTTAAAAGAATATAATTCATTGCATATAGAGAAGTTAACCAAAAACAAATTTTAAAGCAATGAAGTTTTTCCTAAAATAAAAAAATGTAACTTTGCAGCCTATTAATATATTATATCCTTAAATCAAAACGTATAAACCATGAAAAAAAAATTATTTTTAGCAGTATTCATATCAGTTTTATCTTGTAAAACAGAACCAATTACTAAAAAACAAAATGTATCTAAAAAGCAAGTGTTTGAAGTAGAATTAAACATGAATAGTAATGTGAAAGATCAATTTAAAACAACCATATGGGCTCAGGACTCTTTAAAAAACACCCTTGTAAAATCTTATACGAATACTTTTCATGATAAAATAAATCAAAAATTTGATACAGACAACAACTTTTTCCCAACAAAAATTATTTTAAATCTTGGTGATAAAGAAAAAGTGATTAAATTAAACAGTATAACGTTTCGTTATAGAAATAAGGTCCTAAAATATGATACTTCAAAAAAATTAACAGACTTCTTTTCAGAATATAAAAAAGTTATAAAATATGATACAGTTTCACAAACATTAACAATATTTAAAGACGAAAAAGTAAAACTAAAGTCGTTATTAATTCTTAAAAAGAAAGTTTTAGACAGTTTAAGGTAAGCATTTTGTGTTATTGCAATAAAAACATTGTTAATTAGATTATAAATGAAAATATTAACAAAACAGATTGTTGATTATTTAGAAAGTAACAAAATAGAGTATCTTTTAACAAAAAGCACTCAAAAAGAATATGAAATAGCTACTTTTTACAAACCTGTTAATAATGGCTTTTATTATTTTTTAGGGTCTAAAGATGATTTTGTTTTTTCTAAAAAAAATTCTTTAATTATAACTTCAACTAAAATTAGCGTTACAAATAACAGCACTATTATAATAAAAGAAAACCCAAAAGAGATTTTTTACAAAATGATTTCCTTTTATTTTAATAAAAAACCTACAGGAATTATCGCTAAGACAGCAATTATAAGCCCAAATGCAAAAATTGGAACAAATGTTCAAATTGATGATTTTTGTATTATTGGCGACTGTAAAATAGAAGCTAATACAATCATTGGCCCATATACAAGGATACATAATAATACACACATTGAAAAAAATGTAACTATAGAGACAAATAGTGATATAGGAGCAAGAGGTGTAGGTTGGATATGGAGTGAAAATCAAGACAAAAGAATTGTTCAACCTCAATTAGGAGGTGTGCATATTAAAAAAAATTCTTTTTTAGGCTCTAATACAATTATAGTAAGAGGCGCATCAAATGAAAGTAGTATCATTGGAGAAAGCACACTCATTGCTCCAGGATGTCGATTAGGACATGGTACAATAATAGGAGATTTTGTACATTTAGCAAATAATGTAATTACGGGAGGCTATACAAAAATAGGAAATTATTGTTTTATTGGTTCAAATACAACATTTAGACCTGCAGTAAAAATTCATGATTTTTCTATAGTTGGCGCCGGTGCCCTTGTAATAAAAAACACAACTAAAAAGTATAAAACGTTAATGGGGGTTCCCGCTAAAGAATTTACAACAAAAGAGAAACCAAAAGGAATGCCAGAGTTAAAAAAAACAAAATGATATCAAAAAAAATTAAATTAGGAAAAAATGTAGAAATTCACCCATTGGCTTACATTGAAGATAATGTTACCATAGGCGACAACACAAAAATTGGACCTTTTTGTATAGTTAGAAAAGGAGCCGTTATTGGTATGAATTGTAAATTTACAGCTTATTGTGAGATAAGAGAAAATGTTATAATTGGCAACAATACAAGTTTTGGAAGTAGGTGTACAATCTCTGCAAATGCAAAAATTGGATCAAATGTTAGTATTAAATATAGCTTTGTATTAACAGATACACCAAACTTAAAAGAAGGAGGTAATAAAGAAGTAGGCTTTATTGCAGACAATACTTTAATAGGAGCATCAGTAACTTTAATGCCAGGTTTTAATATAGGAAAAAACTGTATTATAGGAGCCTGTTCTCAGGTTAGAAACAATGTGCCAGACAATGAAATATGGTATGGGTCACCTGCTAAATTTTTTAAAGCAAATAAATAATAATGTATTTGTTGTTCTTTAAAAGAATTATTGATTTTTCACTTGTTTTTATTGGCTTTATAATATTATTACCGTTGTTTTTAGCCATAATAATACTTTTGTATATAGCAAATAAAGGAAATGTCTTTTTTTATCAAAAAAGACCGGGGCTTCATGAAAAAATTTTCACAATCATAAAATTTAAAACCATGACAGACGAAAAAGATGCCGCCGGAAAATTATTACCAAATGAACAGCGCCTAACCAAAGTAGGAAATTTTATAAGAAAAACATCCTTAGATGAAATACCACAATTAATAAATGTATTAAAAGGAGATATGAGTTTAATTGGCCCAAGACCATTATTGCCAGAATACTTACCTTTATATAACAAAGAACAACAAAAAAGACACCTAGTAAAACCTGGCATTACAGGTTGGGCACAAGTAAATGGAAGAAATGCAATCTCTTGGGAACAAAAATTTAAGTATGATGTTTGGTATGTAGAAAACTGCAGCTTTTTAGTTGATTTAAAAATCATACTAAAAACCATAAAAAAAGTATTAATATCTGACGGAATTAACACTTCATCTGGAAAAACAATGCCACCATTTCTTGGAAAAAACGAACACCATGAATAAAAAAATATGGTTATCCTCACCACATATGGGAGGCACCGAGAAAAAATACGTACAGCAAGCTTTCGATAGTAATTGGGTTGCACCATTAGGCCCCAATGTAGAAGGTTTTGAAAAAGATTTAGAAAACTACCTTGGAGAAAACGTAAAAGTTGCCGCATTATCTGCAGGTACAGCAGCTATACATTTAGCGTTAATTTTATCTGGCGTAAAACTTCATGATGAGGTTTTATGTCAAAGTTTTACCTTTTCAGCATCTGCAAACCCCATTACATATCAAGGCGCAACACCCATTTTTATAGATAGCGAAAAAAACACTTGGAATATGTGCCCAATTGCTCTAGAAAAAGCAATTCAAGATAGAATATCTAAAGGAAAAAAACCAAAAGCAATTATTGTTGTACACTTATATGGCATGCCAGCAAAAATTTCAGAAATTTCAGAAATTGCAAAAAAACACGATATTAAATTAATTGAAGACGCAGCAGAAGCATTAGGCTCTACTTATAAAGGTCAAAAATGTGGTACCTTTGGCGACTTCGGAATCTTATCCTTTAACGGAAATAAAATCATCACCACTTCTGGCGGTGGCGCATTGGTTTGTAAAACAAAAAAAGACAAACAAAAAGCCATTTTTTTAGCAACACAAGCCAGAGATGAGGCGCCGCATTACCAACATTCAGAAATTGGGTATAATTACCGAATGAGTAATATTGTTGCAGGTATCGGAAGAGGTCAAATGAAAGTGTTAGATAAGCACATTGCATTGCGTAGAGCAAATAATCAATTTTATCAAGATGTTTTCAAAAACATTGAAGGCATTACAGTTTTTACAGAACCAAATATAGATTATTATTCCAACCATTGGCTTAGCGCGATTGTAATTGATGAAAACCTTACAGGTTTTAATAGCGAAGCCCTAAGATTGTATTTGACAACAAAAAACATAGAAACACGACCTTTATGGAAACCTATGCACAAACAGCCTGTTTTTAAAACTTCAGATTTTTTTGGATCTAATGTAGCAGAACAACTCTTTTTGCAAGGTTTATGTTTGCCATCTGGCTCTAATTTATCTAAAAACCAAAAAGAACGCATACAAAATAATTTGATAAAATTTTTAAAATTAGATTAATTTTATGGTGAGTTTTATTGTTAATTTAACATTAATATTTTGCATCATAATAATATTATTTTTTAAAATAAAAACACATTATCACACCTTCTACCCAATTTTTAAAAAAGGATTAATTGCTTTAATTATAGTTCATTTTTCAATGTTTTTATTTCATTGGTATTGGAGTTTAAACAATGGTGTAGACGTAAAAGTGTTTTTTTATGCTGCTAAAAACTCATCTAATTGGTTTGAATTTCTTTTTACAGGAACTCCGTTCATGTCCTTTTTGATTTTTCCATTTGTAAAGGCACAAATTAGTTATTTTACACTTTTTTTTCTTTTTTCATCAATCAGTTTTATAGGTTTTTTATACTATCTAAATTTTTTAAACACACACTATAATTTAATTAACAAAAGCGTTGTTTATGGCACATTAATTTTTTTATTAATTCCATCATTTCATTTTTGGACAGCTGCTATCAGCAAAGAAGCAATCTTATTTTATCTACTTACATTTTTACTTTTTCAAATCCAAAACAAAACGATTCAATATTTTAAATTGTTACTGCCATTAGTTTTAATTTTAATGATAAGGCCTTATTTATTTTATATACTTATAGTGTCTTTTATTCTAAAAGTTTTATTTAATAAAAAGGAAGTTACAAAACGTAAAATAACTTTAATTCTAGTATGTACACTAATAGTTATTGGTAGCTTCCCTCTATTTTTAGATTTTTTGAAAGTAGATAACTTTACAGAGATCTTCTCTACTTTCGAAAAAATAGATCTATACGCGAGTAAAAGCAACACTTCTGTTAGTTTGCAAAATACAACCTATTTAGAAAGACTTGTTTTTGTACTAATTAAACCTTTTTTTTACAATGCTACAACCTTCTTTAAATTTATTATTTCTGTAGAAAATAGTTTTATAATAATTTTTTTTTATTACCTATTAAAGGGTTGTAAAAAAAACATAAAAGATGTTATTTATCCTTTAGGTGTATCGGTATTATTAATTTTATTTTACAGTACCTATATGTACAATCTAGGTTTAGCAAGCAGAATGAGAATTATGTTTTATCCGTATTTATTATATGGATTGGTAAAAGTTCAAATAATAAAATTAAAACTCTTATATCTACTTAAACGTTGTAGAGAGGTTTTTAAATAGGTTTCGACTGCGCTCAACCTGACAAAGTACTGGCGATCAATATCGTTTACTGTATTATTTACCTTTTTTAAGTCGAACTCTGGTTAATAGCAATGCAGAATGATTCTTATTTATATGTTATCGGAACTTTTATTAAAACAGCGGTTCCTTTATTGAGTGTTGAATCAATTTTAAATAAGCCTTTCATACTACTTATTCTTGCTTGAATCTGACTAAGACCAATTCCGAAGGTTTGAATGTTTGTTTTCATCTCTTCGGTATCAAACCCAATACCGTTGTCTTTTATTAAAATTTCTATTTTTTTGTTTTCTTCTTTCAAATAAATAAGGGCTTTGGTAGCTTGACTATGCTTAATAATATTATTAATCAGCTCTTCAATAATGCTATTAATTTTTATTTCGAATTTTTGATCATACCTATTTATATTGTCTTCTTTAAATTCGAAAGTAATTTGAGAATTAGAATATTTTTCACACAAATCTTGCATGGCATATCCCAATCCAAACTTTAGCAATACAGAAGATAATATATCATGCGAAAGATTTCGAATCTTTTGTGAGGCTTCTGATAATATAGTCTGTGTTTTAGATATTTCTTGAGGAATGGGTTTTTCTAATTGAGATTTGCTAGCTTGAAGGTGTAAATTTGCAGAGGACAGCAAAGCGCTTACGCTATCATGCAAAATTTGCGCTATTTCTTGACGCTCTTGCTCTTTACCATCTAAAGCGGCATTAATTATTTTTGTTTGTGACTCTTGTTTAAGTCTGTCATACTTTTTTTGTTGTAATAATTGATTTTTACTTAACTCTAATTCTAATTTTTCTCTACGCATACGCATATATCTAAATAGAAAAAAGCCCCCTGTAAGTGAAAGTAAAAAACCGATAATTAAAATGGTATTTAATCGCTGAGAACGTTCTTTTTCTCTTGTTTCTGATAGGCGTTTTATTTCTTCTTGTTTTTTAATGCGCTCTGCATTAAATTCTGCATCTATCTTTGCTAGAATGGTGCGTATTTCTACATCGCGCAAGCTATCTCTTATTTTAAAAGATTTGTTTAGATAATTAAAAGCTGTATAGTCTTTTAAATCATACAAAACATAGGCTATGTTTTCGTAAAAGGCTTCTTTAAACTGAATTGCTTTTAAGCTTTTACTGTATTTTATTAAATTAAGAGCTTCTAAATAATATTGTTTTGCTTTTACATAGTTTTTTTCTGTCCAGTAATTGTTTGCCAAATTATTAAGTGCTGTTGTTATGGCTATGGTGTCTTTTAATTTTTTAAAAGAGGCAATGGCTATTGAAGCGTATTTTTTTGTTTTAAGAATGTCTTTTTTTAAAGAAAATAAGGTAGACAAATCACTGTACGCAACTGCTTTTTCTTTTAAAAACACAGTAGAATCACCGTAATTATAAATAGCACGGTTAAAATACAAAAGAGATTTATCTAATAAATGTTGGTTTAACAAAGTATCTTTAGCATAGGTATGTAGGTAGCTACTGGCTAACAACTGTGCATTTTTAGCAATAAGTGGTTTGTTTTTTAAAGACACAAATAAAGAATCAGATACCTTTAAATATTGAATGGCTCTT
>CAMZLD010000031.1 GCA_947311635.1 uncultured Flavobacteriaceae bacterium | reverse complement strand
TTTTTGGCTGCAACGGGGTGGAATCTTAAGAAAATGATGAGAAAGTTAAAACTTGAACTTGAAAAAATATTTTCTAATTTGTTTTTGAAATTTTTAACAAAAAATCTGACTTTTAAATATTAACTTTGTAAGGAACGACTAATTATTTAAAACTTCTTTCACTTTATCTGCTGCCTCTTGAAACTCTGTAGCAGAAATTACTGCCAAACCACTATCATCTATCAATTGCTTTGCTTCTATAGCATTGGTGCCTTGTAAACGCACAATGATAGGTATTTTAATAGCATCGCCCATATTTTTATAAGCATCAATCACACCTTGTGCTACTCTATCACAACGTACAATACCGCCAAATATATTTACTAAAATTGCTTTTACGTTTTCGTCTTTTAAAATAATTCTAAAAGCTGTTTCTACACGTTTAGCATCTGCCGTACCGCCTACATCTAAAAAGTTAGCAGGCTCACCACCAGATTGTTTAATTAAATCCATGGTGCTCATTGCTAAACCTGCACCGTTAACCATACAACCTACATTTCCGTCTAAGTCAACATAATTTAATCCAGCAGCATTGGCTTCTACTTCTATTGGGTTCTCTTCTCGTAAATCACGCAATTGTGCGTAGTCTTTATGTCTAAATAACGCATTGTCATCTAGGGTTACTTTTGAGTCAACTGCCAAAATTTTATCATCAGATGTTTTTAAGACAGGGTTGATCTCAAACATAGATGCATCTGATTCAATGTATGCTTTATATAAAGCAGAAACAAATTTAATCATTTCTTTTAATGCACCTCCTGAAAGCCCCAAATTAAAAGCTATTTTTCTAGATTGAAACGGCAACAAACCTAATAAAGGATCTATTTCTTCTGTAAAAATTAAATGTGGTGTTTCTTCAGCTACAGTTTCAATATCCATACCTCCTTCGGTAGAATACATAATCATATTTTTTCCTGTTGCTCTATTTAGTAACACAGACATATAATACTCTTCTGGCTCATGATCACCAGGATAATACACATCTTCTGCAATTAACACTTGATTTACTTTCTTGCCTTGTGGAGGTGTTTGTGGTGTTTTTAACATCATACCAAGTATGCTGTTAGAAATCGTTTCTACTTCTTGTAAAGATTTAGCAAGCTTTACTCCGCCTCCTTTTCCTCTACCGCCTGCATGTATCTGAGCCTTAATAACCCACCAGCCTGTGCCAGTTTCTGTAGCTAATTGCTTTGCTGCATCTACCGCTTTTTTATGATTATTGGCTACAATACCTCTTTGAATGCGTACGCCAAAGCTGTTTAAAATTTCTTTTCCTTGATATTCGTGTAAGTTCATTTGTGTTTGTTTTTACATTAGCAAAAGTAAGCATCCATTTTAACATTCTAAACTATTTTTAAGAAAAGATTTTAAAGAATATTACAATTTACACTTTTATCAGCCTGAATAGTTAATTAACATGATTTCATTAAATAATCTAGAAGAAATTTCTATTTTCGCAATTCAACAAACTGCTTTACCAATAGTGATATAAGTTATAATAGCTGAAATATTGACCTTTTATCATTTTAAGGTTAGTGTATTACATAGATTACAACTCCATATTTTAATAATTTGCTTAATTATATTTAAAGTCAAGTCTTTTTAATACATTCGCTTTATAGAACGCAAATAAATGATCTTAGCTAAAAATATCTACAAAAATTACGGAGACGTAGCTGTTTTAAACGGCGTTAACCTTAAAATAGATAAAGGAGAAATTGTCGCAATTGTTGGTCCTTCTGGAGCTGGAAAAACGACTTTACTGCAAATTTTGGGTACTTTAGACAAACCAACAAGCAATAAGGAAGAAATTATTAAAATAGACAATCAGGTCATTTTAAATTTAAACGATAACCAACTTTCAAAATATAGAAATAAACACATTGGTTTCATCTTTCAATTTCATCAATTATTACCCGAATTTACAGCACTAGAAAACATCTGTATACCAGCTTATATTGCAGGTTTATCTAAAAAAGATGCAGAAGAAAAAGCCCTTAAATTATTAGATTTCCTAAAGCTTGAGCATCGAAAAAATCACAAACCAAATGAATTATCTGGAGGCGAACAACAACGCGTAGCTGTTGCCAGAGCTTTAATAAACAACCCATCTGTAATATTTGCAGATGAGCCTAGCGGGAATCTTGATTCTGTTGCTGCCAAAAATTTACATCAATTATTTTTTCGATTAAGAGATGAATTTAACCAAACCTTTGTGATTGTAACGCACAATGAAGCATTAGCCAATATGGCAGACAGAAAATTACATATGAAAGACGGAAAAATAATAACATCATAAAAAAAAGACTTGCTATTTCATTGCTTTTTATATCTTTGATAAATCTTTAAAATAAATGCAATTTAAGCATCCAGAAATTTTATACGCACTTTTTCTATTAATCATTCCGATTATAGTACATTTATTTCAACTACAGCGTTTTAAAAAAACACCTTTTACCAATGTTGCTTTTCTTAAAAAAATAGCACAGCAGACAAGAAAAAGTTCAAAACTAAAAAAATGGCTCATATTAGCTACTCGCCTATTGACAATGACAGCTTTTATAGTTGCTTTTGCACAGCCGTTTCTTTCTAATTCTACTCAGTCAAAAAAGGAAAACACAATTATTTATGTTGACAATTCTTTAAGCATGAATGCCAAAGGTGAAAATGGTGAATTACTAAAAAGAGCGATTCAGGATATTTTAAAAAACGCAAATTTAAAAGAACCAATAACCTTACTTACCAATCATGAAGTTTATAAAAATTTGGATAATACAAATAGTAAAAACACCCTCTTAAATATAAAATATGACCCACTAGATGTTAGTTTTAAGCACATTTTATTAAAAATAAATACGTTAAATAAAAATAAAATAAACAGTTCAAATAAAGTTGTTTTAATATCTGACTTTCAAGAGATTAAGAGTTTGAATAAAAATGACTTTACAAATGTAAACACCGCTTTTAAACTCATTCAATTAACCCCAATAAACAAACAAAATTTTTATATAGACAGTTTGGCTGTCGTTAGCAATATCAGCAATCAAATTAGGGTGCAATTATTTTTAAAAAGTACCAAACCCACAAAAGCGAAAATAGCAATTTCATTATATAATAATGAATTGTTGGTTGGTAAAACAACTGCTAATTTTTTAAATAAAAACGTAGCTCAAACATTTTTTAACATTCCGTTCTCTAAATCTATTAAGGGTAAAATAAAGATAAATGATCCTACTCTTGAATTTGACAATACTTTTTTCTTTACCATTGATAAACCTTCTAAAATAAACGTCTTATCAATCGGCAAAAAAAACAACTACTTTTCTAAAATATATACCAAAGATAATTTTACTTACAAACAATTTCAAAGTAACCAACTTGATCAAAGTCAAATTAACCAACAGCAATTGATTATTTTAAACGAAATAAATTCTATTTCTAAGCCATTAATGCAGCACTTAAAAGAATTTGTCACAAATGGCGGAAATCTTGTTATTATTCCGCCAAAAACATTAAACATAAAGACATATCAGCAATTATTTAAAAGCTTTAAAATTGGAAGCATTACTACTTCTAAAAATAAAAAACTAAAAATTACCAATATTCATTACCAGCACCCTATTTTTAATGATGTTTTTGAAAAACAAACATTTAATTTTCAATATCCAACTGCCATTAAAAACACTAAAACAGTACTTAATAAAGCCTCTAAAATAATTTCTTTTGATGATGATCTAGCATTTGCATCTCAACAAATCATTGGCAAAGGGAAATTGTTTTGGATAGCCACATCGTTAAGTGAAAAAAATTCTAATTTCGTTAATTCTCCGTTGATTGTACCACTATTTTATAAGTTTGCGACTTCTAGTTTTCAGCTTCCTAAGTTATTTTATTGGGTGGGAAAAAAGAATTCAATATTGCTCCATTCAACTTTAAAGAAAGATGAGGTTGTACGGCTTGCACATAAAAATCAGCACTTTATTCCACTACAACAAACCTTGCAAAATTCCATACAAATTACTACAGAAGAGCTACCTGTTACAAATGGTTATTATACTATAGAAAAAGACGATAAAGTACTAAAAACAATAGCTTATAATTACGATACTTCAGAAAGCGAATTAACCTACTCTAACCTTAATGCTTTATTTAATGACACTTCAAATGTTCGTGTTTCTAATAGTATTGAAGATACTTTTAATTCATTAGCTAAAGAAAAACAAGTGCATGCGTATTTTAAGCACTTTTTAGTATTGGCTTTATTATTTTTAATTTTAGAAATGTTGATTCTTAAATTTTATAAATCATGAATTACTTATTAAAATCGGTTACTATTATAGATAACCAAAGTAAATTTCATCATCAGAAAAAAGATATTTTAATTAAAAATGGAATCATAAGTAAAATAGCATCTTCAATCAAGAATCTAAAGAATACGAAAGAAATTACTTTAGACAATCTTCATATCTCTAATGGTTGGTTTGATACAAGTGTTTCTTTTGGAGAGCCAGGTTATGAAGATAGAGAAACAATAAGTAATGGGCTAGATACAGCAGCAAAAAGTGGATTTACAATGGTTGCTGTTAATTCTAACTGCAAACCGTTTATTGATAATAGTGCAATGGTTTCGTTTCTTAAAAACAAAGCACAAAATAACGCTGTAACATTACATCCTATTGCAAACTTGACAAAAAATTCTGAAGGAAAAGATTTAGCAGAACTCTATGACATGCAACAATCTGGCGCCATTGCATTTGGAGATTACAACAAAGCCATACAAAATGCAAATCTATTAAAAATTGCGCTGCTTTATGCTCAAAATTTTGATGGCATCATTTTAAGTTACCCTCAAAATGAAGCTATAGCAGACAATGGACTGGTAAATGAAGCAAAAAATAACACCTTACTAGGTCTTAAAAGTATTCCTCCTTTAGCAGAAGAATTACAAATTGCCAGAGATCTTTATATTTTAGAATACACTGGCGGAAAATTACACATACCAACAATATCAACTTCAAAAGCTGTTGCACTTATAAAAGCCGCAAAAAAGAAAGGCTTAAAAGTAACCTGTAGCACAACTGCTCATCATTTAACTCTCACAGACGAACATGTAAAAACTTTTAATACAAATACGAAAGTTTTACCACCATTACGCACAAAAAAAGACACCAAAGCTTTACTTAAAGGTGTTTTAGACGGCACCATAGATTGTATTACAAGTGATCATAATCCAATCAACATAGAACATAAAAAAGTAACCTATAACAATGCCAAATTTGGTACTATTGGTCTAGAGTCTCTCTTTGTAAGTCTCTGCAGAAAACTTCCTTTAGAAACACTTGTAGATTGTTTAACTAGCAAACCTAAAAATTGCTTCGGAATATCACAACAAGCAATTAAAACAGGAATTACTGCCAATTTAACCTTATTTACTCCAAAAGGAAGCGGTATTTTTACAGAAAATGACATTAAAAGTACTTCGAAGAATTCTATTTACTTAGATCAGCAAACACAAGGAAAAGTCTACGGAATCTTCACTCAAAAAAAACTACAACTAAATGACTAATTTTTCTTTACATCACGTAATACGACAACCAAAAATTAAAATAGAAAATCCACCGTTACTATTACTCTTACATGGTTACGGAAGCAATGAAATGGATTTATTTTCTTTTGCAGATGAACTGCCCCAGGAATTTTTAATTGTTAGTGCTAGAGCACCGCTAACATTAGGTACAGGAAGCTACGCATGGTATACAATTCATTTTGATACTGTAGATGGAAAATTTTCTGACATTCCAGAAGCAATCAAAGCTCGTACTACCATTGCAAACTTTATTGACGAACTCATTAAAGCTTATAATGTAAACACAAACAAAGTTTTTTTACTAGGTTTTAGTCAAGGCAGTATTTTAAGCTATAGTTTGGCTTTTCATTTTCCGAAAAAAATAAACTATGTAGCAGCCTTAAGTGGCTATATAAATCAAGAATTACTTCCAAAAGAAATAGATAAGCAAAACGTTGCTCATCTTGACTTTTTTGTATCGCACGGAAGCGTTGATCAAGTAATTCCTGTTGATTGGGCTCGCAATACAAAACCTTTTTTAGATAAATTAAATATTCATAATGTTTATACCGAATATCCTGTTGGTCATAGCGTAGCACCTCAAAATTTTTGGGATTTAAAAATTTGGTTAGAGCAACGCATTGAAAATAATTCATAATTAAAAATACTCTGCATGAACAAAAAAATATGTATTACAGGCGCAAGTAAAGGCATTGGATTTTCTGAAGCTAAACTACTATCTAAAAACAATGAACTCTTTTTACATGCATCAAACAAAGCATCTTTTAAAGACAATGCTTTTGAAAACACTAGTTTTTTTGGGTATGATTTTACCAATATTAATAACGTAAGTCTCTTTGCGAAAGATCTAGCAAATAAAACAACTTCTTTAGATGTTTTGGTCAATAATGTAGGTGTTATGGTGATTGAAAATTTTACAAACTTTAAAGACGAAGACATTAGTAAATTAATTACCCTAAACTTACACGCTCAATTACTGCTCACCAAAAAGTTGATCCCTTTACTGTTGAAAAGTAAAGATCCGCACATAGTTTTTATGTCATCTATGTCGGCTAAAAATAGAATTATAGGTGAATCTGTATATGCTGCTACCAAAGCAGGAATTATGCAATTTGCACATGTATTACGTAATGAGCTTGCAGGCAAGATACGCGTATCTACTATTCATTCTTGGGGAGTAAACACATGGAATGATACAGAAAGTGCCCCAATTTTAATACCCGAAAACATAGCGAAAACATTAGAATTCATCATTTCTCAAGAGCGCCCGTTTTTAGTAGAATCTATAGAACTAGGTCATGAAAATCATTGGAATGGCGCTAAGGCTCCTTGGTCTCCAGAAGTTTAAACAAACTAGTCTATAAAGCCTTGTGATTTCATCCACTCTGGATTAAACATTTTTCCTACATAGCGGCTACCATGATCATGAAACAAGACAACTACAACATCTTCTTTCTTGAAGTGATGTTTTAATTGTAACAACCCTTTTACAGCAGAGCCTGCAGAATTACCTACAAAAATACCTTCATCTATGGCTATTTTCTGAGTGTAAATAGCAGCATCTTTATCGGTTACTTTTTCAAAACCATCAATAATACTAAAGTCTACATTTTTTGGTAAAATATCTTCTCCAATACCTTCTGTAATGTAGGGATAGATTTCATTTTCATCAAAAATACCTGTTTCATGGTATTTTTTAAAGACAGATCCATAGGTATCAATTCCCCAAATTTTAATATTTGGGTTTTGTTCTTTTAAATATTTTCCAACGCCAGAAATAGTACCTCCTGTACCAACACCAACAACAAAATGAGTGATTTTACCTTCAGTTTGTTTCCAAATTTCTGGTCCTGTACTTTCGTAATGCGCTAAAGCATTACTTGGATTGTCATATTGATTTACGTACCAAGCGTTTGGTATTTCTGCTGCTAATCGTTTAGAAACAGAATAATATGAGCGTGGATCTTCTGGCTCAACCGCAGTTGGGCAAACAACCACTTCTGCACCAACTGCCCGAAGGATATCAACCTTTTCTTTAGATTGTTTGTCTGCCATTACAAACACACATTTATAACCTTTTAAAGTTGCTGCAATGGCTAAACCCATACCTGTATTTCCAGAAGTACCTTCTATAATTGTTCCTCCTGGTTTTAGATTTCCATTGGCTTCTGCATCTTCTATCATTTTTAAAGCCATTCTATCTTTTACAGAATTACCTGGATTAAAAGTTTCAACTTTAGCAAGTACCAAAGCGTCTATTTCTTTAACTATTTTATTTAGTTTCACTAAGGGAGTATTGCCTATGGTTTCTAATATATTTTTAGCGTAATTCATATCTTATTTTATAGTTGGTAAATGTACAAAAAAATGTTTGCTCTTACTCAATCAAACTTTATTGCCTTTACAGGCGAAACCTTAGAGATAACAATAGAAGGCACAATTAACATAGCATAACACAATATTAAAGTGCCTATATTTAATAGAATAATATAACCAAAATGAATATAAACGGGTACAACATCTACATAATAAGTTGCTGGATCTAATTTTAATATTTTAAAATAATGCTGTAAATACAATAAAGAAATACCTATGAAATTACCCCAAAACAAACCTCTTAAAATCAAATAACTAGCGTTGTATAAAAATAGTTTACGTATGCTCCAATTAGTGCTTCCTAAGGCTTTTAAAATACCAATCATTTGCGTTTTTTCTAAGATTATGACTAACAAAGCCGTTATCATATTAATACCGGCAACAAGAATCATAATAAAAATAATGAGATACGTATTGGTATCAAATAAGGCAATCCATTCAAACAAACCACGGTATTTTTCTACAATTGTATTACTTTCTAATTGATCTGGAACGCTTGGCAATGCTTGATAAATTGCTGCGCCCTTTTCTTTTATTTTTGAAAAATCTTCTATAAAAACCTCAAAACCACCAACTTGATTGGCTTTCCATTTATTTAATTTCTGAATGTGCCGAATATCACCAATAACCACACTTTCATCAAAATCTTGAAAACCAGAATTGTAAATACCAACAATTTTAAAAACACGTGGAATAGGCGCTTTTGCAGGGTCATCTTTCATAAACAACACATTAAACTCCTGTCCTAAAGAAAAATGCATTCTATCTGCAATTAATTGCGAAAGTAAAACTTCATTAGACTTTTTTTTACCTGTAAAGTTTGGAATCCTTCCTTTTATTAAATACTCTTTAAAAAATTGCCATTGATAATCGGTAGAAACTCCTTTTAAAACAATGCCTTCAAAATCATTTTCGGTACGAATAATACCTGCTTTTGTGGCATAAACTTGCACGTTTTTAACACCATTTACTGTTTCAAATTTTGGATAAAAATCTTGATTTTTAGTAACCGGTTTTAAGGTAATTTCAGAAAAATTGTTGTCGAAATTAGTTATTTGCACATGTCCGTTAAATCCAGAAATTTTTTCTCGAATTTTATGTTGCAATCCAATGCTTGTTGCAATTGCAATCATCATAATAATTAAACCCAAAGCAATGGCTATAATAGCAATTTTTATTATTGGCGAAGAAACACTATTTTTATGCTGCTTATCAGCAATAAGGCGTTTGGCTAAAAATAATTCGTAATTCAACTTTTAATGATTCAATTGGCTTTCAAAAATACATATTTCTTTTCGGTTTTATTTAGTGTTGGCTTTCTATTTTCCTGTGAGAAAAAATCTACAACAACTATTGCTCTTAACACTCCCTTTTCCGAAGTAAAAAAAGACACTTCAATTCTTGTTGGAGCTACTCAAATAAATAGCTATAAAAAGCTACTTATTAATAAAAAAATAGGAGTCGTAGCCAATCAAACTTCTATGATTTATAAAACACATTTGGTTGATAGTTTACTAGCATTACATCTAAATATCATTAAAGTTTTTGCGCCAGAACATGGTTTTAGAGGCAAAGCAGATGCTGGCGAGCATATTAAAGATGGAAAAGATTCAAAAACTGGCTTGCCAATTTTTTCGCTCTACGGAAAAAACAAAAAACCGAGTAAAACAATATTACAAGATATTGATGTGCTTATATTTGACATACAAGATGTTGGTGCTCGTTTTTATACCTACATTTCTACTTTACATTATGTCATGGAAGCATGTGCAGAGCAAAAAATAATGCTTATTGTACTCGACCGACCAAATCCAAATGCGCATTATATTGATGGGCCTATTTTAGAAAAAAAACACAAGAGTTTTGTTGGCATGCACCCTGTGCCAATTGTTTACGGAATGACCATTGGTGAGTATGCACAAATGATTAATGGCGAAAAATGGCTTAAAAATGGTGTACAATGTGATTTGAAAGTTATTTCACTTAAAAATTATACACATCAAACACCGTATAGTTTACCCATAAAGCCTTCACCAAATTTACCAAATGATAAAGCTATTAATTTATATCCTAGTTTGTGTTTTTTTGAAGGTACCAATGTAAGTGCTGGTCGTGGAACAGAAAAACAGTTTCAAATCTTCGGAAGTCCTTTTTTAGATGCAAACACATCTGCATTTAATTATCGATTTACACCAAAACCCAACCAAGGATCGAAATACCCAAAACATCAAGGTAAAATTTGCTTTGGAAAAGATTTAAGTACTACAAAAAAATTAAATTGGTTAGATTTAAGCTACCTTATTGAAGCGTATCAAGCAACGAATAAAAAAAATAAATTCTTCAATCCTTTTTTTACAAAACTTGCCGGTACGTCACAATTACAAAGACAGATTGAAAACGGTGTTTCTGAAAATGAAATTAGAAAAACTTGGGTAAATGGCATTGAAGCTTTTAAAAAAATAAGAGCAAAGTATTTGATTTACAAAGAAAATTAAGTAACAAACAATCTGTTTTTGATAGTAAATTCCTCCTTTAGAAAAATAACATTCTTGTCCGATTAAAATTTATAAAAACTCTAAAAAGTTGTGTTTAATAGCGGTTTTAAGAGCTTTTTTAAAGAGACACCTTACTCTTTCTGTTTTTTTTAATTTTATATAATCTATCAATAACAATAATTTTCAAATAACTGTTTATTGTATAGTTGCTATCAAGTCTTT
>CAMZLD010000030.1 GCA_947311635.1 uncultured Flavobacteriaceae bacterium | reverse complement strand
TAACTCTTGGCTAATCCATTTTATGTCTGCTTGTAAATCCATAACTATTGTAGTTTTATTATAACAAATATACAAATTTTGATCCATTGCTTGATTTTATTTTAAAGGATACTATAAATTAATAGTTTCGTGCAGACTTTCCAGATCATTTTTTTTGGTATTTTTATGAGCTATAAAGGACGCAAATTCAGCTCTTTATTTGTAGGCAGGTAACGTGGAACGTGATACAATCGCTCACCAGCGGGGGTCTTTTCATTTCTGCAAAAGCTTTCTTACTTTGTTTTTATCAATTACAGACGACTAACACCTTGTTTATATTTACTACTTTCTAATTTACTCATTACAACATTAAATAGTTTTTTATCCCATTCTTGTATTTGATATTGTTTTAGCTTAAATTTTCTACCATCTAATTCACTTTCAATCTTTAAATATGGATTGCTTCTTCCTGAAGGTATAATTTCAAAAGATGTAAATTCTTTAAGCAGTTTAATAGAATAACTTTTTAAGTTTTTTTGATAAGATATATACACATACTCATTATCATACTCTAATGTGTATATATAAGTTAATGATGGTATAAACAACCTTATTATAACTAAAAGTAATAGAAATAATATAATGCCAATGTTAACTTTTAAGTAATCATCGCTTTTAGGTGTGTAGCTAGTAGTGTAAAAGTACAATAACCAGGCTATTACCATAATAACCGAAGAAGAAACAATATTCTTAATACAATAATTAAATATATTTAACTTACTAAAATCAACAAGGCTTAATCTACTCATCTTTGTTTTTATTAGCATCAACTATCTTGGTATATTCATTCATAACTTTAGTAAATTCTTTTCCATACTTTTTTAATGCTTCGCCGCTACCGCACGATTGCATCGTGTGGTTATTGTTTACATCTCTTTTAAAACAACTATATTATCAATCATACCATCTTCTTTAGAGTAATCTACTGCAGAGCACTTATTTCTTGTAAAAACAGCTAATCATTCTACCACAGCAAAACTTACAAAATATGCCGCAGCTGGATTGTTAAATTTATAGTTTCTACTCATTAAAACAAATTTAAGAATATTTTTAGTAGTAACTGTTTTTTTATTAATAGTAGTTAGTAATACACACGATGCAATCGTGCGGCAGGTAACATGGAACGCGATACAATCGCGCACCAGCGGGGGCTTTCATTTTCTTAAAATAGAATACTTAATTTTTTTAACTCAATATACGCTAATCCCGTCCCGATGTTTCGGGATTCGGGACGTAGTTTTGTTGTAGACCTGCCTTGTCGGCAGACAGGTTTAAATAGATGTTGCTGTGCTCAACGATAATCCCGTCCCTATGTTTCGGGATTGGGACTTAGTTTTGTATCACAAGTAGTCGCTTTTTTATTATTATCTTAGTAACCTATTTACACTTAATAATATTGAGGCGTACCCTTCTTCTTTATAATACTTATTTAAAATAGCAGAGGTTAAAATATCACTTTCATGTTTTTTATTATTTATCAATTCCTTTGCTAAAATTTTAACATTTTTCTTCTTCCATAAATTAAATTTACATAATGTTTTTGAAATACTTTTTTTATCATTTGAATTATATAGTAAGTATTCCGAATACCAAAGCCTCACCTGAGAAAGTAAAAATCCATCAATTTTATAAATTATATCTGTCCTTTTATCTAAAAGAATGGTATATAAAATGCTCTCTTTAAATAAATATGGAACATAAAATATAACATTAAAATTCACCCTTACCTCATAAACATCAAACTCCGTATCTAATACAATCAATTTAGTGTCTTCTATACTTACAAAATCTCTGTAACTATTTTCAGCATGTTCAATTGGAAATATTGAATTGTTATAATTGTTATTAATTAACATTAAATCATCCCAAATAACTTTCTTTATTTGTTCTTCAACTTTTTGACTAAAACAATAATTAGTGCTATTAATTAGTATAAATAACATTAATAAGTTTTTCATATTAACTCTATTTTTCTTTGATTGGTTCTGGACTTGGTATACTAATCGTTTCCTCTACTCTATTAAATTCATCATTATCTAATGATGAATTCTTTCTGAATTCCTTATATGCCTTTCTAACGAAGTCTTCGTACTCAAAAGAAAATACACCAGAACCTTTAGAATCTGAATATGCTTTATTAGCACCATTTGCAGATTCTACAAAATAATCATATGTTTTTTTATTAGTAACATTCTTAAAGTAATATTTAATATCTCCTAATTCATTCCCCAAAGCAGATAATGTTTTTTCATATAAAATAATATCAATATTATTTCTACGTACACCAGTAACTTTATAATCAATAAGCTTCTTTTTACTATCGTAAATAGGGTTACTAAAAGCTCCTTTTAAAAGCGTTTGAGCTC
The DNA here is from genome assembly GCA_947311635.1 of uncultured Flavobacteriaceae bacterium. Taxonomy (GTDB): domain Bacteria; phylum Bacteroidota; class Bacteroidia; order Flavobacteriales; family Flavobacteriaceae; genus CAMZLD01. The sequence goes on along the minus strand of CAMZLD010000030.1, from coordinate 8,069 downwards.
TCATTGAACCATCACCAAGTTCTGCTCCTTCGCTTTTAGAATCAATAAAAATATTTATTTTCACCTCATTTTCTTTTGAATCTACTAAAGTCTCAAAATAATTATATTCAACAGGTAAAACGGTTTTAAGTGTATACAAATACCTTTCAACTCTTCTATAATTTTTATCTACTTTATCAAAACCTTTTTGTGCATTTCTAAGTTGATTCTTTCTGAATTTTTTCACCTCAGAAGCTTTAAGGTTACCATTGTTAGCTTCTAATAATTTTTGATATTGTGAGTTTACATTTTGTAAATTTTGTTTAGCCTTATTAAATTTTACTTTATATGGATTAATAAATTTTTTTCCATCTGGGTCTATATAAACTAAAGGATTATTATTTACATAAGAATATGTTGAATACATTGGGTATGTATATTCAGATGGATCGGACCTGAACCACCTTCCGATTCTCACATCTAGCATCCTTGCCCCAAAGTCATAACTATTCCCTTCCCCTTTAATCTCATCATCTTTTTCTTGTCCTTGGAAGCCATAACGGTATTCTGGGCTTTGATAATTCCTGTTAGGTACAAGCATACCAAATGGATAGTAATCGTTATAAGCAACTACATCTGCAATAAATGTAGTTATATTTTCTTTATCTCGTATTTTTTTATCTGTAATTACTTCTAATACATTACCTAGATGGTTACTTAATTCGTATCTTTTATCTCCTACTTTATTTATAGCTGTTTTTTGTGCAACCATTCTACCTGCTATATTTGACAGTTGCATTGCAGGTTTTTGAACGCCTAATCTAGAGCTACCGTAGATATGTTGTTCTTCTATATCATAAGTATATTCATTTTTATGATTATCTATATCTATCATATCAAATCTAACATTTGGCACTTTATCTATAATGGTTTTTAGTTGATTATTTTGAACAACCTTAGACAAACCTACACTATCTCTGCAGAAAGCCCTAAGCTTAAGAGCTTAGAACAACGAGGTTTTAGAAAGTCGTATTCTCCTGTTTTTACAGCACACTTTCCTTTGTAATGTACTAAAATGGTGCATTGTTCTGCCTGTTCTAATGTATGGTCACAAACAGAAATTAAAGAATCAATCACAAAGTCAAAGGTGTTTACATCATCATTGTGTAATACAATTTCGTATTTACTTGTTTCTTGTTCTAAAACATCAACGTCTTCTTGTATTTTTTCTTTTGTACTCATAGACAACAAATATACTGATTTTTTAAACTTTTAACAATCTCAGTGCCACCCAATTATTACGTTCTTTTATTGTTTGTATTTGCAAATGATGTTTGGTGGCAGTAGCTTCAATAGTTGAAATATCTTCCTTATAAAAACCACTTAGTAACAAAACGCCTTCTTTTTGCAAACATTGTGCATAAGATTGCATGTCATTTAGCAGGATGTTTCTGTTAATATTGGCAATAATTACATTGTATTGTTTGTTTATTAGCAAAGCAGCATCACCTTGATAAACTGAAATATGTTTGCAATGGTTACGCATTACATTTTCTTCTGAATTTTCAAAGCACCAACGGTCAATGTCAATAGCATCTATTGGCTTTGCACCTTTCATTTCTGCAAAAATGGCTAAAATACCAGTACCACAACCCATGTCTAGAACTTTTTTATTAGACAATTCTAGGTCTAACAAATGTTGAATCATTAAATGAGTAGTTTCATGATGACCTGTTCCAAAACTCATTTTTGGCTCAATAACAATGTCATAATCTAAAAACATGGGTTCATGAAAAGGAGCCCTTACACATACTTTTCCTTCAACCTCTATTGGCTCAAAATTCTTTTCCCATTCACTGTTCCAATTGGTTTGCGCTATTTCTTTTTGTGTATAGGTAATATCAAAAGTAGAGGCTATAGACAAACAATAAACGTTTTCTAAAATCTCTGGATACCAATCTGTTTTTTGAATATACGCCGTTAGATTATTCTCGTTTTCTACAAAACTTTCAAAACCTACGCTACCTAATTCTGCAATTAAAATTTCGGTTGCAGGTACTTTAGGTACTACTTTAAATATGTATTCTATATAAATATTGTCCATTTAAAATGCCTTTACGATCGCTACAAAATCATCTGCTTTTAAAGCAGCACCACCAATAAGTCCTCCATCAACATCTGGTTTTGAAAAAATTTCTTTGGCATTTGCTGGCTTTACACTTCCGCCATAAAGGATAGAGGTGTTTTCTGCAATCTCGTTTCCGAAGTGATTTTTTATCAGCCCTCTAATAAAGGCGTGCATTTCTTGCGCCTGCTCTGGACTTGCGGTCTCGCCTGTACCAATTGCCCAAACGGGTTCGTAAGCTAAGGTTATCAAACCAAAATCTGAAGGTTGTATGTGAAACAAAGCGTTTTTTATTTGAGTTTCTACAACCTTAAAATGGTTGTTTGTTTTTCGATCTTCTAACTGCTCTCCAAAACAGAAAAGCACATCTAAATCGTGTGCAATTGCGGTAGCTACTTTTAGAGCAAGTTTTTCATCGGTTTCTCCAAAATAAGTTCTTCTTTCTGAATGCCCTAAAATAACCGTATTAATATTGATATTGTTAAGCATTGGTGCAGAAATTTCGCCCGTAAAAGCACCGCTAGTTGCTTGGTGCATATTTTGCGCAGCAACTTCTACCCTACTATGAGCAGTGATTTCATTAACAACATGTAAGTTTACAAAAGTTGGTGCAACAATAACACGTGTGTTGTCTAATGCAAGGTTTTCTATGTTAAGTATAATGTCATGAACCAATTCTATAGAGGCATCTAAGTCATTGTTCATTTTCCAGTTACCTGCAACTATTTTTTTTCTCATACTGTAGTTTTACTTCGGAAATTATTTGAGTTCCGAAGTACAAAAATAACTAATTTTTTAATGCATTATATAATTTTGGTATTTAGTTGTATTGTTTCTTATAAACTTACATTTATGATAATCGTATTCGCGGGTCTAGCCAACTATAGACTATATCTACAATAATATTAATAATGATAAACATGCTAGCAATAACTAAAACACTACCCATAATTACGGGTAAGTCTGATGTGTTTAGAGCGTTTACAATTTCTTTTCCTAAGCCATTCCAATTAAAGATATATTCTACAAAAACTGCCCCAGCAAGCAATGATGCAAACCAACCAGAAATTGCTGTAATTACAGGATTTAAAGCATTTTTTAATGCGTGCTTTTTAATAATTTGATATTGATTTAAGCCTTTTGCTTTGGCAGTGCGTATGTAATCTTGGTGTAGCACTTCTAACAGCGAATTTCGCATTAATTGAATCACAACAGCCAATGGTCTAATGCCTAAAACAATGGCAGGTAAGATGAGATTTTTCCATTGTAAAAATTGTCCGTTTCCAAAATCGTCTACTTCATACAAACTACCAGTCATGTTTAAATGTGTGAATTTATGCAACACAAAACCAAAAAACCAAGCAAATAAAATGGCCGAAAAAAACGATGGTATACTCATGCCAAAAGTACTTATTACAGAAATGATGCTATCAAACCAGCTGTCTTTGTACAATGCAGAAAGGATTCCGAAGAAAATTCCAATCAACAAAGCAATACTAATAGATGCAATAGCAAGTATTGCCGTATTTGGAAGTGTTTCTTTAATGATAGAAGCCACCGTTTTACCATTTTTTTGAAAAGAATCTCTTAAATACGGAAATTTTAAAACAACCGTTTTATTTGCGGTCGAAAACAAGGTTGTAAATTTGTATTTATGACCCTCTAAATATGTAAAGTCTGTTGGCGAGTTGCTATGAATAGATATTGGCGACAAATCATTTAAATAATAAAAATACTGCGTACTTATAGGCTTATCGAACCCATATTTTGCCTTGATATTTGCAAGCTGTTTTGGGTCTTCACGTTGCCCTTGTATCATCTGTGCTGGATCTCCAGGCAAAACTGCAAAGAGAATAAAAATCACAGTGACTACTCCAAAAAGTGTCATAATTCCGTAGAGAAATTTATGTAAAATATAGTGTAGCATGTGCATTTCGTTTTTTCAAATATAATACTTTAGATTTATAATAGAATCACTTATAATATACAAAAGAATGCAAACAATTTTACATTTAACATAAGACAAAGGACTTAGGAGAAAATTCTAACAAAACTACTAAGCGTGTTTAAGAAGGAGTAATAAAATTGTTTAATCTTATTTTAAAATGTAATTTTGTGCAACTCATTTTAATAGATGCATGACAACAAAAGAACTTGTAAGACAAATTAAGAGTAAAAAATCATTTTTGTGCATTGGTTTGGATGTTGACCTTACTAAAATTCCAACACATTTATTAAAATTAGAAGATCCAATTTTTGAGTTTAATAAACAGATTATTGACGCTACGCATCAACTAGCTGTTGCCTACAAACCAAATACTGCATTTTATGAAGCCTACGGTATAAAGGGCTGGAAATCTCTAGAAAAAACCATTAACTACTTAAATAAAAAGTACCCAGAAATTTTTACTATAGCAGATGCCAAACGTGGTGATATTGGCAATACCTCAACCATGTACGCAAAGGCATTTTTAGAAGATTTAGCTTTCGATAGCGTTACCGTAGCACCCTATATGGGCAAAGATTCTATTGAACCTTTTTTAGCCTTTAAAAACAAACACACTATTTTATTGGCACTTACCTCTAATGCTGGCGCTTTTGATTTTCAAACGAAAAAAATAAACGAAAAAGAGCTCTACAAACACGTTTTAGAAGTTTCTAAAAACTGGAAAAATGCAGAAAACTTAATGTATGTGGTAGGCGCAACTAAAGCCGAATATTTTGTTGAAATACGTAAAATTATTCCATATAGCTTTCTTTTAGTACCAGGTATTGGTGCACAAGGCGGTAATTTACAAGACGTTTGCAGATACGGTTTAACTAAAGATATTAGATTGCTTATCAACTCATCTCGTGGTATTATTTATGCATCAAATAATGTAGATTTTGCAAAAGAAGCTGCAAAAAAAGCATTGGAATTACAACAAGAAATGGCTGCTATTTTAGACGTTCACTAAGATGAATACGCATGATAATCTATTAGATCTAAATTTTTCTTACACTAATTCTGTACACCGAATTGTTTCATTAGTTCCGAGTCAAACCGAATTATTGGTCGATTTAGGTTTAGAAAAACACATAGTTGGTATCACTAAATTTTGCATTCATCCAATTAATTTACGAAAGAAAAAAGCTATTGTTGGCGGTACAAAAAACATACATATTGATAAAATAAAGGCATTAAAACCTAGCATTATTCTGTGTAATAAAGAAGAAAATACTAAAGAAATTGTAGCGTTTTGCAAACAAATTGCACCTACACATGTTTCTGACATCTTCACAATTAAAGATTCCTTAGCGTTGGTACAGCTTTACGGAAATCTTTTTTCTTGTCAAGTAAAAGCCAAAGCAATGATTCAGGAAATAAAAATATTGAAAGCCGATTTCGAAAACTTTATTGCAACTAAAAAAACAATAAAAGTTGCTTACTTTATCTGGAAAAACCCGTGGATGGTTGCAGCCAACAACACATTTATAAATCATTTATTAAACTTAAATAAGTTTGAAAATGTATATCAAGATTTAAACAGATATCCAGAAATAAACTTGACAAACTTAGCTAATAAAAACCTAGACGTAATCTTTTTATCAAGCGAACCTTATCCTTTTAAAGAAGAACACCTTCATCTTTTAAAAGAAAAAACCGCCACCAATTGCATCTTGGTTGACGGCGAATATTTTTCTTGGTACGGTTCTCGTCTTTTGAAAGCATTTGCTTATTTTAAACAGCTACGCACAAAGATTTAAAACTTATCTTGTAATTTAAATACTTTTTTAAGTAAATCTGAAGTTCTTGAAGCTATTTTAGTACGAATATTTAATTCTTCTTTGGCTACCATTTTAAAAACACCTGTTAAAGCTTCATTGGTTACGTAATCTGTTAAATTTGGGTTTACTTGATTTACAAACGGAATTGTATTGTATTTTGTAATGATGTTTTTCCAAATTTGATCTGCACCTACTTTTTGAAAAGAGTTTTGAATGATTGGATTAAATTTCTGATACAAAGCGTTACTAGTAGCTTGTGTTAAATACGTTGTGGCAGCATCTTGGTTTCCCATTAAAATATTTTTGGCATCGTTAAAACTCATTCCTTTTATAGCATCGACAAAAATTGGTATGGCTTCGCCAACAGCATCTTCTGCAGCGCGATTTAACACTTTCAAACCTTCATCTGCTAGATTTCCTAAACCAATTTTACGAAGGGTCTTGTCTATTTTTTGCAACTCTGTTGGTAATAGAATTTTAACCAATTCGTTTTTATAAAAACCATCCGTAACCGCAAGATTGGTCACTTGTTTTGTAATACCATTATTTAAGGCTTCTTTTAAACCACTAGCAATTTGCTGATTGGTTAATACTTCTGAAGGTAGGTTTTGTAAAACATCACAAGAGATAAAAAGACTCATGATAGCAAAACTTAAAATGAAATTTTTCATACTATTATTATTTAGAATTTAGGGTGTCTGTTTTTTTATCATAACCAAAAGGGCAATGTCTACAACCGCTTTTACAGCAGTAGCCACGTCTTAAGTGGTAAGCCTCTTTAAAAACGCGGTAGCCTTCTTTTGTTAAATAATACTCTTCTGGTGTTGGCTGAAGTGGTTTTTTAAAATCCATTATTCAAAGATACAAAAAAGCGCCCCAAATTGGAGCGCTTGCTTTAAAAGCAATTTTATTGAACTTTTTGGGGATATTTAGACATTATTCTTGCCACAAATTCTTTTATTCTTTTGTCTTTTCGCTTTACAGAAGATGTTACTAAGGCGCCACTACCTATTCCTTGCCAAACAAGATCTTTTGCCTTTGCATCAATCAAATCTACAAACAAAGTACCTTCTATATATTTAGAAACATGCGTGTTAAAATTAGGACCATAATACCAAGGTCTCCAACCATAATACGAATTATCATACACATTTACACGCTTTCTAGATTTGGCAAAAATATTTACCAATACGTCTGGATTAGTAGATTTTGTCATTCCTCTAGCAGTTAACTCAGCATCTATGGCACGTAATATTCTTTTTTTATCTAAGTCCGAAATTTCGGCTTTATCAATTCCTTTTTTATAAAAAGCAAAGGTTTTATATTGTTTAAAGTCCTTTTGCGTATCATAATCTGTAGCTACCTGAACAGTGCTACAAGAAGCTACCAAAAAAACAAGTAACACAGGTAGTATTTTTACTATTTTCATTATTAACTAAATTTAATGTATTATTAAAAAGATTTTGTCTTTAACTTTACCGCAATAACAATGCCAAAACTAGGTTTTTAGAAACGAAACACAACTTAAAAATGTATCTTTGGAATACTTTTTGCACGATAACATCATAATGATATTTATTTCGAAATATATTGTACCAAAACGATTTGTGGGGATTACCTTATTTCCGTTTATTTTTTTAAAACGAAAAGAGTTAAGGCAACAGAAAACGCTTATCAATCATGAAAAAATTCATTTAAAACAGCAATTAGAATTATTAGTACTCTTTTTCTATTTATGGTATGGATTGGAATGGTTTTTAAAACTACTAAAATACAAAAACACATATATTGCTTATCAAAATATTAGTTTTGAACGTGAAGCTTATGCTTTTGAAGAAGATTTTTCATATTTAAAACAACGTAAATTTTGGTCGTTTCTTAGATTTATATAATCTACAAAAAGAGCTTTCTCTTTTTTAAGAATTTAGTACCTTGCAGGCAAGAAAAACAATCCCTTTAATGGAACAAATCAAACCATACCAACCTAAAAATAAAATCCGAATTGTAACTGCTGCCTCTCTTTTTGACGGACACGATGCTGCCATAAACATTATGCGTAGAATCATTCAATCTACAGGAGTTGAAGTTATTCATTTAGGTCATGATAGAAGTGTTGAAGAAGTGGTAAATACTGCCATTCAAGAAGATGCAAATGCTATTGCAATGACTTCATATCAAGGAGGACATAATGAGTATT
>CAMZLD010000029.1 GCA_947311635.1 uncultured Flavobacteriaceae bacterium | reverse complement strand
TTATCAAGGGAAATTACTTGCTGTTTGCTTACTTTCAAAAAATGATCTCTTAATTTATTAGGATTTTTATTTGCATCACCTATTTCATCAAGAATAGCTATTGTCATATATTCTAGTCGGTTCCTTAATTTCTTAATTTCTTTATATTCCATTGTTTTTTCCAAGTTCTTTAGTTCTTTCATTGCCTTACTAGAATATAATCCTATTTTAGATATTAAGCCTTCAAGAATTGATATTTTCATCTGAAAACGAGCTCTATTTAGTCCACTCCATGCTTCTACTTGATAATTTCCTATTGTTTCTTTATCAATATTCGGATTCTTTTGATGTCTTTGTATTAATGCTTTCATTTGCCTTTTCCCATTTTCTAACATAATAGCTCCCATTACAAAATTTATTTCAGGAGAGAGAGTTAGAATTTTTCGAATAAGAAATTTTGATTTTCCTATTTCAAAATTGTTTTGTTTCATTCTTTCTTTAAATATTCCATAACTTTTTTCAATTCGTGGAGAAAGAGTTATAATCCCTTCTTTTATTAATGTATCGGTCCTTAAAATAACCATGTTCATTATTTTTTTAAGATCTTTATTTTTATATTTAGAAAGAGAAATTTGTAAAATACCAGCAGATGCTCCACTTTTAAATACTGCTCCAATATCATCTTTAAGATCTCCAGCATATGAAAGAGTTAGATCCAATAATGAAGTACTTTTTCTGGCATCTTCTTTTCCTTTATACCGTTCTCTATATGCAATTTGTATAAGAGATTGTGCGATGTATGGATTATTGTTTGCTATTGCATATATTTGTTTTGCAGAAAAAGGAAAGTGAAGTTTATCTCTTAAATATTTAATAGGAATGTTTTTAAACAGTTTATTTGCAATATCTATATTCTTCTCTTCTTTTTTCAATTTACTATTTTCTAAAATAATTTTAAATTCATTAAACATATCTTCTGTATAATAAATTTCACTCGATTTAGCAAAGTTCATATTATAAATTTCTTGTTTTTCTTGAGAAGTCTTTTCTTTTACTTCACGAAATATTTCTGAAAAATATGAGTTTTTATTATATACTGCCAATTTATTAAGACATGTGAGTAATGCTATTTTGAAATTTGGATCATGTACGCGTTTTTTTGAAAAATTATTTTTTTCTAAAATAAACTGCATTATTTCTAAAATATTTCTTTTCCCTTTTCTTCCAATCTCTAATTTTTTAATAGATAATAGTTCATTAGAATTTTCTATATTTATCAGTTTATTATCTGTATCATTTTCTACTGTTTCTTTAAATTGACTAATTGCGTTCATTAAGTCCTTTTTTGATGAAAAGATTGGTAAGACTGTCTTGTTACTATATCCAGAAATATTAAAAAAATGGGAATAGAAGAAACGAGCATCTTGTTTTTCTTCATTATTAAGATGAAATTTAGAAAAGAGCAATTCATCAGCTAAAAGTTCTAAAACATTTCCCAATATTTTATTTTTTACTTCAATTAATTGCTTTCGAGTTCTTTTCTTCTTATTTTTTGTTAAATAGTCCTTTAATAATGTTTTATATTTTTTTCTAAATTTATTGCTTTTTTTAAATTCATCTCCTAGTGTAACTTCAGATAGTGTTATTCCATTTAGTACTGATGAAAATTTTCCTTTATCTTTTTCTAATGATTCTGTATATAACTGTTCGGCAAAAACAAAGGTATACATTGCTTTTTCTCCTTTTTTCGTTGCAAGTCGAAATGCTAAAAAATCTTCTGTAATATAATTCCCATTTTTTCTACTCAATGGTCCTCCAATTTCATCTCGAACTCCAATCCCTTTTATTCTAATTTTTTCTGGTAAATTACTCCTTTTTTCCTTATTGTGTAAAAAATCATATAAATTCGCCTCTATTACTTCACCTGTCTTAGCATTAATTATTTTTAGATTTTTTAAAAGAGGAGACTTTAAATCGAGTGTTCCCCCTTGTTTTGCTCTAACATCAGGATGTCTATTTCTTTCCCAGTGTTTTTTTATGAGAGCTTCTAATGAACCTTTCCTTGTATCTATAACTTCTGATACCAATTCTTTTCGCATAGCAAAAACATGGGAATTTGGAGATGGCTTAATTGGTTGTTTTAATTTCCCTGCTAAAGATGGTTTCCCTTTTTTTCTTGCTTCTTTTTTTGTCCACCTTGTTTTATTCTTATAATCATTGAAAGCTCTTGTTAAATCTCCATTTCTTCCGTCTGTTGCAGTACCTATAAAATGTGCTCCTAAAATCATAGGAAGATCTGTTTTTTGAAATCCTTCTTCAATTTTTTCATATGCTTTTGCTAGAGTCTTTTGATATGTAGAAGAGCTATAATCTGCTTTAGAAAAAGAGTCTTTTCCTCTTTTCTCATTAAATGCAATTTCTCGTGCAACATTACTTGCTTCAAGATTGGCTTTCATACTCCATGCATCTCCTGCAATAACTGTTCCTGGTAAAGTAATTTCTCTATTCAAATCATCGGCTAAAAATCCTGCACATTCTACTTTCTTAGACTTTTCATATTTCTTCATTATAGGTTGATATGCTGGATTTTTTTTAAAAGCATTAATTTCATTCGATCCATATGATCTCATTTTCCCATTTTCTAAAACAGTAAAACTTGTTGAAGGAAGAATATATTGTTGCTTTACTTGTTTATTATTATTTTGTCTATTCTCTCTTCTTTCTTGTATTGATATTGTTTTTTCATTTCCATTTTCCGCTGTTACAATTTTTACTGTTGGAAGATGATTCAAAAGAAATGTAAGTTCTTTTTTTCTTTCTTCTAAGCCTGTTTTATCGGTAATATCTTTTGGAAACTTAATTTTTCCTTTTATTTTTTCCTGTATACCCCGAAAAAGAGAGTTCATTTCCTCTCTTTTTTCTATCTCATTTATAACTTTTTCAATTCCTTTTATTTCATTTTCCCATTTCTTTTTTTGATTTTTGATTTTTAAGACAATTAATTTTTCGAAATATAATGGAACTTCTTTAAAATCTGGAAATTTTATTTTTGTAAGAGGATATTGAGTTGTCCCATTCTTTAATTTTCTTCCTTTAAAAACTTCATCAAAGGTTTTTTTTTTAGTTTCTTTTTAAAGTTTTCATAATTTTCATGGTTTTAATTTTTCCAAACTGAATGTTTCTGTTTTGTTCAAATGTAGATAAATATGTTCTTAACATGTATGTACGAGTGTTTGCTAGTCTTCTAAGGCTGTCAC
>CAMZLD010000028.1 GCA_947311635.1 uncultured Flavobacteriaceae bacterium | reverse complement strand
GTACTAATGGATATCTTGGGCACTTATGAACATTTTGGATACTTATGAATATCTTGGACATTTATGAACATCTTGGGCACTTATGAACAATTTGAACACCAATGAACATGTCGGAAACTTATGAACATATTAGACACTTATAAGCATCTCGGGCACTTATGAACATCTTGGGCACTTACGAACATTTCGTACGCTTATGAACATCTCAGTCACTTATGAAAATCCCAGGAAATTATGAACATTTTGGACACTTACGAAAATCTTGGGCGATTATAAACATTTCGGACATGTTATAGAACATATTGCATTAGAAATTCAAACATTGGCAGGTATGGATACTGGCTTTGGAAGAACACGTGGTTATGGAGAAGAGGGTGTTTACAACGTTGTTTTTTCTTATATGGAAGAAAAAGTAGGGCGCTTTGCTGCAAAATCTGCCGTTAGAATCTGTGAAGCACTAATTGAAGGAAAAACGTATGATTTAGAAGAAGATATTCAAGAAATGCGAGAAATTCGTGATGACGTTCGATTAGGTCCAAGTACCGGCTCTATCATTGAAGAAGCCGAAAGTAGAGGGATTCCGTGGATACGTCTTAATAAATACTCATTATGTCAATTAGGGTATGGAGCCAACCAAAAAAGAATACAAGCAACCGTAACTAGTGAAACTAGTAGTATTGGTGTAGAATTAGCCTGTGATAAAGAAGATACCAAATATTTACTAGAGCAAGCTGAAGTAGCTGTTCCAAGAGGTGATATTATAAAAAGAGAACGTAGCTTAGAAGAAGCATGTGATTATGTTGGATTTCCGTTAGTTATTAAACCCATTGATGGTAATCACGGTAGAGGAATTACCGTTGATATCAATAATTATAAGGATGCATTAGTAGCTTTTAAACATGCAAAAGACAGCTCAAGAAGCGGCGCCATCATTATAGAAAAATTTATAACAGGAAGAGATTTTAGATTATTAGTAATTAACAATCAATTGGTTGCAGCAGCAGTAAGAACACCTGCACATGTTGTTGGAGATGGTAAAGCTACCATTCAAGAATTAATTGATAAAGTAAATGAAGACCCACGAAGAGGTTATGGTCATGAAAATGTATTGACTAAAATAACCACCAATGAATTGACTCAAAAATTAATTAAAGATGCAGGTTATACTTTAGATGCTATTTTAGAAAAAGATAAAATGCTTATTTTAAAAGATACTGCCAACCTAAGCACTGGCGGAACAGCAGAAGATGTTACCGATATTGTGCATCCTGCAAACGTTGCTATGGTAGAACGTATTTCTAAAATTATTGATCTAGATATCTGCGGAATTGATATCATGACAACAGATATTACCAAACCACTTTCAGAAACCGGAGGCGCTGTTTTAGAGGTAAATGCAGGCCCAGGATTTAGAATGCATTTAGCACCCACAACAGGATTACCAAGAAATGTAGCCGCACCTGTAATAGATAAGCTATTTCCGAAGGGAAAAACAGGCAGAATACCAATCATTGCTATTTCTGGAACCAACGGGAAAACTACTACCACAAGATTACTAGCACACATTGCAAAAATGAATGGTTATAGGGTAGGTTATACAACCAGTGATGGCGTGTATATTCAAAACCGATTATTAATGACAGGAGATTGTACAGGTCCTGCAAGTGCAGAATTTGTACTAAAAGATCCAACAGTAAATTTTGCCGTATTAGAATCTGCAAGAGGCGGTTTATTACGTGCAGGGCTTGGATTTAAAAAATGTGATATTGGTATTGTAACCAACGTTGCCGCAGATCATTTAGGCTTGAAAGGCATTCATACTATAGAACAACTAGCAAAAGTAAAAGGCGTAATTCCAGAAACTGTTTTACCAGATGGTTATGCTGTTTTAAATGCCGATGATGATTTGGTATACGAAATGCGTAGAAATATAGACTGTAATTTGGCATTATTTTCTATGGATGAAAACAATCCGCATGTAAAAGCTTTACAACGTAGAGGTGGTATTACAGCCGTTTACGAAAACGGATATGTAACCATTTGCAGAGGCGAATGGAAAATGCGTATTATGCTAGCCGAAAATATTCCGTTAACCTATGGCGGAAAAGCTAAATTTATGATTCAAAATGTGTTGGCAGCCGTATTGGCAGCAAATATACATGGTATAAGTAATGAAGATATTAAAGCTGGTTTAGAAACTTTTATTCCTTCGGCAGCTCAAACTCCTGGGCGTTTAAACCTATTTAAATTTAAAGATTTTAGCATCTTATTAGACTACGCTCACAATCCCGCGGGAATGCGTGCTTTAAAAGCTTTTACAGATGAATTAGATGCAACCGTAAAAGTAGGCATCATAGCAGGTATTGGTGATAGACGTGTAGAAGATAATAATGAAATGGGAAGTATTGCTGCAGAAATGTTTGATGAAATTATTATTAGACAAGACAAGCGTTTACGTGGTAAAACCGAAGAAGAGCTCATAAAAATGCTTAATGATGGTATCATTGCAAAAGATTCAAATAAGAAAACAACGATTATTCCTTCAGAAAGAGAAGCTATTCTTTATGCTGTTAAAAATGCAGTAAAAGGATCATTAATTGTGCTTTGTAGTGATGTTATTCCAGATGCTTTAGAATTGGTTAAAGAACTTAAAGAAAAAGAATCAAAATCGGGTGTTTTATGATTCCTTCTTTAGTTTCTGTTACGTGGCTAAAAGAACACCTTAAAGATGAAAATCTTATTATTTTAGATGCGAGCATTAAAAGTGTTTCTAATGTGCAACCAGAATTTGCTAAATTTCAAATAAAAGAAGCGCGCTTTTTTGATATTAAAAAAACTTTTAGCAATCCTTTAAGTAATTTACCAAACACATTACCCAATGCAAAACAATTTACTATTGAAGCCCAAAAATTAGGCATTCATAAAAATAGTCTGCTTGTTATTTATGATAATTTAGGTGTTTATTCTAGTCCACGTGCTTGGTGGATGTTTAAAACAATGGGGCACCAACAAGTAGCTGTTTTAAATGGTGGTCTTTCTGCTTGGAAAAATGCAGGCTTTGCCTGCGAAACCCTTCCGAAGCAAAAAAGACAATACTCCTTGGGTAATTTTGAAGCGAATTTGAATCATTCACTTGTAAAAAATCAAGAAGAAATACTTGCAAATATTACAACTCAAAAAGTAGTAGTGATTGATGCTAGAAGCAAAGGTCGTTTTGATGGCGTATTAAAAGAACCTAGAAAAAATATGCGCAGCGGACACATTCCAAACAGTAAAAACCTTCCTTACAAAACACTTTTAAAAGACGGTAAATTTCTTTCTAAAGAAAAACTAAAAACTCTTTTTAATAATTTAAATATAAAAAATAAACCGCTTATTTTTACGTGCGGCTCTGGTATTACTGCCTGTATTTTATTTCTGGCAAGCCAACAAATACTAAATAATGAAAAAGCAATTTACGATGGTTCTTGGGCAGATTGGGGTCAAAATAAATTGCTTCCTATAGAAATTTCTTAAAATTATGCGCCTAGAAAAAGTTTTAAAACGCAACCATTTTTGTAAAATAAAATGTAAAAAAACACGCACCAATCACATAGAAATAAAAGCTAAAATCAATGGTGTTAAAGGCATTTTTATTTTAGATACGGGCGCTTCTAATTCTTGTGTTGGTTTTGAGTTTATAGATTATTTTAAACTGAATGCTAAAGATTCTAATACCAAAGCAGCTGGCGCAGGAGCAACGGGTTTAAAAACGCAAGTTGCAAATAAAAACACCCTTACTATTGGTACATGGAAGGTGAAAAATTTCAATTTAGTTTTGATAGATTTATCTCATGTAAATAATGCTTTAATACAACATGAAGCCGATGCAGTTCATGGTATTATTGGTGCTGATATTCTAGAAAAAGGGAAAGCCATTATTGATTATAAAAAAATGCATTTATTTTTAAAAAGGTTACATTATAAATTTTAATCATAAAAAAAATTTTGTATATCCGTTTTTAATCATAACCCTGTAATCCCAGCTATAACAAGCCTGTCAAAATTTTTTTTATGATTAAAATTTATAATGTAACCTTTTTAAAAATAAATGCATTTTTTTATAATCAATAATGG
>CAMZLD010000027.1 GCA_947311635.1 uncultured Flavobacteriaceae bacterium | reverse complement strand
GCCATTTGTTGTACAACAGCTTCATCATATACACCAACTTTATTTATCAGTCTAATATCTACTCCACAGCTATGAACTTTTGAATGTTCGCTATAGCATATTACTCCAGCAGTAAAAACTTTTGAACTTCCTGAAACACTTATTAATTCTGATGAAATTTTCCCTCCTGTTACACTTTCTGCAACAGCAAGAGTAATATTTTTTTCTGATGATATGCTAATTATTTTTTCTGAAAGAGACATGAAATATAGAGTTATAGTGAGGATTTTTTACTTCATCACAACTCTATCAAATCTTATGATATTTATCAAAAATGATGAAAAAATGAAGGGTTTAAGTTTTTATTCTGTAAAATTTGAAAGAGGAGTAAGAATTGGAATATGTACAAATATTTCAGCTATAAGCTCTCTTATGTGTTGAATTTTTTCTTCAAATTTTTCAAATTTTTCAATATCTTTTTCACTTGTTTCATTCATCTGTGAAATTGCAAGTTTTGCAAGATTCTCCTCCTCGTCTTCCAACATTCTCTGTAATTGATCTAAAATATCTTGTAATATTTTATTATCTATTGTTTTAATTTCATCAATTGAAAGGTTTGATGGGTCTGTTGTTTCTGGACTTATTGGTGTAAAATTTTTTGGTTGAACTGGAGAATAATTTTCTATTCTGGGCTTTTTTTCTATAAAATTGGATAATACAGACTTTATTTGAACTGAGCTATGTTGTGGTTGGGAATTCTGATTATTTGCTGTTGCAGTTAAGGGTGAAGAAATTAATAAAGTTGCTAATATAATTTTTTTACTTTTTTTCATTATTTTTTTTACCTCTTTTAATAGAGTTTTTTTAAAATTCAAGAATTTAGGTTCATTATTATTTTCTATATTTCTCATATTATTGTGGATTATAAATTGATTTTTTCAAATTTTTTACTTTCATTTCTTGAAGCTAATATGTGTGATATATAATTATTTACATTCATTTATATGGGATTTAGTATCTTCTCTAATTTTCTTTAATTCCTTGGAAATTATTCCGATATTATTTTGATCCTCTCTATTAAGCTTTTTAGGATCTTTCGAATTTAACAACTTTCTCATCTTCTTTACATAAGAAAGGGTTTTCTCATAATTTGCCAGAGGAGATTTCTTAATCCTTGTAAGTTCTCCTTCTTCTCCTTCTTCTTTTTTACTATCTTGATTAATTCCAAATATGTCATCGATACATTTTAATGCATTTTTTGCAAATTTATTTCTTTCTCTATCATTCTTGGTGTAAAAAAAAGCCATTGTTGTATTAAAATTACACATTGGAAAATTCGATTGTTTCATTTCTGTATAATTAAATGGGGCTATTTTTTCTGGACTTATTGGTGTAAAATTTTTGAGTTGAACTGGAGAATAATTTTTTTCTATGGGCGTTGGTGGTATAAATTCAAATAAAACAGACTTTGGTTGAACTGGGGAATGTTGTGGTTGAGCATTCTGATTATTTGCTGTTGCAGTTGCGATTGGAAGAGTTAATAAAGTTGAAAGTAGTATTTTTCTGCTTCTTCTCGTTATTTTTTGTATATTTTTTAGTATATTTTCTAGTGTTTTTTTATTTAAAGTGAATATGTTAGGTTGCTCATTATTTCCTATATTTTTCATATTATTGGGGGTTATAAATTAAATTTTTTCAATTTTTTTTACTTTCATTTTTTAAAGCTAATATGTGTGATATATCATTATTTATTGTTTTCTTCTTCGCCTCCACTTTAGCCTTCTTCTTTTATTATTCTCCGCCTCCACTTTAGCCTTTTTCTTTTATTATTCTCTCTAAATCCTCCATATAAAATTTAATAATACCTTTACAGTCTTTTAAATCTTTCATATATTTAAGCTCAATATTATTCTTTTTTTTGCTGGTTAATTTTTTGAAATTTTCATTGAAAGCCTTTTTATAAGGGGAAGAACAAACTTCCATATAATATCCATTTATATCATTAGGTTTATTTCTATCATAGAACTCCATATCGATATTATGTTTTATAGAGATTTCTCTTCTTTTTTTATCTATTTCCTTTTCTTCTTCTTTACTTATTGCTTTTATATTCTTATGGCTTATAATGATAATTGATGAAATACAATAATGTATATTCTTCATAAGAAGTGCTTTGTATTTTCTATCTTCCATTGTTGGGGGTGTTTTTTGATAAATATAATTAATTGGAGGTTTTGAATTGTTTAATTCCTTTATAGAGTCGATACATAGATTTCTATTTTCTATTAGAGTATTTTTAATATTAGTTATAGGATCATTCTTCTCTGTTGCAGCTAAAGCTTGAGATAAAAATAATGAAATGAGACTTGTTACAGCGATTGGTATTATTTTCTTTTTTATTTTCTTTAGACTTTTAAAATGAGAAAATTTTTCTTGCATAAGAAATGGGGTTAGAAAATTTTTGTGTACAGAAAAATATTCATATATAAAAAATATGAATATAGAAAAATAAAGAAATATAAATATAATGAATTGATTAATATGGAATTTCTTTATATGTCAGTTTGGCATATTTTAATCCTGCTTGTCAAATTTTAATTTTTTTTAAAATTTTTATACCCTTTTAATTTGTTCATTTTCAATAGAAAAAACTTGTTTATTTCCCTTTTTACTACTCATATTTATTGCATATAGATTTGTGTTACCTTCATTGTTTTCATCAGGTGATATTTTATGTAGAAAACTAGAATTTTTTCGTTGATCATAATTTTTTATGTGTACTATAAGAGTTTTTTGATTCGTAATTGTTTGAGGATCCTCCAGTTCTTGAGAAATAAAAGATATGAGCTGTTGAGACTGTTGCATTGTTGTTGGACTAAATTTTTTATCTTTTCCTAAAAACCCTATATTTTGAAGATTGCTAATGCCTTCTTCACTAAGGGAATTTCCTGAGGTATTTGTAATATTCCTTGTTTTCTTAGAAATATTCGATTTTGTAGGTGTGAAATTTGCTCCAAGAGCTGAAAGATAATATGCTGTTTTTCTTAGAGCAGTGAGAGGGTCAAAAATTATTTTATTTTTATTCTTATTTTTAGCAAGTTTCTCATTTTTTCCAAGCATTGGATTTTTACCACCATTTAAACACATTTGAATTATAGATCCTTCATATTCTTCTTGTCCTTTAAAAAATTTATCAATATGTAATACCTGAAAAACTTGATGTGCTAATATATTTTCTATAATAGGTTCTGCTTCTTGAAAGGTTGCAAACTGTTTATTTTCCCCATTGGGAAGATGTATGGAAAACTGTCCATTTGATGTTGTAGGAATTTGGACTTTAATTCCATGAATATTTGCATATATTTCCTCTTCATTATCTCCATTTTCATTTCTCTTTCTATAAAATTTTACATTTGTTCCTGCAACATTTTGAATATTCTTAAATTCTTCTAATAATTTTTTATCACTTTCATTGTTTGAATTTTTTAAATCTAAAATATTTATTAATGTTCCTTTTTCTTTTTCATTTAGAGTTTTATACAATTTTTTATATTCTCTTTCATAGAGAGGTTCTTTTTCTTTTTCAATTTTTTTAATATCTTCTATATAGCTATCGCTCAATATGAAATTTTGTTCTTCTCTACTTAAAGAATCAAAAATTATATTTTGTGTGATTTCTTTTTGAAATATATCAAGCTCCTCTTGAGATAATTTTCTTTTAGATGTCATTTTTTTATATCGTACTTCGGCCTCTATCTCCATTTGTTTTTTTGGAGATATATGTCGTTTCCTATATTCAATTCTATTATGATAAACAGTTTTTTTAAAATTTTCAATTTCTTTTAAAAGTTCTGTTTCATTTTTGGGATTTATTCTTTCAGCATTTATTTTTCTTATATTTTCTACCCCAATTTTTACTATTTTATCTGCGGGGATTTTTTGAAGAATTAATCTGTTTATAACTGCATTATCTGATTTTTTTAAATTATTTATTATATATTGTTCTTCTCTTTTTGCTTTTCTTAGGCTCTTTATTGATGACTGTGAAGCCAAAAGAAGTTTCTTGTTTTTCACTAATTCAACTTTTTGTGCAGGACTTAATTTTGAGATATTTACTGAGGAGAGAATCTTTATCCTTTTTTTTGCATTTTCTATATTACTCTTTGTTTTCTTTATTTTTTCTTTATAACCTTTAAGATTTTTCTTTCCTTGTTTTACATAAACTTCTCTTGCTTTTTCTATTGCCTCATCCTTTGTTTTTCCTTTTCCTATTGCTTTTTCTACAAATTTATTATTTGACATTCCTGCAGATTTGGCACAACTTTCAATTGCTATATTATCATTTATTTCCCCTATAGATCTCATTGTTTTTTTATATTGATCCTGATCAATCACCCCTACATTTCCATATCGTAATTTACTCTCTTTTTTTACTTTTTTTCTTTCATTGCTTGCATAGCTTTTTACTTCTTTTCTTACATTTCCTGCATATCTTTTTACTTCTTTTTCTGCTTTATTAAATTGTTTTCTTGCTTCTTTAAATCGTTTATCATTATTGTTATTTAATGAATTATTGCTTACATCTTTTTGACACAAATGATATGCCTCCGGTACTGCTTCTAAATTTTCATTAATAGTTGATTGTACGCTGGTAACAGGAGAAAATTCAAGAGGTTTCTTATTTTGCTTTTCTTTTAAAAAATTCTTAAGAGGATTTGTATTAGAATGATTTACTTTTTTTTCTGCTTTTTCTTTTACTTTTACTTTTTTAACATCTTGTATTTTTTTTTTCTCTATTTTTCTTGCAAGTTTACTTCTCTCCTTTTGAGCTTCGTCTTTTGCTTTTTTTTCTTCTGCTTCTCTTGCTCTATTTGCCATTTTAAGCAATGATTTAGGTTCTTCTTCTTTTTCTTTGAGAGGATTTTGGGTGTTAGAAGTTACCCCTGCGAGAGTAGAGGAAAAAGTTTCATTTCGACAAAGTCTGCTTTCTAAAAACATTCTTTTTTTGGTATTTATATGTGG